>DUZQ01000041.1 GCA_013349435.1 Planctomycetota bacterium | reverse complement strand
TACATATAATCTCGGCCAGAGAGGACTGAAAGTATTAACGCTCGGCTAAAATTTTAAAATATAGTCGCGCGCAGAGGTTGTATTGTGCGCATACCGAAAGAAAAACATGACAGTGCCATTAGTATCAGACGCTTCTTAATATCGAAACCGTCCTGCCCATTATCAACAAAATATCCATCTTTGCAGGCCTGACCGTTAAACAGCTTGACTTGCTATTTAAACTACTCCGGAGAGTCTCCTATAAAGCCGGTGAGGTCGTATTTTTCCAGGGAGCCGAACCGAGCCACATCTATATTATCCAATCCGGCCGGATTAAACTGGTTGTCGGTAAGGACGACACGCTGTTTGAGTTGGTTGTTTTCGGCCAGGGCGACTGTTTCGGCGAGACGTCTGTTATCGGTATTCAGCCTCATGTAGCAACAGCCACGGCCACCGAAGATACCGAGCTGATTGTACTGTCAAGGCAGGCTCTTCTTTCAATTTACAAGCAGGACCTGGAGCTTTACAGCATTTTGTTATTGAACATCGCCCGCGAGGCCTGCCGCAGGCTTCACCATTCAGATGAAGTACTGCTCCACTACGCCCTCAAAAAGTAACCTGTAACTGCTTTACTGTCTGCCGGAGTATAATATCAACGCCGTCTTTGTATGACAGCCTTTGAGCCTGCCGAAGGGCCAAAGGCAAAATCGTTAAGCGTAGCAAAATCCGGCCCCCTTCATGTCCTTTTCCTGAGCAGAAGGTAGCCTAAGCCGAACAAAGCAATCGTGGCCGGTTCCGGGACAAAATTGATGTTGGAATAAACGGAGTCATAGCCGGTTTGGTCTAAAAGCGTTATCGAAAACGAACCGCCGTCGTTAAGCCAGTCGCCGGTAAGTAAGTTGCCCGTCAAGTCAATACTGTCCACATCGGCAATGAAGGTAATGTGTTGAATTAGGTCGGAATCCTGAAAACTGGAGATGTAATTTATACTGCCACCACTAAAAGTTGCTGTCGCATCATCGTAAATGGTAAAGAGGCTTGTCTCTCCATCGTAATAATTCAAGATACTGAAATCATCCAGATCAAGGGTATAGATGCCACCAACAAACTGTTGCAGTGGGTCGGTTCCTTGTACTTCAATATAGCTTTCACCCTTTGCGTCAATCTGAAGAGCTCCGGCACCTGTTACCAAAAGAGATTCGCTATTTAGCATAACACTGCCTTCGTAAGTATCCGAGATTGTATAGTCGAACACAATCTCACCAAAAGATATTGTTACAAAGACAGGTAGCAATAATAGACATGGAATTAGTCTTTTCATCGTTATTTTCCTTTCCAAAGTATAGTCATATTATACTAAGTTGATTCGTTCATTTCAAGTATTTTTTGCTTAAAGCCCTGCCTGCAGGTCCTGCAGGACACCCTCTAAAAAGTCCTTCAACTCATAAAGGTTCTCGGCGTTTTCGTAACCTTCTTCTATGGCTGTATCAATATACTTGATGATTCCATAGATGCCCTCTGCTAATGAAGCAAGCTCGGCGGTTGATAACTCGGCCTCCTCTGGTTCAGGTTCTGCCAAAGACACAGATACAGAATCCATCTCCACAGGCATCATCATCTCTTCGACTCCGCTCACGCCAGACATCGCAAACATTCCTTCTCCGCCGCCCATCGCCATCATCTCCATCAGGTCAAGCGGGTTTTGCTTCCAGCATGTCCGCCACAGCCAATTTTGTGCAAAGACGGCAAAGTCGCCGTAATCAACATCATAGTCCTCATCAAGGTTGTATAAGGGATCCCAGGTTTGGCGCCACATTTCCAGCGTCTCGGTGTCAGCATAATCGGGGTCATCTGCAAAGTTTGGGTCTGTAATTATGTCCGGGTCGTTGGGGTCGCGTGTAAGCCATGCACCGGCAAAAACGCAAAGCTCATAGCTGTCCACCGTCCCGTCAAGGTTCCAGTCAAGGTCATTGAAGATGTCATCCTGATTGCCGGAATCGCACAAGTTGTTCTCATCTGCCCCGATATCTACCCGGGCGTTTGCGAGCCTGTCTTCGCCGTCTATATCGTACAAACCCACATCATTTGCATCGTGATTCGGATTGCCCATGTCCATACAGGGTGAATCGAAAGCCAAATGATAATGATATGGATTAGTTGTGCTACATGGGTCCTCAGGGTCAAATACAAGCATAAATCCCGGTGTATCGTTAATATTATTATTGACCTCGTTACAACCTTCAATGTCGCAATATGAAGCACAGGTATCCTGGTCGAATCCTGTTACCTGCGCACCGCCGTCGTTGTTGTAGTACAGGATGCAGTTTTGTATGTCGGGATAGTCCGGGTGGTTCGGGTCGCCCTCACTGTTCGTATCATCAGTCCATGCGATGCCCTCTGTTGCATTATAAATAACCGTGTTGTTGTATAGTATGGGTACTTCTGTCGGCAAATATATGTTAATGCCTTGAAAACCATCTCCCAAAAAACCATTATTAAGGACAACGCAGTTTTTAACCGCGGGTGTTGAATCTTCGCAAAAAATGCCATACCTGTTATTATTGGAAATTTGGCAATTTTTAACAGTTATTGTATCGCCTTCACCTTCGTGATAAACTCCCTCTTCTCCACTACCATCAATCACACACCAATGAAGTGATACATTACAATCAGCGGCATAAATTCCTTGTTGTCCGCTGTCTGTAACCGTGCAGTTTACTATCGTAAAATCAACACCCGTGCCATAGATGCCGTATTCGACCGCATCGGTGATTGTAAAGCCGTCTAAGAGCGTGTTTTCATCCACCGGAAAATTCGCATCCGACGCGATATCATCGGCCATCGTAACAACCGTATCGTTAAGTTCATAACCCGTCAGGACGGTCTTATACAAATCCGGGTTGCGGCTGCTTACATCGGAGCCGCCCGGCATAAATCCGCCATAGACCCTGCTGCCCTCCGGCAGCCGGAAACTGTCCGATGAAAAGTTGCCCGGACTGTAAGTCCCCGCCGCAACATAGATACTAAAGGGGCCCTCGCATGTAGAATCGGTTGCCCTTGTTATCGCCCTTTGCAGGCCCTCCCGGCCCGAATATGCATTGGTCCAGTCGATACCGCTATTACTCCCCTCCGCCGACATATCGACATATATAATATTAGGGTCATCCACCCAGCAGCACACCGGCGTATCTAAGAAATGCCATGCGACTAATATATTCGGGTCTGCCCAAAGCTTAGCCATGTTACGCATATCCATACCCGGCTCGGCATTTTCATTAACCGTTACCGTCAGCGATACACACCCCGAATCATCCGGGGCAATATCTCCAAGCTGCCAGGTATAGGTATGTTCATCCTGACTATAATTCGGGTCGGTCTCGTATGGTACGATACTTATAAGCCAGTCATAGTCCACCCATTGGGGCAGATAGTCAACGATATAGGCATTTTCAAAAGTATCGCCGCTTGTGTTATTCCAGCAGACCGTATAAGTGAACTCATCACCCGGACCGGCACACCCGCCATTGCCGATGTCATCTGTCTTTTCAAAGTCCAACAGATTTCCCTCAATATGGATCGCTTCATGCTCATTCATTCCAGCCGACCCCTTGTCCAGCCTCCCGCTTGAGGTGACTCTGTAGATTGCCCAGTTTGTACTGCTGTCTGTCGTTGACAACTGAACATAATCACAATCAGGCTCAGCAACATAGGTTCCGTTAAAAGTGAAATTTTTGTACTGCTCGTCACTACCATGGTCGGTATCTTCATCCCACACGATAATCAGATCATCAGGTTCTAAATTTGCTATGTATCCCGGACCGGCGTTCTGTGCTCTGGTGAAAATCTCATAGTCAACAATTTGACATCCGTCAAGTTCGATAGTTAGTTGCCCGCCGTCATAACCATCCCTTGAAAACGCTTCGAACCAAGATGGGCATGTTCCCTGAGCTTCCGCTATTCCGAAAGTGGTATAAGTAATACCGGTTAGATCGTTAGGCTCGGTCTCTCCCAACACAACCGAGCAAAAACCAAAAACTACAAACACACACAGACACAAAACAAACTTTTTCATACTATTTTCGCCTTTCACGTTTGGTTGCTGGCTATTGGTAACTGGTAATCCGTTATCAGTTATTTGTTTACAGAAGCCGTGCCGCGCAAGCGGCCGAATAAAACTCAGAATCCGCCGGCTTGCGCCGGCAGGCCTCAGTCTTTTCGGGCGGCTTGCGCCGCCTCGCTTCCGTTTTCTGATTTCCGTCCTTTGTCATCTGTTTTCTGTCCTCTGACTAATCGCAGCGCACGAAAAAGGGCACCGCTACATCGTGCCCACTCAAGGCCCGCCAGAGCCATTCGAGAACACGCAAGCGACGCCCCATATCGGGGCACCGACTTCCTGCGTTTCTCGAATTCAAAACTGGCGGTTTTGAGTGGAACGCTAAAAATTCAGTGCAAAAAATTATTTAATTGTCAAAAACAGCAGTTGTTCGATCTCCAAGTACCTATATATTACCACAAACACCCTATGACGCAAGAAAAAAAGTCTTGTTTTCTAAAGATTATTTCTACCAGCCCATTAATACAGCACTAATATTTACAGGCATCAGTTTTCTTCCTATTTCTCTGTTTTTATTGCCAGATTGACTTTAGCTCATAGGTTCTCAGGTAGCCGATGCGCGTCTCGCCGCCTTCGCTGTAAACCTCCAATGTTTTATTATCCGGGTCTGGATATACCCGCATCGGCATATAAATCCTGCCGTTATTGCCGAAGATTTCAAAGCTCGTCCGGTCCACCAGTATCGCCAAGTTTATTCTGCCCTTTTCCGGCTCAAGAGGTGCACGCATATCCTGGCAGGTCAGAATCCTCTCGGCGGTGTTATATACTACAGGTATGCCCCGAATTACAAACCCGAACTCCGTCGCATCGCCGACTGAAAAGCCCGCGCGGATCTCGAATAGTTCACTTTTAATTTTGGTGTCCAGAATCTCTCCGGATTGAAGTGTTTTGCCTCTGTAATGATATTTTCGACCTTGAATTTTGCGAATTTCCTTAACGGGTCTGGCAAGCAAACGAGGGCCCTGCTCGGTCGTCTTTAAACTCAGGGTAACAGGAAAAAGTATCATCTGGTTAAAAGGCATACCTTCCATATCCACCTGGCCCCACGCCATCTGGATACGCCTGCCGTCTGATTCGGGAATATCGCTAAATGTCTGCGAAGCATAAAAGCAGTTGCCGTAGCTAAAACGTATAGCTTCGGTTTCGGGCTTGAATTCTCTGCCGTCGAACTCGCCCACGAAATAATCACCGGATGCACCATATAGAACCCACTTTTTATTATTGCGGTCGCCGTCTAACGCCAACTCGAACAGCTCCGGACACTCATGAAAACTTTTTAGCCTGCTCGTCTCGGTCCAGTTCTTCAAATCGTCCGAGGTAAAGAAAGCCATCTCGCTCTCCTCAATATAAAGCACCATCACCCATTTGCCCGTCGGCTCGTGCCATATTACCTTCGGGTCACGGTTGCCGCCCCTGATGTGCCCTATGATTGGATTGCCCTGGTACTTTGTGAAGGTCCTGCCACGGTCGTTACTGTAGGCTATCGACTGGGTGAAAGGCTGTCCCTCCGACCATGGATTAGTCCCTCCTGCCGACGTATAGAAGCATACAATCGGCTTCTCGGCGCCGGTTTGAAAGCCCGATGTATTTTTATGGTCAACAACGGCCCCGCCTGAAAAAATTGTGCCAAGTTCATCCGGATGAATCGCATCGCCAAGCTCTTTCCAGTGTACAAGGTCGGTGCTTACCGCATGACCCCATGTCATATTGCCCCACGGCCAGCCGTAAGGATTGTGCTGATAGAACATGTGATATTCGCCGTCATAATAGACCAATCCGTTCGTGTCGTTATTCCAGCCCCGTTTCGATGTAAAATGAAACTGAGGCCGAAGCTTTTCTTTATAAACCTTCTCTTGGCCCGGAAATGTATCAGCCTGGAATATCGAATCGAAGCCTTTGCCTTTATCCGGATTATACTTGTCAATTCTGACAACAGCGTTGTTTCCCTTAAACTCACTCACATCGAGAAACACCCAGTATTCCGGCTTGTCATCGGCTAATGATATCTCAAATTCGCGTACCACTTCATCATCGATGATAAAACTTATTAATCGGCTTCGCGCCTCGTTATCCACCGGAAAGTTCAGGTACTTGCTGTCGATACGGAACCGGCGGGTTTTTTCCACATATTTACCGGCCGCATCGCTCTGGTAGATATGGTCAACGCTGATATGTCCCCAGTCGCCGCGAACCCGGTCCACAATCTGGATGCGGGCTGTTTTTCCCTTCAGCTCCGAGACATCCCAGCTCTCCCAATCGAGCATATCACTTTCATCGCCCTCGGCACTGCGAACCACTTCGCCGTCCACAAGTAAATTTATGCAGGTACGTCCCCTTTCATCCCCCCCGCCGATAAGGAAAACGATATGGTCTCGCTCGATTGTAAAATCAGGCGAGGTTAACGTACCGGTAGGTTCATCACCGTCCTGACAGCTTGTAGCCAGCCCCCTGCCCTCGAAGTAGCTTATTTCTCCCATATCCCCCGTATCCCGCCACCTCGGACTAGTTCCGAAGGCATCCCCTGTAGCCTCCCAGGCGCCGTAGCCGGTCCCTTCGAAATCGGCTATCAGAAGCTCGTCCGCCTTTAGACCTCCTGCTTTTTGCCCCTGCTGGGCCTGGTCAACACAACTCGACACACAAACCAGAACACTCACCAATAATACTATTTGAAGATTCTTCATAATTTCACCTTACAGCAAAACCCAAGAAATATTATTAAAGTTTGCATTTACCCCAGAAACATACACTATCAGCCTGAATTACCTTTGTCAAGGTTTGTATCTGTGCAAAAAAAAAGCAACTGCACAACAAAGCAAAAAAAGTGCGGCGGCACGTCGTAACAACAGAAGCGCGGCGGCGCAAGCCGCCCGAAAGAGGGCCGAAAAGTATTATCCCCGGTACCTCACCCTTTCTCATTACTTCCATATTGCACCTGCGACTCAACTTCGCTCAGGTATGCCAGGGTGCGTTCGAGTCTGTCGGTCAGGTGCTTCAATTTGAGCATCGTTCTGACGCGCGTAATCAGTTCCCACTTGTTGACCGGCTTACTCAGAAAGTCGTCCGTCCCGCAGTTGATAGCCCTTTCGATATCCCCCAATTCGCTCAATGCGGTAACCATAATTATTGGAATGTGCTCAGTCTTGGTATCGTTCTTCAGTCTCTTGCACACCTCAAAACCGCTCATCTTCGGCATCATCACATCAAGCAGAATCAAATCCGGCGGTGTTCGACCTGCAATATCGATTGCCCCCTGTCCGCTCGCAGCAGCGACCGTTCTGCAATCAACATCCTCAAGATATGCAAGCAAAAGCTCCAGGTTCTGCTTGTTGTCATCGACTACAAGCACTGTCGCAAGTGATTCATCAGCCTTTTCTTTTTCTTTCATCTGCTTACTTTCTCCCAAAACTTCGACTATTCTAAATTGACCAGCAGTTTCTGTCAAACCTCTTGTGGCGCCGGTTTCGGGGCAATGCCAGCTGCGATTTAACCGCCGTTTTCAAGAAATGCACGTATTTGGGGCTTGAGGTAGATATTTTCAAGGTCAACCGTCTCTCGTACGGCCTGGGCGCATAACGCCGCCGTATCAGCCGTTGCAGACTCGGCGTCCACAAAAAAGACCTGTTTGTCTTTTATTGTGCACAAACCCCCGCCACTTCCGCCCATCGGCTCGGTACGGATAATCACGCCGTTTTGCTCCAAAAGCGCCAAAAGCTCCTCTAAGACCGCTTCAGCTTCCATCGTTCAAGAAAAACCCGCTTGTATGTCGATAAACAGGTAATCGCTGTTAACTTTAGCCGGTTCGCAATGTTAGCACGTGAACTTTGCTGATACAAACAGTTTTTTTGAAGCCCCGTTTTCACAATCAGGGAGTTTTTTTTGGCAGGTATTATTGAAAAACGACGTACTTTGCACAGACAGTTAGCCGAGCGGCAGAACACAAACGAACAGTTGCAGACACAAATCCAACAGTTGCAGACGCTTGCCAACCTTGGAATGGTCTCAGCGATGATTGCTCATGAAATTAATAATATCCTGACACCGCTGGAAAATTACGCCCACCTGGCAATTCAGAATCCGGACGACGAGGCTTTGATTTTCAAAGCCCTCCGAAAGACCGCCTCCAACTCAAAACGGGCGTCAAAAATCCTCGAAGGCATCCTTGCGATGGCGACCGGCCGGGAACAGGAAAAAACCGACTGCCTTATCAACGCTATTGTCGATGATGTATTTTTGTGTCTGGCCAGAGACTTCGCCAGAGATAATATTAACGTCGGCATTCAAATTTCCGAATATTTAACGGTCCGCGCGCAGCCGGTCTGTTTGCAGCAGGTATTAATGAACCTGATTCTCAACGCACGCGAAGCAATGCTGCCCCAAGGCGGCAAAATGACAATCAGCGCCGGCCAAACGGACGATTCCGTTATAATAGAGGTCGCCGACACCGGTTGTGGAATCGAGTCTGAAAACCTTGCCAAAATTTTCCAGCCTTTTTTCACCACAAAGCTCAAAGAATCAAAATCCGAACGCCCCGGAGCAGGCCTTGGTCTGGCATTCTGCAAAAAAGTAGTTGATGGACACAACGGTGTAATCTCGGTAGAATCGGAACCCGGTTGCGGAACAAAGTTCAAAATAATACTCCCGAATGATTCATAAGCTCAAAGCCTTTTCGGTCCGGATGTGTGAATAATGCCTGCTTTTCTTGAAAATACGGTACGCATTGCAGCGATGCTGATACTGCTGGCTTGCTCGGCTTTTATGTCGGGCTCGGAAACCGCTTTTTCAAATCTGTCCCGCAGACAACTCAAAGACTTTCGAGCTTCGGCAAACAGACTCCAGGCTCTTGCTGCAAGACTCTTGAAAAATCCGACGCGACTGTTAACCAGCCTGCTGTTCGGAAATATGCTCGTCAATGTCTTATATTTTGCTTTGGCCGGCATTTTGAGCCTGAGTCTGGCAAGGCAAATCGGAGCCTTAGCCGGCCTTATAACTGCAGTTGCGGCATTTTTCTTACTTTTGTTATTTGGTGAAATGCTGCCCAAATCCGTGGCATATTCACACACAAGACAATTTTGTACCGCTGCGGCGCCCGCAGGCTTTCTCTGTATCCGTATCCTGACGCCGGTACTGAAAATTCTCGAATTCACTCTCATCACCCCCCTGCTGCGACTCTTAACCGGCCCGGAAAAGTCCTTCGGACCCGGCAATACCGTAACACCTGAGCAGTTCAAAACGCTTATCGAATCAAGCAGAAAAGCCGGTACTATAACCGGCCATGAGAACCAGTTGTTCGCCGAAGTTATAGAGCTGGGTTTTCTCAAGGTCCGTCATGTAATGCGACCGAGAGTTGACATGATCACCTGCTCGGTTACTGATTCAGCAGCGAAAGTCCGGCAAATTATGGCCGAAAACAACCTCACGAAAATACCGGTCTATATAAAGCAGCCGGACAATATTGTCGGATACATCCATCAAAGGAATACGCTCCTGGCACCGGATATACCGGTCGCAAAGCTGCTCAAAAAGGTTAATTTTGTACCTGAGCAAAAGACAGTCGAGTCCCTTCTTGAATTCTTCAGAACCAGCAGGACGGATATGGCAATTGTGGTTGACGAATACGGAGGAATTGCCGGAATCGTCTCGGTTGAAGACATTGTCGAACAGTTAATCGGACCCATCCAGCCCCAAGGCCCTTCTGAGCCTATTGAACAAACAGGCCCTTTGCAGTATCGCCTGGCCGCCGATCTGGCTATCCATGACTGGGCTCAGGCATTCGGCATCGACCCGGGACAGTCCCGACTTGCCACAGTCGGCGGACTTGTTACAACTCTGCTCGGAAGAATCCCAAAACAAGGCGACCTGGCGTACTTGGGGAATCTGAAGTTCACCGTCGAAAAGGTACGAAAGCACCGAATCGAGACTCTCCTGTTGTCTCTCGAACCCGCTTCACCACAAACCGGGATGGTGTAAATACTATGGCTTTGATTTATCAAATACCTGTTTGCGTACTACTTGTTGCACTTGGCGCCTTTTTTTCGGGCTCCGAGACCGGCATATATCGCCTGAGTCTGTTCCGGCTCAGACTCGGTATAGAGCAAAAAAAGCCATTCTACGCCCTGCTCGGAAAAATTATGGATGACAGCACAGGCATGGTCTTTTCAATGCTGATAGGAAACAATATTGTCCACTATCTCGCCACAAGCATCGTTATGGTTATCTTATCGGCTAAGATTACAAACACTCATGCCACCGAACTGTATGCAACGTGCATAATGGCACCGATACTTTTTGTGTTTTCAGAGGTACTCCCGAAAAACGTCTATTACAACCGTGCCGATACACTCATGCCTCGGTCCGCCCCGTTGCTGTGGTTCTTTCACAAGCTTTTCACATACTCCGGTGCCATAGCTGTACTCAGAACGATTTCTCGAGCCTCAGCCGTCGTTTTGGGATTGCCCGCCCCTTCTTCAGGCGCAATAACCTCGCCAAGCAAAAGCTATATAAGACAGCTCATCCATGAAACCTCCGATGAAGGAATCCTCAGCCCCGTTCAAAAAGACATAATGAATCGCCTCATCAATATCCCGAGAATCACCATAGCTTCGGTTATGACACCCATCTCGAAAACCGAGATGCTTGATGTAAATAGTACCCGAACTGAAGTAGCTGCCACACTCCGTCGATGCCCTTATACCCGTCTGCCGGTTTACGAACAAAACCGTAACAATATCGTCGGATTTGTAAACATTTACCAGGTTATGCAAATCGGCGGGGACTTTCAGAATCTACGCCGGTTTGTCAACCCGATTGGCAGTTTTGACGCTGCTACAACTGTGATTAACGCCATAAACAAAATGCGCAAAAAAAATTATAAAATTATGCTTGTTGTTTCTGAAACCGCCCGCCGAAGGCGGCCCTTTGGTATTGTTACAATGAAGGACCTGGTCGAAGAACTCACCGGAGAACTTGAAAAATGGTAATTATGACGGAACGGCCCAAGATACTGATGATGATACTTGTCGGGCTTGTGCTTGTAGTCATCAGTCTGTGTGCATTTGCAAATTCTATGACAAAAGAAATCAGCAGAGATGAGCACATGTATTGCACCGCCGGTGTCATGATGATGCAGGGGAAAAAAATCTACACTGACTTCTCATACATTGCACAAATGCCCTATCACCCCCTGTTTTACGCCGCACTGTATAAAATTATCTCATCAAATCAATACTTGCTGATAGCAAGGCTCAGTTCTGTGGCCTGCGATATTATTATTATGGTTGCCCTTGTCGGCATCAGCCGACGTATCCTTGGAACATCTTCGGCCTTGTGGGTTCTTCTTGGTCTGGCAACGGTTCTTATTTATGTTTTTAATCCGGTTGTCGATTATGCCAACGGCCATGCCTGGAATAACGACGCTGTAACTATGTGCCTTATATTAAGCTTCTGGCTGCTAACGTCCGTCAACTTTGACCATCCTTCGAATTCCATGTACCTCCGAATCGCCGTCATCGGCGCATTGCTTACTCTGGCGGCCTTTATGCGAACCACAACAGCGGTTATACTGGTTGCTTTCTTTCTCGCCGTTTTGTTTAGGTCAGGCCCGAATAAAGGCGTAAAGCTCCGGACAGGCGTATCGTTCTTATTGGCTTGTGCGTTTGTAGCAATTTGGCCGGCATATTTGATAATCCGGGCGCCGGGGGCATTTTGGCTCAATGCCTTTCGAATTCAACTGCTTAACAGTCGTTACCTAAGACAAATTGGTATGGAACTCGGAAAATTCGATGCCCTTTCGAGCTGCATAATCACATGGGAATATCTTCCATTATTGATAATCGCGGCCTCTCTGTGGCTGTTTACTATTGTTAAGCGACGTCAAATGTTTGACGCTGGCTTTCGCAGCTTCATACTGCCGATGATTCTGGCACTTTTGCTTTTTCTCGTTGCCTTTACCCTCCCTGCTACCTGGGCACAACACCTTGCTGCGCCCGTACCATTTATACTCATCTCTCTTGCTTATCCCATAGCATATTTACGCACAATTCGGCGCTGTCGGCGGGAGAACTATTATTTTGTCGCTGCAACCTTTGCCGTAATCCTTTACGCAGTTGTTACAATAGCACTTAATCCTTTGGTAATCTACAGGCTTCAAGTAGTATTAAATCCGCGAACTTGGATGCCCTCACAACTGCATAAAACCGCCGGGGACATCGCCGACAGAATCCCCAAAGGCTCACGTGTACTTACCCTGGCTCCACTTTACGCGCTCGAGGGTGGATGCGAGATTTACCCGGAGTTGTCCGCCGGTCCATTTGTTTATCGCGTTGGAAACAGCCTTACAACCGATGAGCTTGCCAAAATACACGCAGTGGCCCCAAAAACATTAAGCCATCTGGTTAAAGCTCACCCACCTGACGCTGTAATAGTCGCTCTCGAACCGCACGATCTTGAAGAAAGTTTGCCCGAAGCAGTCCTAAGGCCCAATTGGAGAAAACTCGTTTATAAAGACATCGGCCTGACTGTATATTTGCAGTCCTGAATGCCTCCTTTTCAATGACCAAAGGGAGTCGAACGGGGGAAAAGTTGATTGACAAATCTCTGGCAAGCACAAACCGTGAGTATTAATACGGATTCAATCTGTGGGTCAAGCCAAAAACTTGAAATGTCATCTACGGGGTTTGAAAAAAGCATACTTCATCGATTTTAACGGATTTTCTTGCCCCCAGTGCCATACTGTTGTCACTCCCATCAAAAAAGCTTTTTAATTTGCAGTTTTTTACCCCATTATTAAGAAATGGGTGTTTTAAAAAAATAAAAAGAACTAAAACAAAAGGAAGTTTGCCACGTATTGATTTTGAATTATTTTAATGACACAAAAGCGTATGATAATACAAAGAGAACATGAGTCTTCAGTAGTTAACACGGAACAAGCAAAATATCTAATCAAGCAGGTCCTTTCTCTTGCAAGGCAAAAAGGGTTGATGTCCAAAGAATGTACAAGGGGGTCTTCTTTGTCGAATAAGTCAATGAAACTATGGAATTTTCTTGCTGAAAAAGAAGAATTTTTTCCCCACCTCAGTCACGTCCTTACCCTCGTTTCATATACAGAGGCCCTCCTGTTGATGGAAGCTGCAATCCGGGGATGAAAACCTCGGCAATAACGACCCGTATGCCCACCAAAAAAGTTGTTTAACCGTTATATCTTAACATTCAAAAATGGCTTGAAAATAAATCCGAAAACCACCGAAGCAGCAAAAAAATAGAAAATCCACCAGTTGGTACCGCTGGTTCGACTCACACGGTCAGGATATTCGACACTGATGGACTGAACCACCGAATCCGGGCCGAAAGGTTTCTCACTCGGGTTTTCAAAGATGTCCAGCCAATGCCAGCCGGGCCGTTTTAAGCTTACTCGCATAAAACCTGCACCAACAGCCAGTTCCTTTTCAACACGTTCGTTATCCACTCTGAAAACTATATTCTTTAATCCGTTTTCGCGTGCTTTGATCTTCCAGTATAACTGCCGTTGGCTAAAAACGCGTGTCTGGTCTATGGTAACATCAGCGGTTGGCATTGAGGCGATGTTGACATCGGGCCAGGCTGAATCGACATCACCGTTAAGCTGCATAGTTACCAAAGCTTCTTCACCCTGCATTAATGGTCTGGCCTGATACCACAGTGCCATCTGTGCCATTATCAAGCAGACCGGCACAAGTACTACCAATAAAGGCCGAACGGCGTGAAACAGCAGCCCCACTGCACCTCTGAAAACACCCCCCTGGGCCTTTAATGTTACCGATATACTGTCTTTGAAAAGCCTCATTGCCAGCAGATTAGCCTTGATTTTGTCCTTAACCCGGCCGATGGCATCCTGATTGGAGGTGTATTTCCACATAACCAGCAAAACTACACCAACAATGGCTGAAATGACCGTTATCGACACCCACCCAGGTACCTGGGCAACAAAAACGTTCAGAAGCTCTCCAGCGGCGTTCAGCGGGACGTTCAGCCAGGCTATAATTTGTGCCAGCAAACTTGTCATTCGATATAACCCAAACCCCGCAGTTGGTCGGTAACCTGCCGGTCATCAGAAGATGTCTCGTGCTTGGCGACCTCTGTCTCAATGATATGAGCGATGAATTCCTCTACACTGCTGTACCCGGCCGCCTCGGCTGCATCCTTGGCGCGGGCAAATAGATTCGAGTCGATTTTTATCTTGGCCATATCCTCATTACCCCTTTATACAAACTTTCTCTTATCGGAATAAACAATTCAATTTATACATTATTTAGCCTGCGGTTTTACCGCAGGTTCGGGCATCATTCTTCGCTTCACTTGGAACGACAAACTTTTTTACACCTTGAAAATATTTTTCCCCTGCATTGACGCAGGCACTTCCAATCCGAACTCCGTAAGAACAGACGGCGCAATATCTATCAGAGCCGGTGTCTGAGCGGCGATGGGTCTGTTGGCAAAGACAACACCCGGCACCTCCAGAACATCGGCGCAGTGGTCGGCACTCCAGGCTGAGTCGTTTTCCAGCATTACCTCTTCGGTCATATCGCCGAGGCAAGTAGCCCACGAGGCCCGGTACCCCCGACGATAACCAATAATTATGTCCGGAGCCAGCCGGGTTGCAGGACCCTGATAAGCCTTGTCGGTACGGTGAGCCTTGCGAATAACCGGTTTGCCGTTGGTGTCTCTTACAGCCTCAAGTTTTGTAACCAGTTCGTTGACAAGCTCTTCTTTCTCCGTTCCCGGCTCTACAATACCATCCCGCTCCCGGCCTCTCAAGTTGACATACAAACCGTTTATACCCAGGCCGTAAGCCCGTGTCTGCGACCAGTCAACATCACCCAAGACAGAAGTGCTGTCCGCAGGTCCGAGATAACCATTATCACGCAGCCACGTGTTAAGGTTGAATTGCCTTTTGAAGTTTGCAAAACCGTGGTCGCTCATCACGATAATTGTGGCCTCGTTACCATAACGTTTGGCGATATCACCGACAGTCGAATCCAGTTTCTGATATATGCTCTGCAGGTGAGCAAAATAATCCTTTGCATCGGACGCTGAACGCACAGGGTGCTTTTCATCCGAATCCCACCAGAACATGTGAGACTGCAAATCCGTGCTCGAGAAATAAAAGAACAGTAATCCGTCATCAAAATCTTTCAAAGCGTAATCCAACAGATTAAAACGCTCCTTCAGCACATAACCGGCTTGCGCAGCATACTCGGCATCGGTAAATATCTTATTTGACAGGGCCTTATGGTCTTCCTGAAAACCCGTGGTATAAAACAGGCCCAGCTTGTCCGAAATATCCCCGATAAACTCGGCCGGCTCGGTAATCTTCAGGTAAGCATCGGATGGATCCGTATTGACGGGGCTTGCGTACAACCTGAAATTCGGCTCTACCTCCTGCAGATAGAATCGACATATTCCGCTTACATGTTCGTTTGGCAGAAACCACGGCATCGAAAGCTCAAAATCAATCTTCAGCCAGCGGCTCCATTGGCCTTTTTTCAGGAGGACTTTGTGGCCTTGGATTTCAATCACCGCCCCCTGGGCCTGTTTATCACGATGCACAACAAAGTTAACAGTGGTGGGTTGTGGCTCTTTGAGCAGGGTATTTGTCGGGCCGAACAGCTTTGCCGGCGCCCTTTCATTCTCAAAGAAAAGCATCGAACGTTTCCCGCCGGGTTCATCCTTTGTCCGGACGGGACCATCCTCGGAATAATGCTGATAGGTACCGTAAGTGCCCAACAAGTCGGGCGTGCCCATCCCAGCCAGGCACCTGTGATTTCCGTATTTCGACGGGCTCGGCGGATAATTAGAAGGCAAATCATAAAATGTTGAACTAATACCGGCCCTGTCCAGATAGTCCCAGAAAGGCACTCCCTGCCTTCTGAGCAGCGTCTTGGACGACTCGTGGTTGAAGGGCCAAAACTCCAGTTGCAGCTTGTGGTCCCCTACCGCCAGATAACCATTACCGGCAACCGTCTCAGCGGCGGCAAAGAACGGCAGGCACTGCATTTCCGGATTGCGGTGAATGAAATCAAAGATACCATGACTTCCCGGGCCGGCACCGTTAATAAAGTTGGCCCATGCAACAGGACTTTGTGGGGGGGTGCTGGTCCCTAATGTTCGAAATCCGCCCGATTCGGCAAGCCGGGCAAAGTTCGGTAATCCGCCCGAACGTATCATCTTTTCTGAAAGGACCGGGTCCATCCCGTCAATACCGATGATTATCACCTTCCTGCCGACTCTGCTTTTGCCCTTACCGGCATACGCGGGCCCCGCCTTTAGACCCGCCGCAAGAGCAGCGGTAGTTATTGTCGTTTTTTTAATAAAATCTCGTCTGTTAATCGCTTTTTTATTCATCATAAATCCCCCTTTGTTTTCTTTTCGGTTTCCGGTTCCTGTACCTCGCCGTCCGCCCCTGCCACCGCTAATGCCTTACCATCCATATACTTCGGAACATCGACACCGAACATATCAAGCACTGTCGGGCCAATATCCATCAATCTTGCGTTCTCTGTGTCAATACGGCGATTGCAGAAAAGTACTCCCGGAACCAGCGACGGGTCGAGACAGTGGTCTCCGCTCCATGCCTTCGTATTATCATGGAATATCTGCTCGGTTACCTGGCCGATGGCGGTCTCCCACGATGCTCGATAACCCTTGTTAAATCCAACAAACAAATCCGGTGCCTCACCTTTATAAGGCCCGCTATAAACCTTCATAGCATCGTAAACCTGCTTGACCGCCGGCTGATTCCTTACAGTATCTTTCAATTGGCTTATCTTTGCCGCTATCTCCTCCCGCAATTGTGCGGCTTCGGCACCCGGCTCAACAATCCCCTGCGACTCCCTGCCTTTGAGATTAAGAAAGATTCCACCAAGCCCGCTTGCAAAAGCACGAGTCTGCGACCAGTCAACAGCAGAAAGATATTTCCCCTCACGCTCGCCGTCGGCGACCTTAAGATAGCCGTTCTCCTCAAGCCAGCGGTTAATATCTACCCCGTATCGGAAACTATTGAAACCATGGTCCGAAATCACCACCATCACGGTGTCTTTATCCCTGCACTTCTCGAGGGTCCTTGCTACAAGTCCGTCCATACGTTTGTACAAATCTTCGATGGCGTTACGACCCTCATTTTCGCCGTGCTCGCTGCGGGCGGGATGTTCTTCGTCGATATCACGCCAGAAGGTATGTTGAATCCGGTCTGTACCGTCAAAAACGCACACACACAAACCCTTCTTTACCTTGTCCAAGGAATCGAAAAACATCTTCTCTCGCTCATCGTCCATCGTTATGCTTTGCTGCATGAAACCGTCGTCGTCAAGAACCTTCTCATTCAGCGCCCAACTGTCCTCGGCAAGCCCTAACGTCGCAAACGGTCCCTGCTGTTTGGAAAGATAGGTCGAATAAACAACCGGATGACTGATAGGCATAGCCGGGTTTTCCGGGTCAATATTTATGGGGGTTACATAAAGCTCAAATTCCGGTTCCGTGCCTAAAAGCATAAACTTGCAGATGCCGTGAACCTTTATTCCCAGCCCTGCCTTGAACGCAACCTTTATCCAGTCTGTATATTCGTCTTTTTTAAGCGTGTATTTATCGCCGTTGATTTTGATATCAGCACATTCGGCGTTTTTGATGTTCACTACAAACGGGCACTTTAAAAACTCTCCGTTTTTGCTGAAAGGGCTTGCGCAGCCGACAAGATCGGCCTTTACGGTGTTACCTCTCCTTTTGACATAATAGTTTTCCCCGCCTGTGTGCTCGACATTTTCCTCGTCTCGTGTCGTATAAAATGAAAACATCCCCTGCGTCCCGCGAAGGTCCGGCACGCACAAACCCGACAGTTGAACACCGTAGAACTTTTCCGGCGGAAATGTAATAGGCACCCGTAGAACACTGCTGAACACACCGTGCTCGCCCAAGGTTACCCAGAACGGTTTGCCTTTTCGCAGCAGACGAATATCGGCTTTGCCGATTGGGAACTGATACTTACCGAGATTCAGCACACGCCTCGGCCCTCGTATATCGACCGAACTGAGTTTTGGCTGATACGTTCGCTTATCACGTGTGAGAAAATCAAATATATTGTGTTTGCCGGGATTGGCGCCCGTCTGAAATGAAGACCATGCCACCGGCGAGATAGAGGGAATAGTGGTAGCCAACGGCTTAAAACACCCCTCTTGGCGGAGCTTGGCTAAATTCGGCAGCTTTCCTTCATCCAGAAGCTTTTTGGTAAGGGCATAATCCATCCCATCAAGACCCAATACCACAAACTTCTTGATTCTGCTGCGTTTCAAGGCATGCCGTCCGCGAATCGCCCGGATAACGTAGCGTATCGGCCAGGTAAAAATCGCCAACATACCGACAAAAACTGCCCCAAATATCGCCAGAAAGGATCCAGCAACGGCAAAACCCGCACCCGGCCCGATATACGCATCGGCCCTTGCAGGCATAATCAGGACAAAAACCGATGCTAAAAGCAGAAATTTGAACATTCGGCCTCCTCGCTTGGCTCTCGACGTTTTACTACCCTGCGCCACAATTTGAGCTGTGGCTGGTTTAATCCTTGATGTCATAATTCTATCTTCACTTAAAAACTTTACATACGTCATTCTGAGCCGTAGGCGAAGAATCTCAATCCTGCGATTTTTGTCATTCCAAACTTGATTTGGAATCCATTTTCCTGATTAAAGTCGTGGATTCCAGCTCCCCGCCTCCGCGGGGACAAGCTTCGCTGGAATGACATATACATTCCTCGTTCAGAATGACGATTTTCATTTGTTTTTTGCAAGACACAACTTGTTTTATACCTATTTCGGCATATATAAGTTCGGCTCAATCGGCCTGCCCCCTTAACTCATTTACAGGCCTAATCTTAACATAAGTACATATTTAATGCAAGCAAATTCAAATTATCCCCTGTGCATAAATATACAGCCGGCGCCTCTATAAGGGTATTTTCTATTAACATCGAGTCTTTTCCTTGCATTGCGTTTCGAATTTGCTATAATATCATCGTATTGTGTTATGGAACCGCAACAAGGAGGAAAATGAGCGTTAGAATACTTTGTAAAAAACATCTATATGTCATTCTGGGCCGTAGGCTAAGAATCTCAATCCTGCGTGTCCCAGAGATTCTTCACCCCGATAAATCGGGGTTCAGAATGACAGGTTTCAGCCCTTTTCTACTGAGCGTAATTAAAACAAAATTGCGCATTTGGCTGATAGTACTGATATCAACACTTACTGTGTGTTGTTCCACAATTCAGGCTAAAACCATCTTCGTTAATGCAAATTCCGCATCCGGCGGAGACGGCACATCCTGGCCCACGGCTTACAAATACCTCCAGGATGCCCTGTCAGCTGCCGTATACGACGACCAGATATGGGTCGCTGCCGGAACCTATAAACCAACAAAGCTTACCGACCCAAATGACCCGCGTACAGCTACCTTCCAGATGATAAACGGTGTGAAGATTTACGGCGGCTTCTGTGATATGGGAATCCCTGATTTCACCGACCGCAACCCGGATATTTACGAAACCATTCTCAGCGGTGACCTTAATAGTAATGATACCATCGATCCCAACAAAACCGAAAACAGCTACCATGTTGTTATCGCCTCTTACACCGATCCCAACACGATCTTAGACGGCTTCATTATCACCGCAGGCAACGCCAGCGGCCCTGAACCAGACAACCACGGCGGCGGTATGTACAATACCTTCGGCAATCTACAGTTAGCCAACTGCAAATTCATGGATAACTTGGCAGGGTATATAAAATACGACATGTACGACCAAATACTCGTGCCGGGCGAAGGTGGAGGTATGTACAATTACAGCAGCAACCCCCAAATTACCAATTGTCAATTCATTAATAACCGGGCAATCGAATCAGGCGGAGCAATATACAACGATGCAAACAGCAATCCGATACTCTCCGATTGCATATTCACTGACAATACGGGAGGATTAGCTCAAACATTCTGGATAGGCCAATTTCAGGCAATTAGTATGTCTTTCGGTAACGCAGGCGGAATATTAAATAAAGACGGCAGTGATCCAACATTAATAAATTGCATTTTCGAAGGCAACAAAACTGTGGAATCAGGCGGAGCAATGGTCAACATCGACAGCTCTCCGATGATGAATAATTGCACATTTAATCAGAATAGGGCAACAGGACCTTACACGTGGACGAATAAAGTTGGATTAGGTGGCGGCATTATCAACTATACCAGCAGCCCGACAGTTTCGAACTGCACATTCACTAATAACCGTGCTGGCAACGGTGGCGGGATATACAATGATCCAAACAGTTGTCCAGTAGTTACAGATTGCACCTTCAACAAAAACATCGCATATTGCTTTGAAGTCGTTCAAATCGGATTGGAAATGACCATTACCACTTTCGCAGGCTCAGGCGGCGGAATATGTAATAATGGTAAATGTCCAATAATTACAAACTGCATTTTCAACGCTAATGAGGCTATGCTGGATGGCGGTGGGATAAGCAATACTAATAGCAATCCCACTATAATCAATTGCATATTCAGTGATAATATAGTGATTGGTCCTTCTGCCCCCTTTAATCCATCGGACTATCGTGTCCCAGGTGGCGGAATATATAACTATGAGAGTAGCCCAATTATTTCTAACTGTACGTTCACCAATAATCAATCTGGGAATGGTGGAGGATTGTACAATGACTCCAATAGTTGCCCTCTGGTCACAGATTGTGCCTTCGTCGGAAATTTAGCCTCATACGTTTCTACTTCTCCTATAGGTCTGGAGTTCACCGTGACGGTGATTGAAGGTGGCGGCGGTGGGATATACAACAACGATAGCAATCCGATAATGACAAACTGCACTTTTACCGGCAACACGGCTTTGATAAATGGTGGAGGTATGAGCAACTTTAGTAGTGACCCAATTGTAGCCAACTGCACCTTCACTGGTAGTATGGCAAAAGGTTACACATTTAATTGTCCTTTCCCAGATTTTGACTGCGATTTCCATATTTCCGGTGTGGGAGGCGCAATAAATAATAATGACAGCAGTCCCGTGTTTATAAACTGCACGTTTGCTGACAACAAAGCAGAAAATGGAAATGGCATCTCCTGCGATCCCACGTTTTGGTACGTGAGTTCTTCATATTGGGATCCACCGGAAAGCCTCGCGAGCATAATTCAATTGTTTAATTGTATCCTTTGGGATGAAGGCGATGAAATATATAACAATGACGGATCCTCAATAAGCATTACTTACAGCGATGTTTACGGCGGCTGGCCGGACGAAGGCAATATTGATGTCGATCCGTGTTTTGTTGACCCCGGCTACTGGGACCCGAACAATACACCCGCCGACCCAAATGATGATTTCTGGGTCGATGGTGATTACCACTTACAGCCATCATCGCCCTGTATCGATGCTGGTGACCCTTTTTATATAACCGGACCCGATGATGTTGATAAAGACGGCAATCCACGGGTTATAGATGGTGACGGCGACGGCATCGCCCAGATAGACATGGGAGCATACGAATTTCAAAAATACTGCGGTGGCAAAGGCACAGCCGAGGAACCATATCTGATATGTGCCCCGGTACACATACAGCAAATCGGTGCTAATCCTGATGACTGGGACAAGAATTTCAAGCTGACAGCCGATATCGATTTATCCGCTTATATGGATGCTCAGTTCAATATCATCGGATGGTACGAAGACGGCCAAAATAACCAGCCGTTTACAGGTGTTTTTGACGGAAACGACCATACGATTTCCAACTTCACATACACATCCGACAATGCGGTTGACGCCAGCCTTTTCGGCTATATTGCAGGACAAACAGCCCAAATCAAAGACCTTGTTCTTATCGACCCTAATATTATCACTTTGGCCGGCAGAAGAATCGGTGCCCTGGCGGGCTTAATCAGCGATGGCACTGTAGTTACAGATTGCCATATCAAAGGCGGAAGGGTCAAAGGCAAAGAATTGGTCGGCGGTCTTGCCGGCCAGGCTGCCGACGCCACCATTGCAAGGTGCTCGGCTGATTGTGAGCTTATCGGCAAAAACTGGGGCACCGGCGGCCTCATCGGCGATACCTACCAGACTACGGTTTCACAATGCTGCTCAACCGGTAGCGTTAGCGCCGAGTATTTGGGTGTAGGCGGACTAATCGGGCACCAATACGCCGGTCAAATCCTGAATAGTTATTCCACCGCCCCTGTTAGAGGAATTGACCTCGGCGTCGGCGGACTGGTTGGAATCGCTGAATTTACGACTATTACACATTGTTATGCCGCAGGTTGTGTTCGCGGACTCGATGAGGTCGGCGGATTCGCAGGAAACTGCATCCACGCGGAAATTATTGACTCCTTCTGGGATATATCTACAACCGGACAGGCTCAGGGGCTTGGTTATGATGAGCAAAACGGGACAATTGAGCTTTATCCAAAGACCACCACCCAGATGAGACTGCAAAGCACCTTTACCGACCACGGCTGGGATTTTGCCGACGAATCTGCAAACGGCTCCGATGATATCTGGACTATATGGCAAAGCTTCTATTACCCGAGGCTAACATGCGAGAATCCTATAACCGGGGATTTTACAATCGACGACAATTGGATGTACCAGAATCTTCCTGGTGCGACAAATTCCACCTTAACAGCAACTCTCTCCGGCACCGCTGACCCCCTGAATAACAACAGCTACACATACTGCTGGGAAAATGTACTCCCGCAAGACGTCTCTGTTGCTCCGTCAATCTTATCCGGCGGTCTCAGCGGTGATGCGTTCTGTACCTTCGCAGCGCCGGCCTGTAACCAGCCGGGGGGCATATCCGACTCCGGCATGCCGTTACATATCACGCTGACAGTTACCGGAAATGACCACGGCAATACGGGTATAGCGCAGGCCGAATTTGGCATAGCCCTGCTGGGAGATGTCAATAACGATTCTGTCGTAAACGTTGTTGACCGGAGTATTATCAACGCCTTCTGGAGGATGGGTTCGGCGGGTCCATTCACATTCAAAGAATGCGACATCAACTGCGACAGCATTATAAACCAAATTGACCGAAGTATCGCAAATGCTGTATGGCGCGGTTTGCTTGGCGAATACAGCACAACCGGACCGTGTCCATTACGCTGAATGTTCGCGGAAATGGGCGGAAAACTGCCAGCCAGCATTTTTCTAATAGCAGGCGGTTACTTCGCATTATAACAGGATTTAATATACAATATATAACCTGATAAATATTAGTGTAAAAGGGCGATTTTGGGACAAAATCGCCCTTATTGGACCGGAAAACGGGGGCAAAACAATTTTGGTAGATTTTCTAAACTTTTTGCTTGACTTATCTTTCCGAGTTTGGTAAACTACGTGCATCTCTTTGGGGGAGGTGGGTTGAAGACGTTAATTGGCGGCTGCTTTGGTCTGATTTTGCAACGTATCTTTTAACGGTCGGCATAAAAATTAGCGTGTGTAATCCAAACAATCTGTTCAAACAGGTGTGATGAATTAATTAGCGTAGAGTGTATGTACACGCACGTGAATTATACAGGCGCACGCTATACCAGAAAGGTTTACGAGGGCTTATGACTAATCAAAAGTTATACATTAGGAGAACTGTGATGAAGAACATTACAATTGTTTTGTTGCTGGTCTGTGGCATGTTTTTGTCTTTACCGGCCCGGGGAGCGGTTACTATAACGCCTTCTATCGTTCAGCTACCGACTGCAGCTGGCGAGGACCTTGCCTTCGACTTTGTTGTAGTTAATCCGGATGGTATCTCCGCAATCTCATTTCAGACTACTGTTTCACTCACCGGCCCCGGAACACTGACATTCGATGGTCCCGGCAGCGAAGCGGTCAGTTCAGACACTGACTACTGGGTTTACGACAACTCGGTTGGCGCAGGAGCACGGGATTTAGGTGGCAATCTTTATGACTTTGGTGACGGTGCCGACAATCCGGCTTCTGAAGCCCTTTTTGCAGGGGACATCGTAGCAAGGTATGTATTCGAGTGGGACGGCACTATAGGTGATTATATCTTTTCAATGGACCTTTCCAACACAACGGCAAACAGCGTTTTTAATGCCGTTACCTGGAACCTCGACGCTTTGGCCCTTGACCCCGGCGAACTCACTCCCGGCGGAGACGACTGGTTCACTGTTAGTTTGATTCCCGAGCCGGCTACCCTGGCACTTTTGGGATTAGGCGGAATCCTGCTCAGAAAACGCAGTTCATAAACTGCCGCCAACGCTTGCCTGGAGCGACTTTTACTGTACTTATAATAATTACATTCCATGGGGGGATGAAGATATAAAGGCTTGTGAAAGTTGAGCTGCTGATGCAACCTGAGCGCGGTTGAATCAGCGGCTTTTCTTTTCTGATACGCCTGCCTGAACTCCTTAACCGCCGGTAAAATTCCTTTTGGAAACCTATTTACCTATCCCCAAATTACCGGTACAATCACACAGAACCGCTGTTTCACAGGTTTAGACAATATACAATTATTGTCTAATAACTTATTCAAAGCAGCGCAGCGATGTTGCTGCAGGTGTTCTCAAGAGGAGTTATTTTAGTGGAATTTAGAATAAATCTATCCCGGCCTGATATTACCCGGGCGGAAATCGACGCGGTCTGCAATGTGCTTAGCAGTCCGAATCTGTCGCTTGGGCCTAAACTCAAAGAATTTGAAAAGGCCCTGGCAAAGTACACAGGTCGCAAACATGGTGTCGCGGTCAACAGCGGTACCAGCGGCCTGTTCTTGTGCGCCAAAGCCCTTGGTATCGGCCCGGGGGATGAGGTCATCACTACGCCCTTTACTTTTATAGCCTCTGCTACCCCGATTATGATGGCCGGCGCAAAACCCGTATTCGTCGATATCGACCCGGTCAGCCTGAATATCGACCCGGCCAAAATCGAAAAAAAGATTACCGAAAAGACCAGGGCGGTTCTCCCGGTTGTTATATTCGGAAACCCCACCGGTCTCGATGAGGTTTGTCGAATAGCAGAACGTCATAACCTGCCGGTCATCGAAGATAGCTGCGAGGGATTAGGCTCAATATTGGCCGGCAAGAGGGTCGGAAGCTTCGGCACAATGAGCGTGTTCGGCTTTTATCCTAATAAGCAAATCACCACCGGTGAAGGAGGAATGATTCTGACCGATGACGATGAACTGGCCGATACGTGTATATCTCTGCGCAACCAGGGCAGAAGCCGTATGGGAGGCTGGCTCGCACACGAGCGCCTGGGCTACAATTTCCGGCTCAGCGATATCAACTGCGCGCTGGGCATTGCACAACTTAATCGTTTGGAGGAATTTATTGAAAAAAGGAGAAATGTTGCAAAAATGTATCAGCAGCTTCTTGCAGACGAAGACAGGTTGCTCGTTCCACAGGAGCCGCCCGATTGCCGGATGGCGTGGTTTGTTTTTGTTGTGAGACTAAAAGAAAAACACACACCAAGTCGGCGGGACACAATTATCAAGGATATGCGCCGACGTGGAATACAGGTCAGCAATTACTTTCCCCCCGTACATTTGCAACCTTTTATGGTTCAGGAATTCGGCTTTCGGCCGGGCGACTTTCCGAATACCGAATCCGTTTGCGAAAGCACTATCGCCCTTCCATTCCACAACAACCTCAGCCAAAAGGAGGTTCAAACCGTCTGCAAAGAACTTATAAATTCCCTTGACAACATATAGGGAAGGGAAAACGGCTTGCGCAAAAAGATTGTCGCGATTATCGGAAGCTATCGAAAAGGCGGAATAACCGATACCGCTGCATCCGCCGTTCTCGCCGGAGCCGCCAAGAACGGCGCACAGACCCAGAAGATTTACCTCATTGATAAGCATATAGAATTTTGTAACAACTGCAGGGCTTGCACCCAGCAGGATACGAACGGCGTAAGGGCTGCGTGCATTCACGATGATGATATGGAAGACATACTTGGTCAAATAGACAAGGCTGACGGCATAGTGTTAGCCTCATCCGTTAATTTCGGCACGGTAACAGCAATTATGAAAAGGTTCACAGAAAGGCTCGTGGTTTACGGTTATTGGCCCTGGGGAAAACCGGCCCCCGCATACAGAATAAGTCAAACAACAAAAAACGCCGTGATAATCACATCAAGTGCCGCTCCTGCAATTATAGGCAAATTTATGTTCAGAAGCTCCCGTTCTGTCCTCAAAGCCGCGGCAAGGTGTATGGGTGCAAAAATGGTAAAATCCCTCCATTTCGGAGGGGTCTGCCTCGACGCAGACTCACAGCTTTCCTGCAAATCGCTTCTCAAAGCCGACAAAACAGGCCAAAAACTGGCATCCTCCATTTGACTCAGCCTGGTTTATTTCTTACATTTTAGGTGTAAAGACCGCAATCCGGGAAATTTCAGGAACTCGTGATTTGTATGTTGTTTTCCGTGTGAGGGAGAAAGCTCTATGTACAGATGGCGAAGGAAAATACTTTTCGCTCTGACTATGTATTTTATGGGTTTCGCAACGGCAATTTATGTTCTTGCCCCCGTTGATGACAACCGGACTAGATCGCACGCCTCCACAGCAAAAAGCTCCGCAAATATTGATACCACTTCCGATTCGGAACAGTTTGCTTCAGCCTTCAATACCCATATGCGCAGATATCTTAGCGTCGCCGAGGAACAGGCCGAAAAACTCGGCGAGTTTATCAAAGCCAAACTTGCCGAACGCCGGTCAAATGATGGACAATAAAGGACTCTTCGCGCCTCAAACAATATTGCAAAAGCCCCTTTTTAGGGGCTTTTGCAAAAGGGGGCGGAGCAACTCTGTAAACTATCCTAACGGCTTCTTTATCCATTTCGATTCGCTTCACCAATGCACGCATGATTTCTCGGCGTGTCGTCCAATCGGCTTGCTCTAAATTGTTGCTAACCTTATGTGCAAATTGTTTCAAATGACCAATCACCAGGAGCCTGTCGGGGAACCGGGCTCAGATTCAGCACTTTCAACACCCCACCTCTCAAAAAATTGACACGGCATAATCCCCCATACCCTTTTGAGCAAAAACAAACCTTAATTCGCCCAGATAC
>DUZQ01000040.1 GCA_013349435.1 Planctomycetota bacterium | reverse complement strand
GAGGCGAAAATCAGATGCCGGCAGTTCTCAAGGCCGTAGCCTGAACCTACTGGTAGCGCTGCGCGGACACAGCGGGCTGGTCGCAAAGGGAAAAAGGACAAAAGGCTTTTTCAGCAAGCCCTATCTTAGTAGAAGAAGCCGTATAGAAATTTACTTTCGGCAACTGTTGCTGATATTCGACGCGTTGAGCTTTTGCGAAAAAGTCCGCGTGGTCCCGAACAGTATAACGAAACTCAATACAAATGCCATTGTGTCCACCGCCGTAATGGGACCACATAAGTATGTCGTCATTAATCTCAGAAAATGATATTACCCCTATGTCGTGTTGGAGCCAATGCAAAGCTTCCTTCCATCCCACTTTCTCCACCTGTTTCCAGCGTTTAGGCGCTAATTTCTCTGCATCAGCATCTGTCATTCCAGGATTTTCCTTTTTCAACCGCTCTTTGGCTCGTGCGTTCTTTACTTTTGGTAGAGCCTCGAAAGAAATATTCGCTCGACACTCAAATGGGTCGTTAAATGAAACTATGCGAGGGCAATAGAGCCGCTGTTTCTTTAAGATGTCAAGGGTATGCTCCACTGCGTCCGTTGTATCCATTGATTTGTATCTGAATAACAGATCACCGTTGTTGTCTGGCATACTCATATCTCTCCCTTTCGACAAAATGGTTCAGTGCGTCACTGTCGGTTTTTGTTCCGCCCAATCGAAAATACCCCCTTTTTACAGGGATTATATCGGCTGGAAAACAGGGATACTTAAATATGTACTTAGTAGCGGTCGGGAGAAAAAACATCCGGTACGTAGCATGTAGGGTGCGATGAATCGCACCAATTTCGCTTACATCTTCTCAAGCATTTGCTTTACAGTATTTAGAAGCTGCGGTGCATTATGTTTGCAAATTTTGAAAATTTCCTCGGCGTCAATATCGAAATAGTCATGGACCAGTACGTTCATATCAGACATAACGGGCTTCTTTGTCAATCCGCGCCTTCAAATAGGGATTCATTGTCTTGCGGTAGCGAACAATATCAACATGACGCTGAAAGTCCTCTTCCAGTGTTTCTTTGATATGCACAACATAGAACAAGTTCGGTTTGCGCATTTCGACCACTACGTCAACGTCGCTGTCTTCGCGGGCTTCTCCCCGGGCCAAAGACCCGAATATCCCGATCTTTGTAACTCCGTAAAGCCGTTCGAATTCGCCCCGCCGCTTCCGCAATTCATCCAGAGCCGCATCCGGACCTAATATGCTGTTCTCCATATTCCCATCTCGACAATTTTATCGGATCACCGCTGTAAATCCACAGGGCCAGAATAATTGTACCCATTTAGCATAATTATACAATTCCGGCCACATTTTACAAACTCTGTTTTCCGGCCACTTTTTCAGCCGGCCCCTGAAATAATATCCGGCTGGCTCGGTGATAAAAGTTCTTGATAGGAACCTGGTGAAAGCGTAAAGTTTATATCAGTGGACCAAGAACTTCTGATATCCGTCTTCGGTCTCCCGTTTTCAGGTATGGCTTAGTGGTTTTATTTTAGGAGTAATAAAGATGTTCACCGGATGTATGGTAGCGCTAATAACGCCGTTTCAGGACGGCAGGGTAGATTACAAAACCTTAGATGAACTCATCGAATTTCACCTCGAAAGCGGCACCGATGGGATAGTGCCGACGGGCACTACAGGTGAATCGCCGACGCTGAGCCACGATGAAAATAAGAAGGTCGTCGAACGTGTGGTAAAAGCGGTAGGCGGCAAGATCCCTGTAATAGCAGGTACCGGCTCGAACAGCACGGCGGAGGCTATTGATATGACCGCCTTTGCCAAAAAGGTCGGCGCCGACGGTTCTTTGCAGGTCTGCCCCTACTACAATAAGCCTACACAGGAAGGATTTTATCAGCATTTTAAGACGATAGCCGAGGAGGTTGACATCCCGTTAGTGCTTTACAACATACCCGGCAGATGCGGCGGGACGGGCCTTGCGCCGGAGACGATTGAACGTTTATCAGAGATAGAAAACATCGTGGCTGTCAAAGAGGCAACCGGCAGCTTAGACCAGGCAAGTGAAATCGCCTCAAGATGCGACCTGACAATTCTTTCCGGCGACGACTCGTTGACTTTACCTATTGCCTCGGTCGGAGGAAAAGGGGTAATCAGTGTTGTGGCAAATATCGTCCCTGCGGATGTTAAGGCGATGACGGATTTGATTTTGCAGGGCGATTTCGTATCGGCGAGAAAATGGCACCGCAAACTGTTCGCCCTGTCAAAGAGCCTTCTGAGCCTGTCGACAAACCCAATACCCATAAAGGCCGCGATGGCGATGCTGAATATGGCCTCGGAGGAACTGCGCCTGCCGATGACCCCTTTGGCGCAGAGCCAGAGAGAGACTCTTCGCCGGGGCCTGACCGACTACGGTCTGCTCAGTTGAACGGCTGAAAGCTTCACTGCCGGCAAAGAATCCGGCGTATCACGAATTTGTCTTAAAAAATGATTTGTATTTTGTGGACAAGTCGATTATTATCTCACTAACGTTTGAGATTATTATTGTTAATTATACAGGAGTTCAGCGATGGTTTTTCTGGTCAAACACGATTTTTTGCTAATGATTTTAGCAGGTTTTGTGATGTTAGGCTTTTGTGGTTGCAGTCAACAGGTTGCTATTGAAACGACCGATACCGGTGAATTAGCCGCCGATTCGGCCCTCGAAGCAGGGTACAATCAGGCCGATAAGAGTGTCGAGCATGTCGTTTCAACAAACGGCGAGGGGGTTACTTATGAGCCTTGGTATGCCCTTGGCCCTTTCTACAACATAACATTTGAGCAGGTAATGGGCCCGGAAAAAGGACCCGACCTTACCAGGGAATATGAGCAGGATACGCCTTTTAAGTATAAGTGGAAACTGCACCCGGAATGGAAAGACGGCGAGGGTCTGGATCTGAAACTGCCACCCAAATCAAATATGTACTTTTACCGAATCGCAGAGGCGGAAGCCGCCGGTGCTGTGGAGTTTACGGTTGGTACGGGTGACGGGCTGCAGGTATGGGTAAACGGCAGGGAGGTATTTAAGCGTTTTGAGGTTGGCAATGCAAATACAGAAAAGATTTCCACCGAATTTAAGAAAGGCAAAAATACAATCCTGTTAAAGGTTTACAACGAGGCCTCGGCCTCAGAACTGTTTTTTGAAAAATAGCGTTATAGTTCGTAGTTAGTCCACAAAAGCCGAGCCGCGCAAGCGGCCGAATAGCTTATGGTTTGCAGGGTGCGAGACATCGGGGGTTTTGCGCGAAGGTTTGTAGGGTGGGCCTGTGGCCCACGTTGAGTTCGTAGATAAAAGTAGGCTGGCTCGGTCGTACCTATCGGCCCCCTGCATTGTTCCACAGGAACACTTGCAGCCGGGGTGAGAAGCGAAAGCCGGTTTGTTTGCACAACTCGGCGGTCATTTTTGATTTGGCAAGATATTCATCCAGCGTGCCGGCCTGTGGCATTAAAAAGACCCTGTCGCGATTTACATTTTTGAGGTTCGCAAGAGTCATTTCAATCTCTTCGATATCATCAGGCCCATCAACCACAAATTTGAGTTGATACCGGTAATTGTCAATCAACTGCTGCAGGCTGGGCAGGTCGAATCTTATTTTTTCATGTTCAAGTGCAAGCTCAGATTCCGTTGGTGTTGAATTGGCAAGCTTGGGGCTTATGCTCATCAGGTCGCACGATAGATCCGGCACAAATTTGATACCGCATGTCTCAATGGTGATGTGCAGATTCCCGCCAGATATTGTCTTGAGCATATCGGGCAATTCGGGATTGGTCATTGGCTCGCCGCCGGTGATGATTAAATGGTTTGTGCGATACGATTCGACCTTTTCGGCTACCTCCTCGATGGTGTACTCTGTCCCTGCTGAGGCCGACCAGGCATACTTAGTATCGCACCACCTGCACCGCAACGGGCAGCCGGCCAACCTTACAAATACGCTCGGAACGCCAACGAGTGAGCCTTCGCCCTGTAACGAGTAGAATATTTCATTGACTGTCATACAAACAGTGTACCCGGTCCGCTTGCCCTTATCAATCCTCCTTAAAACGCCTTTTTTCCAGTAGGCAAATTTTTTTTACTTTTTTACTTGACCCTCCCCTTGATGGAGGCTGTATCATAAAACAAAACCAATAAACTCAAAAACTTTTCCATTAAGGACACTGAAGTGTATAGCATTGGTGAGTTTTCCAAACTATCAGGATTTACTATTAAGACTCTGCGTTTTTATCATGAAAAACAATTACTTGAACCTTCGGCCGTAGATCCGGCCACAGGTTATCGCTACTACGACAATGCCAACATTGAAAGGGCCCGTATCATCCGCCAGCTTCGCAAAATGGAGTTTTCGCTCAGCGATATCAGGGACATCCTGGATAAATACGACGACCAGGCTGAAATGCTTGATTACCTGGAAGGACACAAAAAAACAATCCAGGCAAAGATTATACAATATCAAAACGTCAAGAAAACCATTGATAACTTGATTAAAAATGAAAAGGAGGCAATCATGACAATGAAAGATTCCGGATTTGAGGTCGAAGAAAAACAGGTTGATCCGATTCTCGTTGCCGGCGTCAGGATGAAGGGGAAATACAGCGACTGCTCTGTCGGCTTTCAAAAGCTTGGCAGAGCCTTCGGACGTTACATCAAAGGGAAACCACTTTGTCTTTATTATGACGCTGAGTATCGTGAAGAAGACGCCGACTTCGAACCCTGCATGCCTATAAAACAGCATGTCGAAAAAGAAGGCTTCTCGGTACGTCAACTAACCGGTGGAAAGTGTGTCTGCCTTTTACATAAGGGACCTTACGACCAACTTGGGCGGTCATATGCCAGGATACTTGAATATGTAAAACAAAAGGGCCTGAAAATGAACTGTCCCACCCGCGAAGTCTATATCAAGGGACCCGGCATTATCCTCAAGGGCAACCCTAAAAAATATTTGACTGAGATCCAAATGTTCATTAGCGACTGAACTTTCTGATTCAATTCCTCAATCTTCGTTATTGTGTATACTCAATCGGGTCTTTCAGGCCGGCTTCGGCGAAGCCTTTCAGCCGGAGCCGGCAGGAATCGCATCTGCCGCAGGCCCGGCCTGCTTCGTCAGGATCGTAGCAGCTATGTGTAAGAGAATAATCAAGGCCCAGTTCTGTTCCTTCTTGAATAATCTCGGCCTTTGTCATTTCGATTATCGGTGTGTGAATCTTATATTTGCCCTTTCCCTGAGTGGCCGCAGCGGTTGCAAGGTTAGCCACGTTCTCGAAGGCCCCGATAAATTCGCTCCTGCAATCCGGATAGCCGCTGTAGTCAAGGGCGTTTACGCCGATGAAGATGTCGAATGCCCCTAAAACCTCCGCCCAGGCCAGGGCGTAGCTTAAAAATATCAAATTTCGGGCCGGTACGTATGTAACAGGTATTTCGCCTTCGCCGCCCAAATCACTGCGGTTCTTTGGAATGCTTATAGCCGAATCCGTCAGAGCCGAACCTCCAAATCGGGCCAGGTCGATGTCGATAATGCGGTGCTCTATTGCCCCTATTGAGGCACAGACACGCCTTGCCGCCTCAATTTCTATCTGGTGGCGCTGGCCGTAGCGGAAGCTTAGCCCGTAGCAGTCAAAACCCATTTTGCGGGCTATAGCTAATGTGGTTGCCGAATCCAGGCCTCCGCTGACCAGAATAACGGCCTTTTTGTGCTGTTCGTCCATTAGGCAGCCCTTGAAAAATCCTGACTTTCTGTTATTATTTGGAAATTATCTCACAATTGTCATCCTGAGCGAAGCGAAGGGTCTGATTGGCTCAGACATGAGATTCTTCGCGGAGCCTGTCCTTGAGCGACAGCGAAGGACTCAGAATGACATTCGGAGTTTAAGATAGTTCCTTGGCGCTCTGTTGCGCTATATAATAAATATAGCGTTTTTTGATGTAAAGGCAAGCATATGGCTGAAGTGAACCTGGAAATGTTCGAGAATCCCCGTCCCGGGCGGGATTATACAATCACTATACGGTGTCCGGAATTTACCAGTGTATGCCCAAAGACAGGCCAGCCGGACTTCGGCGAAATCATAATCGAATATTGCCCCGATAAGTTGTGCATCGAGCTGAAGAGTCTTAAATTTTATATGCAGGGCTACCGGGATAAGGGGATTTTTTATGAGGCTTTGACTAATGATATTCTTGATGACCTGGCTGGGGCCTGTAAGCCGAAATGGATGAAGGTAACTTCAAGCTTCACCCCGAGAGGCGGAATTACAACTGACGTTGTTGCCGAATATAAGTGTGAAAATTAAACATCCAGTAGGGAGGAACTGAAGATGAGCATTAGTTTTCATTGTGAAAGTTGTAAGAAGAGGATAAAAGCCCCGGACGAGTCCGGCGGTAAGTGGGGCAATTGCCCGTACTGTAATCATCGTTGTTATATACCGCGTCCGCCGGCAGCTGATGATGAGGAACTGAAACTTGCGCCCATTGATGAAAGCGACGAGACCCGCTACGGCCGCTTGATGCAGGAGACACGTTCGCTGACACAAGACATATTGCAGGAAAAGAAACTGCAGGATGAGCCATCAGCAGATTCCAACATGAGCAAAGACGAAGTGCTGAAACAGATAATAGTGTACCTGCGATACGTGGCCGATGGAGATTTGGGATTGGCATCGGGTTCTATGAACAAGATTACAGCGAACAGGGAAACCGCCAGGGAGGTACTGAAAAATATGGCCGCGGCTGAAGAGCCCGAACCGGAATTGATGGACATTCCTCCTAAAGTACTCAATGGGCTTATAAATAACCTGTACTTGAAGCTGAAGTAGAATTTTAGAGGCCGACCTGAAGCCATTCGGAATCCAAAAACCGGAAAATGTGTCGGCTTTGAGATAAATATGTCAACGAAAGTAATCACTGTACGAGACGTGAGCAAAACATTCGGCCGGGTTCATGCAGTTTGCGACCTGAGTTTTGAGGTCGAAGAAGCCACCTGTTTCGGTTTCCTCGGGCCCAACGGCGCCGGCAAAACCACCATGATGAAGATGCTCTATGCCAAGTGCCGCCGGGACGAGAACTGCGACGGAACGATAAGCGTTTTCGGCTTTGACCCGCGCGCCCACCAGCTTGAGATTAAGTACCTCAGCGGCGTTGTGCCCCAGGACAATAATCTGGACGAAGAACTTAATGTCGTTCAGAACCTGACGATTTACTCGAAGTTTTATGACATGCCTTCGGTCCGGACGAATAAGCGAATAGATAGTCTGCTTGATTTCCTTGAACTGGCGGACAAACGCGAATCAAAGATAAGGGAGCTGTCCGGCGGCATGAAAAGAAGGCTTTTAATCGCCCGCGCGTTAATTAACAATCCCCGTCTTCTCATTCTCGATGAACCCACAACCGGGCTGGACCCACAGGTGCGCCGCCTGATATGGGACAAACTCGGTCAACTGAAGAAGGACGGTACTACTATCCTGCTGACAACGCATTATATGGAAGAGGCGTTTCAGATTTGCGATAAGCTTCTCATCATGCACAAGGGCCGCAAAATAATGCAGGGCACACCGCGCAATTTGTTATCTGAAAATACAGAAGCCTATGTGCTGGAACTGCCCCGTATCGAGTATATCAAAATCAGAGACAGTTACCTGTTAAATCATACCAGATTAGAAGAATCCGGCGAAACCGCACGTTTATTCTCCGACGATATGGACACCCTCAAGGCGGTTTCGGACCTGCTAAAAGTCGGCTGCTTCCATCTGAGGCAGTCGAACCTGGAAGACGTTTTCTTAAAGGCAACCGGCAGGAGGCTCAATGACCGGCAGTAACACGAAATTATATCCGCCGCTTCACAAGAGGCTATACAGCGTCTGGTATCGGCATGTGCGCGTCTATGCCAAATACCTTTTGAGCAACGCTTTGCCGCCGTTCCTGGAGCCGTTGATTTTTCTGGCCGCCATCGGCCTGGGTCTTGGTAAATATATCACAAAATCGATGGAGGGTATGCGATATATAGAATACCTCGGTACGGGGCTTCTGGCGACGACCGCGATGTTTACTGCTGCGTATGAATGCAGCTTCGGCACTTTCATCCGGCTCGAACGCCAAAAGGTCTATAACGGCATGCTGGCGGCACCTATTACCGCTAACAATCTCATCATAGGCGAGATAATCTGGGCCGGCACAAAGGGATTTTTTTACGCCTTTTCAGTCGCGGTCGTTCTTGTCGCCTTCGGCATTGTTCATCTTCCTTATTGCCTTGGTGCGCCGTTAGTTGGTTTTGCGACCGGTGTTATGTTCGGAGCGCTTTCGCTTTTGGTTACCTCGTTCGTTAAGACGATAAACCATTTCAGCTTTTATTTTACCGGCTTTATATCGCCTATGTTTTTCTTTTCCGGGGTGTTTTTCCCCGTCAGCAGCCTGCCTCGCTTCCTTCAGCCGGTTGTCGAGCTTATGCCTCTCACACATTCCGTCCGGCTTGTAAGAGCGGTCTGTACCAACAATTACAGGCCTCAACTGGCCGCCGATTTGCTCTACGTAGTCGTTTTTATGGTGGTCGTCAGCTTCTTTGCTGCAAAACGCCTGCGAACAAGGCTGGTGAATTGAGCAAATGTGGTATGAAGATAATGTCCCGGAGAGCGGATTAAAAGGTTTCTATGTAGGTATCGCGCTTGATTTTGCCGGTTGATGTCTTGGCAAACTCGGCGATTTGTATCTTGACGAGGTTTTTCGATTGTATCTTTTCGAAACCGGCCAATTCCTGATTGGTCTGCTGGCACCTGTTAATACCCTGCCATACAAAATCCTTAACCGCTTCGGGCTGATTCTCAAGCTCCCGGCGGGAAAGGCCCGCCTCAGCTTCTATCCTGTCCCAGTCGGGCCGAACAATCGCCTTTACCACCTCCTTATCAACACCGGCCGCATCCCTTTGATAGGCCGGTACAACTAACAGCTCATCAACACACTCGGCCTGTGAGAGAACCGATTCCAACATCTCCGGACTTACATTCTTGCCGCCCGGCAGGACTATCAAATACTTCTTCCGCCCTGTGATATAAAGGTATCCATCTTCATCGAGGTGCCCCAAATCCCCCGTATGCAGCCATCGAACGCCCTGTTCGTCTGCCCTGATGACCGCTTCGGTGGCTTTTTCGTTCTTATAGTAACCCTTTGTGATGCACGGACCGCCTAAAAGTATCTCGCCTTTCTGGCCGGGCTCCAACACCCGTCCCTTCTCATTGACAATCTTTACCGACATAACAGCAAGGGGTCTTCCCACCGAACTCAATTTGTCGGGATTGTCGTTAAGGCCGTAAACCGGCGAGCTTTCGGTAAGACCGTAGCCCTCGCGCAATCTCATACCCCTCTTCCAGAAAACATCCAGTACCCACTTTGGTAATGGGGCCGCCCCCGATACGAAAAACCTCAGTTTTCGCCAACCCAACTTTTTCGCGAGCATTCTGCCCACAAGTTTCGGGAAAAAGCGGTCAGCCAACCTGACAAACCTGCTCTTTTGTTTACGCCGGCAAAGACCGGACTCGATTTTTCGTGCAAGAGTCGTGTACAAGGCCGGTATCGCCACGAAGAAGGTAATACCTTTTTGGCTTATCAAGGCGTCAATTTCGCGGTACTTGTTCGTATAAATATTCGTGGCACCTATCCAGAAGGGCAGTAGCTTTCCAACGGTCAAACCAAAAGAATGATGCGGCGGTGTAATATGACCGAGCTTATCCGCCGACGTTACGTGAATTTCCTCCAGAAGGCCCTGTATATTGGCAATAAGATTGGTATGCGTCAGCTCCACACCCCGCGGCTCACCGGTCGTACCGGAAGTGCAAAGAATCACCGCGGTATCATCTGATTTAACTTCCGCACGAATTCTGGCCAGCAGCGTCGCAAATTGAATATCGTCCACACTCGGTGTGTCAAAAACCGTCATATCGACCAGACCGATTTCGTGATATGCCGAGATTTTTCTGAGTTGCCTTCGGAGATTTTCGTCCTGGTAGTCATCGGCCATAACCAAAAGCCTGCTGTCCGTTCCGAGAAGGTGCTTCTTGACACCTTCGACTCGTCTTTCGGGATCAATCAGCACAGGTATCGCGCCGGCCAGAATAGTACCCCAGAATGCCACATCCCAATCGACACGGTTCCTGCCCAAAATCGCAACATTATCCCCTCTTCTAATACCCCTAGAATAAGTCAGGTATGCGCAAAATCCGGTTGCCTTGTTCTTAAGCTCACCAAATGTGAGCTTTTCGGCCCGCTGGACTCTTGCGATTTCAAGACAATCCTTTTGTGCCAACTCCGGCCTGGCCGGCAACTGGTTGAAAAGGTCAATCAGCGTTCTGCACTTAAGCTCAACTTCCATCGCTCACCTGTTGGACTTACCCTCTTTTTTCCTCAGTATGCATCCAAATAAAAGCAAAATCACAGCTATATGTAAAGCGATAAATCCCGGCCAGGAAAAATACAGCTTATATTCCGGTTTTGTGCAATTTATACCGGCAATACAAAATACAACCACAATCATCAGCACAATCCCCGAAAAACCGGCAAGCCTCGGCAATATAAGGTGCACGGTTTTGTCGGTAAAAAGGACAGCCGCGATTATCAGCATTGTTGCGCTGGTTATCACCGGCGCGAGCACAGGCCCCGCCCAGGTAACAGGTATAAGAAACAATATGTCCCAGTCCATAATTGTAGCAGGCCAGTCAATCAGGACCTTGAGCCACACATAATAAAAAATATCCCACACGGCGAAGATTGTAAGAAAATATGCAAAGCGTCTCCGCAGATTCCGGCCTAACATGTATGAAGCTGTGAACATCAATACAAGTGTGGCCGCTTCTCTGCCGATTTCCGTGACAAGATAGGGGCCGAATCCCGCGATTTCTTCAAAATCAGTGATGGGAAAGTTGAATCCATCGGGGTAAAAAATCGCCCTAAGATAAACCACCACCGCCGACTCGATGTATGCAAAGGCGATGCCGAAAAAAACGAGCGCGATAAAACGCCTCAGTGAATTTTTATCTATTTGCGAACACATAATTTAATAAACCACCTCGGTTTCTCTGAGAACTCCCTTTGCTTTGTTGAAGAGGCCTGAAAATTGTCATTCTGAACGGAGCGTCAGACGTACCCCTGTCATTCTGAACGAAATGGAATGAAGTGAAGAATCTCGTTTGTCCACGATGTCATTCCAGCACCGTATCAGAGTACGGCATAAACTCCAGCTGGAATCCAGATTCTAAAGTTCTGGATTCCGGGTCCCTCCTTCGCACAAGGCTGCGGAGGGCGAGCAAGCCAGGAATGACAAAAGTCAAAGTATTGAGATTCTTCCCCGGCGCGCCGGGACGCCTCAGAATTACATTTATAAGGTTTCTAACAGAGCAAACTCATTTTTCTGTAAGCCAGGTCGGGCCGATGCTGACATAGACCTTTAGGGGTACGTCGAGCTGAATAGCGCCTGTCATCTCGCCTGAAATCCACCCGGCGTGTTTTTTGGCGTCTTTTTTCGGCAGCTCGAAGACAAGCTCATCGTGAATCTGCAGAATCATCTTAATCGGCAGTTTCTCAGTGTTAATCTTCTCCTGGATATTTATCATCGCGACCTTTATCAAATCGGCGGCTGAGCCCTGGATGACGGTATTTATGGCGAGCCGCTCGGCCTGCGTACGCTTGTTGAAGTTCCTGCTCGAAAGGCCGGTGATTTTGCGGCGGCGTCCCAAAATAGTCTCGGCGTAACCGGCGGATTTTGCCTGCTTTATGGTCTGGTTCTTAAACTCTTGTACGGAGCTGTATCTGGCGAAGTAATCGGCGATGAATTTTTTCGCCTGGGCCTGGCTTATACCGATGGTGCGCGACAGGCCGAAGGGACCCTGTCCGTAGATGATGCCGAAGTTGACGGCTTTGCAGTTTGAACGCATCTGGCTGGTAACATCGGCCGGCTCGACACCGTAAATCTGCGAGGCGACAAACCGGTGAATATCCTCGTCAGCATCGAACGCGTCCTTTAATGCCTTGTCCTTTGAGAAGTGTGCCAGCAGCCGCAGTTCTATTTGTGAGTAGTCCGCGCTTAGGATACAGTCGGTCTTTTTGGCCGGGACAAAGGCCGAGCGAATCTTCCTGCCCAACTCCGTGCGGATTGGGATATTCTGCAGATTCGGATTGCTGGAGCTTAGGCGGCCCGTGGCGGTAATCGTCTGGTTGAAGGAGGCATGGACACGGTCGGTTCGAGGGTTAATCAGTTGGCTGAGCTTATCGACGTAGGTGTTCTTAAGTTTGACAAGCTGACGATATTCAAGTATGAGCTCGACAATCTCATGTTCGGCCTTTAACTGTTCGAGGACATCGGCATCGGTACTTCTTAGCGTCTTTCCCGAGCGCAGGCTTGTCAGGCCCATGCGGTCGAACAGAACCTCAGCCAACTGTTTAGGTGAATCGATATTGAAGACAATCCCGGCTAAATCATGTATTCGTTCGGTCAGCTCTTCGAGTTCCTCGGTAATATTGACGGACATATCCTTCAGAAATCTTACGTTCAAAGAAACGCCGGCTGACTCCATTTGCGCAAGAACCGGTACAAGGGGCATCTCCAGCTCGTAAAAAAGCCTCTCGATACCCGGCTCGTTTTTGAGCTTTTTTGAAAGGTGTTCGTGCAGAAGAAACGTTACATCCGCGTCCTCGGCGGAGTATTGAGCGGCAAGAGCGGTATCGACCATATCGAAAGTCAGTTGGTTCCTGCCTTTTCCGATGAGGCTTGACAAAGTGATAGGCTGATAATTGAGAAAATCTTTGGCCATCGAATCCATCGAATGACTTCTGCGGTCTGCTGCCAGACAGTAGGAAGCTACCATTGTGTCAAAATACACGCCTGCAAGAGGCATGCCGGCACCTGCAAGAACGATTATGTCATACTTTATATTTTGCCCGATTTTCTTTACCTTCTCATCGGCCAGTATCGGGGCGAATTTTTGGCGCACCATATCCATATCGAGGTGTTTTTGCCCCAGAGGCGCTCTTACCGGTATATAATAACCCTGATGCCGCTGCCACGAAAAGCTTACACCCACAAGGTCGGCACGCACGGCATCGGCTGAGGTGGTCTCGGTATCAACGGCAAAGATAGTTTGCTTTTTCAGCTCGGTACAGAATTTTTCGAAGCTTGCCTTTGTATCTATCAGGTGATAATCCTTGGGAAGCGTTTTTATTGTATCTATACTTTCATCCCCGGAAAACTGTAACTGTTCCAAAGGGGACTTGGGTTTTTTTGCCTCGGGCTTGGTTTCTAAAGATTCGGCGCGCTTGAGACCGAGTTTAGATAACAATCGTCCAAAATCAAGTTCGCCGAAGATTTCCGCCAGCTTCTGGGCATTTGGCTCAGTCAGCTTGAAGGCTTCGTAATCTATCTCAATCGGGGCGGCGCAGTCTATTGTTACAAGCTCTTTGCTCAAAAGTGCCTTGTCTTTCGAGTTGCGAAGGCTCTGGCCGCGCTTGCCCTTTATCTGGTCTGCGTGAGCGTACAGGTTTTCGAGAGAGCCGTATTGCTGTATCCACTCAAGAGCGGTCTTCGGGCCTACATCTGGAACCCCCGGAACATTGTCGGCTGTATCGCCCTGCAGCGCCAGCACATCCAGAAACTGTTCGGGCGACAGTTTCATCTCTGCAAGCATAGAATCCCGGCTTGTTTGCCGGCCGGTTTTTATGTCGTATGTGAAGATGTGCTTATCGAGAAGCTGGAGCATATCCTTATCTTTCGAACATATATATACATCGATACCGGCTGCTGAAGCCTTCCTGGCGAGTGTTCCGATTATGTCGTCTGCCTCGAAGCGGTCGAGACGAAGGGCGGGGATATTCATCGCTGCGAGAATCTCTTCGATTCGGTCAATCTGGGGGGGCATATCATCCGGCATGGGCGGGCGGTGGGCCTTATATTCGGGGTAAATCTCCGCCCGGAAGCTCGGTGTTTTGGAGTCGAACGCCACAACGAGCATATCGGGCTTTGCCCGCTCGATAAGCCCTAACAAAGCGTTTGTAAAGATGTATGTCGCCTTCGTCGGCTCGCCTGCGGGACTGGTCAGCGGGCGCATCGGGGCATAAAACGCGGCATAAATATGCGCATGACCATCGATTATGTAAAGGCTCTTTCCCATCAGGAACAACTTTATTTACCTTTGCTCTTTTCGTCAAGAACCTCTTTTAAGTTTCTATGTGCTGTGGGATAATCGGGTTTTAGGCGCACAGCCTCTTTATAGTTTTGTATAGCAAGGTCGTGCTTGTAAACGGCGGAGCAAAATTGTACCAGCTGGTACAATTTTGCTCCGCCGTTTACACAGCAACGTAAGTTATAATGTTTTCCATAAAGACCGGTTCCTTTCAATTGTATGCGGCTCTGTTACCACAAGGTGATAACCCGCGATTATCGGTGGCAACGTACCACCTTGTCGCATAAGCTTTATCGGCTCATGACGACGTTTTACAATCGCAGGGCCGGCCCTTCCATATTTTCTACCAATTGTGGCTTGTGGCTCGCAGATGGAATCACTTCGTGATAGTTTTTCAATAGATCCTTCGACTTGGTCCCGATTTCGTCGGGATGCCGTTTTTTTACTGGATGCCGGGTCAAGTCCGGCATGACAGACGGCAGATTAGGCTTATCCTTTGGCTTTTGCGTACCAATCCGGGTCCCGGGCGAGTTTTTGTTTTGCTTCGGCGGTCATTGTCTGAAAGGCGGGGTGTGAAGTTTGCCAGGCGCGGTCTGTGAAGGGGGTGGTGCGCATTTTGTCGAGCTGCTTTGCAACATCATCGAAGTATGAGCCGTAGATGTGGAGAGAATCGGTGATGTCAACGTATCTGCCGACCTTTACGGGCCGGTGTATCTTTTCGGCAATCCGGTCGGCGATGATTCTCTGCAGGTCTGTCAGTGCGTAAACGTTCATATACCAGGCTTTGTAAAGGTCTCTGCTTCGCCAGTGAGAGTTCATATTTAAGGCGCTTGTGCCCTGGTTATCGGTAATTAGCCGGCACCAGATTCTCTGCAGGCACGGCGGGTCATCGGTTTTCGGGTCGGCAGTCGGCATCCAGGTTATTGCCTGTGCACGGCGGGTGTGTGTGGTGTCGGCGAGTGAGTCGATGATGTATTGAATCTGGTTGAAGGCTTCAAAAGGACGGGCCGAATCTTTCGTGCGGAGGTCATCGACCGGGCTGTATGCGAAGAGTCGCTGGTGATAGGTGTATGTCCACTTCCCGGCGGACGGGTCTATCCAGTGGTCGTGTATTCCTTCGACAACTTCCTGTCGGTAAACCTCAAGCTCTTCAGGCCCGCCGGGGAAGTTCTTGTGTATTCTCGGTTCGGCAAAAGGCTCTTCAACTGTAATCATGCAGGTTGCGTCTTTGCTTGGAGGGTCGCCGGGCTTATCGTACTGAGTTTTGACATCAACGCCGGCGTCCCAGACGGCCAGAACGGCCTTTTCCCATGCCTCTGGAAGGCAATGGGCGGTTATTGCGATAGTCGGAATGCTGCCGATGGTATTGGCGGTTGTCATAAGTCCTTTTCCGTGAAAGATTATAAGCCCATTTCTTCGGGCGTGATATTATATTTTTTCTGCTCGTCGGGCGGTAAGCTCCTCAGCAGTTTCCTTGCCTCATCTGCGTAGGTGGTATTTGGGTATTTGCGGAGTATCTGGCGGCAGAGGTCAACGCCCATTTTAGAGGTCATAAACCCTTTTTGGCCTGCGGGTATGAACAATCCCTGTGCGTACGTCAGAAGTTTTTGGGCCTGGAAATCCTCGGCGGTTATCTCGGTATCCTGAGGCGGCTCAATCTGGTCTGTGGCCTGCTGGTTTGTTGCAGGTGCCGTTTGAGACGTTTTGCTCAATTGAACGGCTGGTTGTGTGTGTGAGACTTGCAGGCCGGTTCGGGGCTTGTCAATTGTTTTTGGGGAGTCGTAGCCGGTTTTAGGGTCGGTTGAGCCGCTAAGAAGGTCATCGACCAGCATAGGCGGCAGGAAACCCGCGGCGGGGCCGGCATATCTTACTGTGCCGGTTTTATCGATGACTGCCAGTACGGGCTGGTCGGAAGTTACTTTTTTTGTGATATCAAGCTCGGCAAAGGCGGAACCTGCCGTGTCTTCGTCGAGCATTGCCTGCGCCCAGGGCCAGGGGCTCTGGAGCAGTTTGGCGACGACGGCCGGTGCGGCTTTGGGGTTGTTTGTGTTTAAGGCGATAAATTTTACATCAGGGCGTTTAAACTTTGACCTAAACAGGTTTCCAAGTTCGGATATTTGGGTGGAAGCAGGGTCGGTTTGTGTGGTTGCTTCTTCTGTGAAAAAGGCCGACCTACGCTCCGTGAGCATCCGTCTGTCGAACATGCTGCTTTGTGGCGTGCGTTCCCTTCGTCCGGATCGTGACGGATATGAAGGGCTCTGGGAAAGTGGGGCGCTTATTTGTGGAATTTCTGTAATATCATTCGGCTCCGAAGATTCTGAGCCGCCGTATTGAGCTAAATCTGCGGCGGCGAGCTTCCAGAAAAGTACGCAGAGGTTTGCCTCGGCGGGATTGTATTCGAAGGTGGTTCCGTTTAGACAATTAAGTCTGAATTGACCGACTTTTCTTCCCAGCCAGTCTGCCTTAATGCTATCCGGGTTCAAGTTCAGTATATTGCCGGAGCTTATGTTTGCCGAATAGCTTGCGGCTCCCCCTGCGGCGTAGTCTGCTTCGGGTCCAGTTCTTCCTCTGCCTCTCCCTCTTGCGTTAGGCATATCCTGTCCTCTGGAGCGTCCTCTTGTCTGCCTGCCTGGTGAGCCGGCGGTATCACCTCTTCTGGTTCTTCCGGTTTCTGAACGGGTGGCGGCCAGTTCCTGCGTCTGACTCTTTTCCCTTAAGACAAGGGGTTTTTTTCCGGCAAGAACGGCTATTGCGGTCTGTGTTGCATGGGCATCGTTATTTGCCTGGTTTTTTCTGTAGGCGAGAGTTGCCGGGGAGAGCGCTTTTTCTGCACCGGCGTCGAAGTAATCCGTCCAGGCATTCAGCATCAGGAATTGACCGGCCATGTTGTCCTGGAGCTGTTTCATGTATCTTCTGCTTTTCTGAATGGTTTCTTTAGCGGAATCGAGCTGATTTTTACCGGGGCGCCGCTGCTGGTTGACGAGGTTGAGCATCTCCAGAAGATCCGCGTCTATTGCCGCGACTGCATTTTCAAGTGCCTGCTGTCTTTTTTCGGCTTGAGCCTCCTGTGCCTGTTGGTTGCGGCCACCCTCTCTTGTGCGTGTCGAGCCGCCTCGTTCCTGCCTGCCTGTTCGGCCGCCTCGGCGCTGAGCTTTGGCGTCATGAGACGGATTGACAATTGTTATAATGATACAGAGCAGCACTAATACCGTTGAAATTTTTTTCCTGTCCGGTTTTGATAATTTTTTCAACATATATACATTCCTTCGCTCAAAATGTACACACTTTTACGTCAGGTTCAATATTATATGATACCATTGTCGGTGTCAAATTGGAAGGGATTATTAAAGAGAAGTTGCTTTTTTGTTTTGAGGTTCTGCTGTTTGTCCCACATCACTCAGACAAAAATCGCTGTAGGGGAATTACTCAAGTTGATTTCACGGCTGTCGTTTCCAAAGGCTTTGGGATTTGGCCGCAAGTCAAAAGGATTTGACTTTTTGTTGTTATAAATGTAATATAGGTATATGTTTACCGGTATTATAGAGACAATTGGGATAGTGCGGTCGGTTCGTGGGGGTTCGGATGGGTTAGTGTTTTCGGTTGACCTTGGCGAAGTGGCAGATGGTATCAAGGAAGGTGACAGTATAGCCGTTAATGGTGTTTGCCTGACGGTTTCGCGCCTGCTGGGGGGGGCTGTGGCCAAATTTGATGTCAGCGGTGAGACGTTGGCGGTCTCAGCGATGGACGGGATTCGGGGCGGGTCAAGAGTGAATCTTGAGCGGGCTCTTTCAGCAAACGGCAGGTTCGGCGGACATTTCGTCCTGGGGCACGTGGATGGAGTGGCCGGCGTCCGGTCCATCGAAGTGAAAGGCGGTTTTGCGTGGATGGCGTTTGACGCATCTTTGGAATTGCTTGATGGTATGGTGGTCAAAGGCTCTGTATGTGTTGACGGTGTGAGTCTGACGGTTGCCCAAATGGACGAATCCGGCTTTAGCATCAGCATGATACCAACGACGTTAAAAAAGACAACATTGGGGCAGGTTAAGGTTGGAGACAAGGTTAATATTGAGACGGATATAATCAGCAAGACGGTGAAGAAGCAACTTGCCCGGATGCTGCCGGAAAAAGAGACCCTTACTGTTCAGAGATTGAAAGAGCTGGGGTTTTAGTTCGTAGTTTGTAGTTTGTATGGTTCCATATAAAATATGTGGAAATCATCATTCGTCGTCCGTCGTATTCCGACACTTCGGGATATACGACGGAATCAGAATGACATCTATAGGGTTAGTTTTGTGATTTATGGATAAGAACAACCGGAACAATTTTTTAACTGATGACCTAGCTATCGGGGTAACGATGGGCGATCCGGGGGGAATCGGTCCGGAGATTGTTGTTAAGGCGTTGGCGGACCCTTTAATCCGCAGGCAGGCCAGGTTTATCATATTCGGTTCCGAGGAGCAGCTTGAATACGCTGCGGACGCCGCGGAGATAGAGCCTTACTGGCTGCGTCATCAGCACGAGAAACTCAGTACCGACTACCCCAGAAGGGTTGTTGTCGCCGACTACGACGAATACCCTCTGGCATCGTGGATTCACCGTCCCAACAAGATTGCTGGCGAGGCATCGATACGGTTCTGCCTCGACGCGATAGATGCGGCTCGCGATGAGATAATCGACGCGGTGGTTACCGCACCTATAAGCAAAAGCAGTTGGAAACTGGCCGGTTGCAAATGGCCCGGGCATACCGAAATGTTTGCCCACAGGTGCAAATCCGGACGGAAGGTGATGATGTTTGTGGCGGGGCCTTTGAAGATGGCGCTTGCAACGATTCATGAGGCGCTGTTCGATGTACGTAATAAGTTTACCATCGGCTGTGTATTTGAGCCGATAGATTTGCTTAATACGGCTCTTAAGGATTACTTCGATATAAAAAATCCCCATATAGGCGTCGCCGCTTTGAATCCGCACGCCGGTGAGAACGGACAGTTCGGTGACGAGGAGATCCGTATAATAAGCCCGGCTATATTAATGGCACAGGAGGTCGGTATAAACTGCACAGGCCCTTATCCTGCGGACACACTTTTTGTGCGTGCGGCGGACGGTGAGTTTGACGGGGTGGTGGCGATGTATCACGACCAGGGCCTGATACCGGTGAAACTTCTTGCATTTAACGAGGCGGTTAATGTTACAATCGGGATACCGATTATCCGTACCTCGCCGTGCCACGGTACGGCCTTCGATATAGCCGGCAGGAGCGTTGCGAATCCGGCAAGTATGAAAGCTGCGATACTCCTGGCAGTTGATATGGCCGGGACAAGACGCTTAAGAACGGCACGAGTGAAAAGCCAAAATGCAGACCAAAAGGCACATTGAGCGCCTGCTTGCCGGGGCGGGCATAACGCCCAATAAACGATTGGGACAGAATTTCCTGATTGATTTGAACCTTATGCACCTTCTGATTGGGGCTGCACATATCGGGTGTGATGATGTTGTGCTTGAAGTAGGCTGCGGGACAGGCTCCTTCACCCAGGGATTGGCTGAGGCGGCTGGTGAGGTTATCGCCGTTGAAATTGACAAAAAACTTGCATCGATTGCAGTTGAGCAGCTTAAGTCGGTGCCCAACGTTACTGTTATCGGCGCCGATATCTTGAAGAGCAAAAACACTATAAACAATGATGTGGCTGCGTTGGTCGAAAAGAGCCGAGCCCGGCTCGGTGGTGGCTTCAAGCTGGTTGCGAATCTTCCTTATAACGTTGCGTCGCCGGTGATGATGAATCTGATTATCGGCAAGCTGGTTGTCGATTCTATGTGCGTAACGGTGCAGAAAGAGGTCGGCGACAGAATGGTGGCGCCGCCCGGCGGCGGGCATTATGGAGTGCTGAGCGTGTTTATGACGGCAATGGGCGAATCTCAGGTTATGCGCAGGCTCAAACCGAGCGTGTTCTGGCCCCGTCCGGAGGTGGATTCGGTGATGGTCAGGTTCAAAAGACAGCAGGAAAAAGTCGAGAGAATTCACGATGTTGCTTTGTTTAAGGAAGTTGTGAATCTGTTTATGGGTCATCGAAGAAAGATGCTGCAGGCCTGTGTGAAGTTCGCCGAAAGCAGGCTCAGCAAAGTCCACGACTGGCACGGCGTATTCGCACGAGCCTTTGTCGAACCGCACCGCCGCGGCGAGGAACTAAGCGCAGACGAGTTCATCTCAATCGCAAATATCTGCAACGAGCAACTGTAATGATACGTTAACTGACATTGCCCATATTATACACCATAACAAATACTTGGAGACGAACCTGATTGTCCACGAAACCAGTTGACTTTTGTGTTGAGTAGGTTTATTTTACGAGAATATTAGCTTGTGGCTCATGGTATTCATATGTACAATAAGCCCTGTTCGGTTTTTTTATACGCCGATATATAAGTCAGAAGCCAGGCAAGAAAAATAGAAATGAAATTTACAGAGTATTTTCTTTATACAAGAAATCGGCCGGATCGTTCGTGTATCAAAGAAGAATGGATTAAGAATGCTATAGACAATCCATTAAGAACAGAGGTTCAGAAGGACGGAAGAATTCGAAAATGGATATACGTAAAAGAAGTCGAAAAATACTTGCGGGTTATCCTGCTTTCGGACGGTGTAACCGTGCACAATGCTTTCTTTGATCGCAGTTTTCAGGAGTAAATATTATGAAGATTAAATACTTTACTGATACGGATACCGCCCTCGTGGAGTTTTCAGATCATCAGGTGGCCCAGACTAAAGAGATAAACGAAAATATTTATGTTGATTTGGATGCCGACGATAATCTGGTAAATATGACTATCGAACATGCCAGTAAGCAGGCCAATATAACAGAGGTGGCATATCAACAGATTGAAAGCAAGAGCGCCTGAGCGGTACACGTGGAAAGGTTTATGACTTGCATGCTATATTTTCAAGGGCCTTTGTCGAGCCGCACCGCCGCGGCGAAGAGCTAACCGCCGAGGAATTCATATCAATTGCAAACATCTGCAACGAACAAATACAATAATTCAATACCAGCTTTAGCAACATGGCTGTTGTCAAACGTAGGAGGTGCCACGCCAAGTAAATCAAAATGAAAAATTCAAAAATTCAGTGTCGGATTTTATTTGACAGCTCCTATTATTATATTATATACTTACGGTATGACTTCTATCTCAAAGTCCAAATTGATTCGTGTTTATGCCGACACATCCGTTTTTGGAGGGATGTTTGACGAGGAGTTTGAAACAGCCAGCAAAGCGCTTTTTGATGCTATAAGAAAAGGCTCGTTCAGGCTAATTACCTCCGAACTGGTGCGTGAAGAGGTACAAGCCGGCCCCAAAAAAGTCATCGACATTTTTGATGAATTTCTTGTCATCGCAGAAATTGTCGAGATTACCGACAGTGTCCTTCAGTTACAAGAGTCGTACGTTCAGGCAGGCATAGTTTCGGAAAAATACGCCACAGATGCTATGCACGTAGCGTTGGCAACCGTTTCAAATGCCGACCTGATAGTAAGCTGGAATTTCAAACATATAGTAAATTTCCAAAAGATTCCTTTATATAACGCCGTCAATACATTAAACAAGTTTGAAAAAATCGCGATATATTCGCCATTAGAGGTGATAGAAAATGAAGATTAAAACTTTTGATTGTGTTGAAATGAAACGACGGGGAGCAGAGTTAGTGCAAAAACAGCTTGAAGGAAAGTCACTTGCTCAAAAATTAGAATACTGGCAAAAGGGAACAGACGAACTTAAAAAACTTCAAAAGCAAAAAAATGGCAAAAACTGACAGCAGACTGTCGATCTGGTAACCGCCGACACCGTCAAGCCCCGTCTAAAACCCGTGATTGAAAGGCAAGTAATTTATGCCAAAGGACTATAAACAACAGATCGACGATATACTACAAGCAATAAATCTTCTTCGGGATTACATTAAGGATATGGACACGCAGAGTTTCCATAATAGGCAGTTAATCTTAAAGGATGGATTATGGAAGATAAAATATTTTGGATTAGTCTTCTTGTCGGCGTAATAGGCACTATTTCCATACTTTCGAGAATATCCGGTTTTGCAATAGCTAAAGGTGTGTCGTCAAGAAGAACTTCAATTGCGCCACCTGAAAAAGAACAAGGTTAAGCTTATAACAACAAGATATTTGACACTTTAATGGGTTTAGGTAACAAAAGGTGTACAATACTCGTTTGATAGAAGCCGCGTGGGCCGAAGGCCCACCCTACCACTTTTGTTAGAAAAGTTTTCGTACAAACGCAACACCCTGTCATTCCGGGCTTGCTTGCCCTCCGTAGCCTTTTGCGAAGGAGGGACCCGGAATCAAAATGTCATTCCGGGCTTGACCCGGAATCCAGAACCCAAAAGACTGGATTCCCGCTCCCCGTTTTCATGGGGACAAGCTTCGCGAAGAATCTCAATAGTACGACTTTTGTCATTCCAAACTCGATTTGGAATCCATTCTCTTACCGAAGGTCGTGGATTCCAGCTTTCGCTGGAATGACATATGTGCGTTCCGTTCAGAATGACAATTTTCAGTTTTTTTATACAGAGCACATTGAAAATATAAAATAATGTCATTCTGGGCTTGCCTGCCCTGAGCGAAGTCGCATGGGTCCGGCATGACAAGTAGGGTAACCGGTTCAAATCACGGCGGATTTGTGGCGGTGGGCGTGGCACTCGATATTTACTGCGACGGGGAGTGAGGCAATGTGGCAGGGGGCGGTTTCAATGTGGACGGCTAAGGCGGTAGTATCTCCGCCGAGACCCTGCGGGCCGAGACCTGTGGCATTTACCTTCGCCAAAAGCAGCGATTCCATCTCGGCGTAGAACTTATCGCTGTTAAGGTCGCCGATTTTTCTAAGAAGCGATTTTTTACTTAACAGGCAGCAATGTTCGAAATCGCCGCCCATCCCGACACCCACGACAAAAGGCGGACAGGCATCTGCGCCGGCCTCTTTTACGACATCGACAACCCAGTCTATAACTTCCGATTTTTCGGCGGTCGGCTTGAACATCTTAAATCGGCTCTTGTTTTCGCAGCCGCCGCCTTTTGTCATTACGGTAATTGTGAGTTTATGGCCGCTTACGATATTGTGGTGAATTATTGCTGGCGTGTTGGTACCGGTATTTATTCGCTCGTTCAAAGGTTCGGCGACAACGCTTTTTCTAAGCAGGCCATTCTCATAGCCCGCCTGGATACCTTCATTTATAGCGTCAAATAAAGTTGCATCAGGGTAATCGGCCGGCGGCTCGATGACTACGCCCGAGCCTTGCTCGACAAATACAACCGCAAGGCCCGTGTCCTGACACAGGGGGATGCGTTCATCAGCGGCGATGCGGGCGTTTTCAATCAATTGAGTCAAAATCCTTTTAGCTCGCCGATTGGACTCGGCCTCGGCTGCGTTTTTTAGAGCGCTGAGCACATCTTCCGGCAGTTCATAGCAACTGTCGATACAAAGCCGCTCGACGGCACCAACGATTTTTTCGTATGGTATCTTTCGCATTACATATCAGTTTACTGTTTTGCCAACAGATGTCCACTCCAAAACCACCTACGCCACCTGTAAAAAGTATTTTCTTACTCGCTCAGGGCAGGCTTTCCGCGTTGCAGGCCTCGCTTTGAGAGATGACAAGGCGTGGTGCGAGACATCGAATCTTACGGACCGGATTCGACCGCTTGTGCGGGTCGGCTTTTGTTAGGTCTGGTCAAAAAGATGGTGCGGGAAGTTGCACACTACCTTATGTTTACGAGAAAGGTCTTATACATAGTGTTTTCGAGGTCGTCGGCGATTTTGACGGCGATGACGTGTTCGCCGGATTCCAAGTCCGCAATCTGGATAGTAAAAAATTCGGTCGTTGTGTCATAGACCATATCATCCGGCAAGGCGGCCACCCCTGACTTCAACATTGGGACACCCCGTCAATATAGCAGGTCGTAGAGCATTTGTTGCTCAGTGTCCATTTTCAGCAAAACATGCTGCACATCAGGATCATTTGGCAACTGAAAACGTAGTTCATACATCAAAGGGTTGTTGAGGTCAGGAGACGAAGCTTATGCAAGGTATGAATGAAAATTATTGAAATGGAATCAGCTCTTGCTTTGGCTGTTTACCCATTGAACGGCGCGGGTAAGCAGCGCAGATGCATCTTTTATGTCCAGTTTTTCTTTTATGTGAGCGCGGTAAGTTTCTATTGTCTTTATGCTCAGACACAGCTTCCCTGCAATTTCGCGGGTCCCGATACCCCGGCCTATCATATTAAATACTTCCAGTTCCCGGTTGCTCAAACAGTCAATACCGCCACTTTTGCCTGCCTTACGGCCGACTAATTTGTGCATCATCTTTGCCGACATTTTATCACTCAGGTACACCCCTCCATTGAGAACTGTGCGAATTGCCTTGACAACATTTTCAGTCGCCTCCGCCTTCATTACGTAACCCTTCGCACCCGCAATGAGAGCCCTTTCTGCATACACGGATTCATCATGCATGGAAAGAGCCAGGACCGCCAATTCGGGGTACCGAGCCGTGATATCTGTGATTAGTTCCAGGCCGCTTCTGTCTTTCAGGGATATATCAACAATCACCGTATCTGGCTTTGTCTTTTTTATGGCTGAAAGCGCCTGATGAACGCCCTCCGCCTGCCCACATACCGCCAGGTCGTCCTCCTGGTCGATAAGTTGTGCAAGTCCCTGTCGAACTATAGGGTGGTCGTCAACGATTAGAATTTTGGTTTTACTTTTCCCGGCGTTGTGTTTTGCTTTTTTTCGGGCCATATCATCTTCTCCCAATTATCATCCGTTCCTTTTTGGAAAAGTGCATGTCAAAATTGCCCCTCCTTCTTCGGGGGCATGGATATTGAGTGAGCCTCCTATCAGGTCAACACGGTGGTCCATAATCTGCAGGCCCATACCCGTACCTCTGGCCTCGAACTGTTTGGGAAAATCCCTGCCGTCGTTTTTGATGGTCATTACGAACGTGTTATTGTTGCCTTCGGATAAAATTATCCCAATGTTTTTTGCCCTGCCGTGCTTGATAGCGTTGTTAACCGCTTCCTGAACGATTCGATACAAGTGCACAGCCACATCCCTGTCATGTACCTTAACCGCCTGGTCGTATTTGAAGGAACAATTTACGCCGATTAGTTCTCTTGTCTGTCTGGCCAACTCCTCCAGCGAAGACGGCAGACTTTCCGCTCCCAGGTCCAAAGGGTTAAGCCCTCTTGCAAGGCCGCGTGCCTGTTCTGTCGCCTGCTCAACCAGCCTGGATATTTCCACAACACCGGCTGTTTCTTTCGGTGCGATTTCGGTCAGCTTTCGCTCAAGCACCTTTGTCATGAACGCGATACCGGTGAGCTGTTGTCCGAGGCTGTCGTGTATTTCATCTCCAAGCCGGCGTCTCTCCCGCTCACTGATATCCAGAATTTCCCTTTCAAGTTTCTTGCGTTCCTCAATCTCAGCCATCAGTTGTTTGTTGGCCTTGCTCAGTTCCTTTGTCCGGGTCTCGACCAGCTCTTTGAGGTGCCGGCGATGTTTTTCAAGGTCTTCTTCGGCGGCCTTGCGCTCGGTAATATCCCTTGCATAAAGGTTCACATAACCCCCATCAACCACGGGAACTACCATGAACGCAAATACCCTGCCTGCATGTTTTATTTCGACCCTTCTCGACGAGCCTGCTGTAAATGATTCCGAGACTATCCGACGCCAGTTCTCCGGAACCGCTTCGCCTGTCGAGCAGCTCCACTCGGCTACGAGCGAACTGCTGGCGTCGTTTGCATAAAGCAATTTGCCGTCCCTTCCTATACGAAGGACTAAATTCGGGTTTTCCGAAGGGAACTTGGCAATGCTTTTTATTTGTTCCTCGGCTTCAATCCTTGATATTGCTATACCTATGCTGTCGCCGATTCTTTCAAAAAAACGAATTACCTCAAGGGTAAAAGCCCCTGATGATTTCTCATTAAGCTGAAGAAGTCCTACTGTCACCTCGCCCGCTCGCAGAGGAATAAGCGCAACCGATTCATAACCCTGCTCATTACACCGACTCCTCAGATGTATCCCGAGTGAACGCAGTTCAGCAGACCTCACAAGGCGGGTGGTATTGTTTGTCCAGAAACTGCCCCCTTCGGTGAAAAATGATAAAGAACTGTCTGCAAATCCCCTTATCGAAAAGCCACACATGCACTCTAAAACGGCAAGCCCCTGTGAGTCGTAAATCAACCGCCCCGATTCATCGTGAGCGCAGAGGTAATTCTCGGTCTTGATAAAATCCTCGGAAAAACCTTCCGTTGCTAAATAAGGAAAATCATCTCCTTCTTTGAGGCGAATACCTACCGCTGCAAAACCCATTGATTCTTTTATAATTCCAACGACATCCCGAATGGCCTCAAGGCCCGCGGTTTTCCGGTTCAGGCACTCCAGGACCCGCCCGGCTAATTGCTGCCGCTTCTCAGCGTTTTTACGGGCCGTGATGTCTTCAGCTACAGCTATATGATGAATTGGTTCCTGCCCCAAACTCCATAACGGAGATACGATAAGGTCAACCCAGACTATCGAACCGTTTTTGTGGAAATATCTTTTTTCCATCGAGAATTCCCGGATGTCTCCTTTGATGAGTCTTCCCATTTTGTCAAGCTCCGCTTTCAAATCTTCGGGGTGGCTTATCTCCTGAAATGTACGCGACCTCATCTCCTCTTCGCTGTAGCCTACTATGTCGCAGTATTTGCGGTTGATTCCTAAGAAGCGGCCCGTCCTGGTCTCAATCTGCGCTACGCCGACAGCCGCCTGTTCAAACAGCGCTCGGAACCTTTGTTCGCTCTGCCGCAGGTTTTCTTCGGCTCGCTTCCGCTGCAGTGCCACGGCATATAACTTTCCAATCTGACTTAATGCTTCGGCGTGGTGTGCTTTATAGCCCTTGGCGGAATTGGCACAAGCAATCTGGCCTACGAGTTCCTCGCCGACAAGAGCGGGCACCGATAAGAAGTTTTTAATAGGAATATGCCCCTCCGGTGTCCCACGACAGGCCTTATGAGTTTGTGGGGAGTTAGTATAGAAGGCAGTTTGGGTGTTTAATGAATGTCCCCAAAGACCTGGATAAAGACCGTCAGGCCCTATCGGAAAGGTAATTTTTTTATCTTTCCCGCTCACCAGGCATTCTTTACCCATCATTTTGGTCAGAGTATAGCCTATCATATCGCCCGTGTTAGGCTCAATCGCCGAGACATACCCGTGGTTGCTTTCCGTTAGATTCCTGGCTTGTTTGAGGACAATATCAGCAATCTCCTCAATACTGAAAGAGGGGTTTATCAGGGCTTGAGCTAAATCTGCAATTGCTTTATTAACGGCCGAATTCCATTCTATTATCTCCGCCTGCCCGCCATCCCTGTTAGACTTTCCTGTGTTAACGAGTTTTTTCCCCATTCTTCTTTCTACCTCCCGGTTGACTTCGCTTCCCTTCCGTGGGATACAACACACCCCCGCCCGGCAATATAATTCGAAATGCACCAGCGTTTTCAAAACGCTATGAGGCCCCAGAAAACACTATATTCTATACCACAGCTATAGAGGAATCAAGAATATTTTTCTCCATGAATCATAGTTTTGTAACTCAACACATCATTCGAATAACAAGCATCCACTTATAGTAGAATAGGCATATCTGCTCTGTTGCATCGGCCTTATCACCTCGTATTGATTGCTTGACCGGTAGATTTAGGCGCGGCGTTTTTGGTGTTTTGAGGGTTGGGTAAGGTTGTTTTTGGCCAAAAAGTGGAGATTGTGAATCACTAAAGAAGCAGGTGGGCGAAAAATGTGAAAAAAATTGAATTTTTTTAAAAAAGTTCTTGCAATAATAAACAGTGGTGTTATAATAGCGAATGTAGATTGCTCTTTTTCTTCTTATACAATAGGGTGAGTTGAAAAGTTGGGGCAGGTTTATACCTTAGTAATATTATGATTTAAAAATTGCCTCAACAAGGTCGGTGTCTCCTCGGCACCGGCCTTTCTTTTTGCGCCGGGTACCGGGAATCCAGAACCGTGGATTCCGGATCCCTCCTTCGCAAAAGGCTACGGAGGGCAAGCAAGTCCGGAATGAAGATATAAAGAGAAAGCATCCTTAAGTATAATTTGAACGTTTTATTAACCCTAATACGAAAGGAGCTTTCTCTATGGCAAATTATTATATCGGCTGGAGCTCCTTTTTTGTCATTGGGCTCCCATATGGGAAGCTCCCCCGGAATGCATGGGCCCAGCCGATTTTGCTATGCCCGAATGATCTCCATGGGCTCCTGT
>DUZQ01000039.1 GCA_013349435.1 Planctomycetota bacterium | reverse complement strand
TGTCATTCCAGCTAAGCTTGTCCCTGCGGAGGCAGAGAGCTGGAATCCACGACCTTTGGTGAGACAATGGATTCCAAATCAAGTTTGGAATGACAGTAGTCGAACAATTGAGATTCTTCGGCTGCGCCTCAGAATGACATAGGCTTCGCCTCAGAATGACAAGCTTACTTATGAGCTTATCAATAAAGCACTTAAATCCAATACCCGACTCAGATCGGTCAGTTTGAGTTATAACCAAAATATGATATCGCCAACACGGCCAAACAATTCCAATATTACCTATATTCAATACAGTAATGCAAAGGTCAACCGGTTTCCTGGAAATTTCCACCGAGAAACCGGGCCAAATCCTTATTGATAAGCCCGACACCGGCACCTTCGGTGCGGGCTTCCTGCAGGACGCGGGCGGCGCGCTCGGAGTCTCCCATATAAAGCCATCCAAGGGCTACAAAGCCTCTTAGCGCGGCATCGGACATCTTGCCGCCGGCAATTGAAAGCTGAGTCTGTGCCAGTGCATCGTTACCGTTTATTATCGCAGTAACCCATCCAATCCATCGAGCCTGGGGATTTTCCTCGACGGTGAGAATTTTGTCTGCAACGGCCTGGGCCTCGGTCCAGCGTTTTTCTTTGAGTAACCTGCGTCCATCGGCAAGCAAAGCGTCCCGGGTAGTGGACATCGGCAGGTCGTTACGTGCTAAAATCCGCTCAACAACTTCTTGGGTATCGTATTCGTCGAGGTGCTCGCTTAAGAACAATTCCAGACTCAAAAGCGCCGAATCATCACAATCGACCTGTCTCGCTTTTTTTAGCCACCGACTCGCTTCGGGGAGGTTTCGGGCGTGATGAATCTGCAGCCAACCCATCGTCGCAGCAATTTGAGAGTCGGGATGGGTGGCGAACATCTTTTCAGCGCGATTGTGTGCTTGCGCTATACCTTTTGCAGATGCTGTCAGGGTCAAAACACCGGCCGCATCCGCGGGGTCTGTGCTAATCGCCCAAATCAGTTGCATCAGCCGCAGGCGGTCGAACAGGGGCACAAAGCCGCATATCCACAGCAGAACCCGCAGGGGCGCCGCTATTAATTGTCTGACGAAATTTATCACGCCGTCTCCACAGACTTAAAAAAACGCCTCTTTTTAGAGCGAATGTTCACTTAACCGCCATCGGCTCAACGGTAGTAACGCCTTCAATGGATATGGGTATTGTCATTGGCTGCGGCATCTGTTCGTTAGGCTCCGTTTGGAATTGGCCGGTAAAGTTGACATCCGTCTTACTGTGGACCAACCAGCCGGTGGCCGCATCTATCCGGATAGTCCCTTTTTGTGTTCCTTTCATCTTCATGGTCATTTTCATAGGTCCCATCTCGGTTGGTTTCGCATCATCACCCGTGTCTATCCTGGCGGTAGTATCAATGGTAACGGTTCCATTTTTATGGTCGGTTAATGTGTTGGTAGTATCTATCTCCATTGGAAATCCTATCGCCACGCTGATTTTGCTTGTCCACGAATCGCCGATACCGACTGGTTTTGGTGGAAGTGCAGCCACCATGTTGCCGCTGGTTTCCATCATTTTGTCTTCGTTGATAAAGTTATTCATCATCTCTTTGATCTGTTGCTTCACAGCCTCGTCAACAGACATTTGTTTAATCATCTGGGCTATCATCTCATCCATACCCTCGATATCGAGTATCCTGCCCTTCGGCGTCAGCTTCATGACAAAGCTTTGGCCTACCATGGCTTTGTACATTGCCGACATCGGATTATCCGCACCCGGCTGGGGTGGTTTTGTGGAATCATATTCCATCACACCCATCGGCCCTTCCATTCTGATATGGATGTTGAGATAGGTGGTCTTTATCGACATGTTCTGGTTTTCGTCGACTTCTAACACCTCAAAGCTCATTTCCATAGCGGTCATTTGATTCATTTTCTGCTCTTGTCCCATCATGGTCTGTGCCATCTTTTGGCTGGTAACCATTTTCAGGCCGAGTTTCTGACCTTTTTTGAGCTTGAGTTTTAAGTCAAACTTTTTGTCGGCGGAATAAACATCCGAGACAACAGCGGCCAGTATCGAGACAATTACCAAATTCAACAATCCGCTTTTTTTCAAAGCCATCTTCGATTTCTCCTAAGAGTAGTATTACTTTTTATGCTATTTTTTCATTAAACTGCGATTATTTGGCGTTTCTCGGCGGTATTGATTAAAACCGCACAGCAAAGCCGAAAATCCACACTGCAGGAGCCGGAGATTTTGAGGTGAGATTGACGACGCCGTTTATATTACCAGCGGGTGTGCAATTTGTCCAGATAAAGTATTTGTGGAAGGTGCCAGCCCTTTTGAATGGCTTAGGTAAAACCGCGAAACGTTCGGCAGACGAGTTAAAAATCTTCTTTGGCTTCGTCATCACTCGAGTCGGCGACGCCTGCATATTCTTCGTCGGTATCATCCGACAGGTCGGCGTAGTGAGCGGCGGCATCGGCTGCCATTTGCTCTTTCATACGCTCGTATTCTTTCAGTGTCATTGTTACCTCACGCGCCTGGCTGCCCTTATATTCACCGAGAATCCCGGCCGCTGCCATCATCTCAATTATTCTTGACGCCCGAGCGTAACCTATACTCAGGCGGCGCTGAAGCAGCGAGACACTGCCGCGCTTTGTCTCCAGGACTATCCGTACCGCATCGTCAAATAACTCATCCCTGCTCGCCTCGGAGGTATCCACCCTGTTAAGCTGCATCAGTTCGGGATGGAACTGCGGCAAAGCTACGGTCTTCAGGTGCTTTGTAACCCTGCGTACCTCGCCGTCATCGACAAACGCCCCCTGGGCGCGTACAAGGTCGCTCGTTCCGGGCCTTAGAAACAGCATATCGCCTTCGCCTAACAGGGTCTCGCCGCCGTTCTGGTCGAGAATAATTCTGCTGTCCATTCTTGAGGCTACTCTGAAGCTGATCCTCGCGGGCATATTACTCTTTATCAGCCCGGTAACAACAGTCGCTTGGGGCCTCTGCGTGGCGATGACCAGGTGGATGCCGATGGCCCTGCTTTTTTGTGCAAGCCGGACGATATAGGCCTCTATCTCTTTGGCGGCGGTCATCATCAGGTCCGCAAGCTCATCGATGATTATAACGATGTGCGGCATTTTTTTCGGAATCTTGGCCTCTTCTTCGGGCGTTGAGGGCTGAAACCGCTTAAGAATCTCATCCGGACCGAGCTTATTGTAAGAGTCAATATTCCTGACCCCCGCCTCAGCTAACAGTTCATAGCGCTCGTCCATCTTTGTTGTGGCCCATTTTAGTATCTGCTCAGCCCGATTGACATCGGTAACTATCGGGCACATCAGATGTGCAACAGTTTCGAAAACCGTCATCTCGACCATCTTCGGGTCGATAAGAATCAGCTTTACTTCGTCCGGCCGCTTTGTCAAGAGCACACTCATAATAATGCTGTTAATGCATACGCTCTTACCCGAGCCTGTGGTTCCGGCGATAAGCAGATGCGGCATCGAACCGAGATTCGTGGTCAGGGCCTCGCCCGATGAACTTTTGCCTAAAAACAAAGGAATCTGCATATTTTGCGGTTTAGAGCCGGCGCGGTGTATCAGGTCCCTTATCCGCACTATCTCACGTTGATTATTCGGCACCTCAATACCTATTGTGTGTCTGCCGGCAAGAGGGGCAACCACACGAACGGATATTGCCCCGAGCGCACGGGCCATATCGTTGGCAAGATTAGATATCTGGCTGACCTTGATGCCCGGGGCCAGTTCAAGCTCGTACATAGTAATTGCCGGGCCCGGTTCTGCGTTGACGACGTTGGCCTGCACACCGAACTCTGCTAACAAATCCTCTAAGGCCCCGGCCTTGCGCTCCACCATTTTTTCCTGAATCGCCGCGAAGCCGTACTCGGGAGCTCTGAGCAAATCCAGCGGCGGCAGCTCATAATCCTCGTAATTAGCCGGCACGTAAGAAGCAGTCTGCGTCGGTGGGGGCGTTGATTTTGCGGATTCGGCCTTCTTTGCAAGGTCGGTCCGAGTCTCTGGTTCGCTATCTTCGGGTTCGGGTATGTGCTCGGCATATTCGGGTATTGTAACACGAGGTGCCGCGGGCCTTACTAATTTCGTATCCTTCATTCGCGAGACGAGCGGAGTTTTCCGTTCTCGCTGCTTTTGTTTTTGGCTGAGCTTTTTCCAGATTTCCGCCATTGCTTTTGAATGTTGACGGGCCGCGGACCATGCCGGTACGAGCAGCCCTATAGTTTTTAATATGCCCGTCCCGGCCCAGCGCGTCAGGGTAATTACAAAAGTGTCCGCCAGGAGTATCGCCCCGACAATCCATCCACAGCCGATGATTATTGAAGTACCCAGCACCGCCACATGTTTCATAAGAGCGTTGGCGGCGGCGATACCGAGCACACCGCCGCTGCCCGCAGGGAAGACCCCGGCCGAGTAAGGCCAGATTGGCTGGGCCGGCCACAACAGATTCCAGGTGCTCGAAGCCGCAATAACCAACATCAGCAGACCGGCTGTCCGGAGTATCGGCTGAGTTATCCGCCCGCCTGCAAGCACAGTTGCCATCGCCGCTGCTGCGGCTGTCAGCATCACAAACACGCCCGGGCCGAAATAGTACATCAAGTAATATGCCAGAAATGCACCTGTCGGGCCGCACCAGTTTTCCGCCGGCTCGTTGTGCGGCCAGGTGTATGGACTCGGGGCGTCGGCGATATTGAATGACAGACAACTACACAGCACAAACATGCACACTACCAGCCCAAAAGCCCCAAATGCCGTTTTGTACCGATTTGTCCGTTTGACCACTCGACTATTTCCTGGTTTATTTTTTTTGGCTTTTGGCTCCGATTGTGCCTTTGGTCCTTCCCTGGCTTGTATTGTTTATCGACCATTTGGGCCGCTTTTCTGTACAAATACGCCGGATTTTGACGGATTATCGAACCGTCCGAATACCGGGTCAATAACGGCTTATAACGACTGCCTGTCAGGAATTCGTGTGTTTGACATATTGCTTGACAGCGGATTAAAAATTAATAGGCTTGGTTGTATGAGTACTTGGCTGACTAATTATGAGCAGGTGTTCGAGAACTGGCTTATTGACAATCGTGTTCAGTATGTAGTTGTTGACCAGCAAAAGCGGAGAATTTTCGCCCGCAGCAGGATAAAAAGCTTTGACTTTCTGTTGTATCCGTCGAGTTCAAGGCCGGTTATAGCCGAGGTAAAGGGCAGAAAGTTTAAGGGCAAAAGCCTTTCGGCCCTGTCAGGACTCGAGTGCTGGGTTACAATGGAGGATGTTAGGGGTCTTCTAAGGTGGGAACAGGTTTTTGGGGACGGTTTTGAGGCGGTATTTATCTTTGCATACGAATTCGAGTATATTGATGTTGAGACCGACGGCAGGGAAGTTTATGATTTTCAGAACAACCGATATATGTTTTACGCCGTCAGGCTCGGCGACTACATGGAGTTCATGAAGGTGCGCAGCCCGAAGTGGCAGACCGTTACGCTGCCGGCGGCGAAGTTCAGACAGTTTGCAGTCCCTGTCAGGGAACTGTTGTTGGGCGCTGGGGCGGCGATTGAGAAAGAAAGGTAGAATATGATTAGTCCTGACTCAAAAAAATCTGTTCCACTATTTTTATCTGTCATTCCGGGCTTATCTGTCATTCCGGGCTTATCTGTCATTCCGGGCTTATCTGTCATTCCGGGCTTGACCCGGAATCCAGGACCAAAGAGGCGGGATTCGGGCTTTGGCGGGAATGAAAAGGTCTGCAAGCGTATCTTTAGAAACGGTATCAGGCACCTTGCGTTTTGCGTGGTTACATTAGGACTAATCGGAACCACTGCTTTGGTACAAGGCCGGACAAACGAGTCGCAGGAAGCCATTCAGACTGTTGTCGGGGGTAACAGCGAGTTTGCATTTGACCTTTATGCAAAGCTTAAGGATGACCCTGACATTAAAAAGGCCGGCGGAAATCTTTTCTTCTCACCTTACAGTATCTCTACTGCTCTTGCAATGACGTGGGCGGGTGCCCGAGGTGAAACTGAAAAACGGATGGCTGAAGTGCTGCATTTTACACTCCCGCAGGCCGAGTTACATAAGTCATTCGGCTCGCTGGAAAGACAATTGAACGAAGCCGGCGAAAAGGGCCTATACGAACTTAGTGTAGCCAATGCACTTTGGGGACAGGCCGGTTTAAATTTCCTCGACGCTTTTTTAGAGCTGACGGAAAAAAGCTATGGAGCGGGGCTTAGAGAAGTTGATTTTGTAACACAAACGGAAAAGACCCGTCAGATTATCAATGCCTGGGTCGAAGAAAAGACCAGGGAAAAGATTAAGAACCTTATCCAGCCGGGGGTGCTCAATGCTCTTACCAGGCTGGTCCTGACCAACGCGATATACTTCAAGGGTGACTGGGCGCACCAATTCGACAAGAAGCAAACCAAAGACGCACCTTTTAACTTAAACAGACATAAACAGGTAACAGTGCCTACGATGCATATAAAGGAGAAGTTTAAGTACTGGGCCGATAACCGGCTGCAGGTACTGGAGTTGCCCTATAAGGGCGAAGAACTGAGCATGATAATTCTTCTGCCTAATGAAGTGGACGGCCTTGCTGAGATAGAAAAGACCCTTACGATTGAAAAACTAAACGAGTGGACCAAAGGGCTGCGAACACAGGAAGTGTTTGTGTATATGCCGAAGTTTAAGATGGCCACGAAATTTGAGCTGGCCGATTATCTGAAAAAAATGGGTATGCCGGACGCTTTTAGTCTTCCGCCGGCCGATTTTTCAGGTATGACCGGCGACAAAAGCCTTTTTATTTCGAATGTTATCCATAAGGCCTTTGTCGCGGTGGATGAAGAGGGCACCGAGGCTGCGGCGGCTACCGGTGTAACAATGAAGCTGACAAGTGCTCCTGCACCGCCGGCGGTATTCCGCGCAGACCACCCCTTCATATTCATAATCAAAGACAATCGCTCTAAGAGCATACTCTTTATGGGCCGGCTAAAGAAGCCCGAACAAAAGGATGAGTGAAACGAAAAATTATGAATGAGACAATAGCTTTACTTGCAGGCCGGGTGCTGGACGGCGAGCTTCTCGAAAGGGCCGAGATTGATACACTGCTTAGAGAAAGCGAGGGTGATTATGACGACCTGCTATATTGGGCCAATAAAATCCGCCAAAAGTTTTTCGGCAATAAGATAAAGGTCTGTTCGATTGTTCCCGGCAGGCTCGGCGGGTGCGACCAGGATTGTGCGTTCTGCGCTCAATCGGCCCGTTTTAATACGGCTGTCGGAAAGAAGCCGCAGTTTCTCAGTGATGAGGAAATTTTAGCCGGTGCGGCACAGGCTGCCAAGAACAAAGTGAGCAATTTCGGGATTGTATATTCCGGCAGGGCTGTTACTGCGACCCAGCTTGGGCGGATTGAAAAACTCGTTCGGCGGATAAAGGATGCATATGACCTGGGTGTTTGTGGTTCATTCGGTTTAATCAGCTCTGAGCAGGCTATGCGCTTAGGCCGGGCCGGTATGAGTCGGTATAACCATAACCTGGAGACATCCGAGAGGTATTTTCCCAGCATTGTTACGACGCATGAATACGCCGACAGGGTAAGGACGATTGAGGTGGTAAAAGGGGCGGGCCTGGCGATATGTGCGGGGGGGATATTCGGAATCGGCGAAACCGAGGCCGACCGGGTGGATATGGCTCTGGAACTGCGAAGACTTGGCGCAGATACCGTACCGATGAATTTCCTTCATCCCATAAAAGGAACCCCTTTGGGCCGGGCCGAAACGATAAAACCCAGGCAAATTCTGAGGATTGTAGCGATTTTTCGGTTTATACTGCCAAAGACTAACCTTAAAATTGCAGGCGGCAGAGTATTGAATCTGAGGGACCTGCAAAGCTGGATGTTTTATGCGGGAGCAACATCGATATTGAGTGGTGATTATCTGACGACCAGCGGCAGGGCGGTATCTGAAGATATGCAGATGTTGGCGGATATGGGATTGGAAGTTACTGATTAACGCTGTGCACAGGTTTTTAGTTTACAGGTAATTAAACAGTATATTTATTTACAATTAGTCGGTTTGAGCAAAAAAGGCTTTAATATTGTCGGACAACTTTTGCATGAATAAGAAAATAAAGGTGGCAATTTTATTCGGCGGCCAATCCGCAGAGCATGAGATATCGCTCCAGTCGGCACGGAACGTCGTCGCCGCCATCGACCGCCGAAAGCATGACGTGGTGCTGGTCGGCATCACCAAGACAGGCCGGTGGTATCTTTGTGAAGAGTCGAATTTTGTTTTGCATGCCGATAGTCCCAGGCTGATAAAGCTGCAAAAAACCGGCGACAGTCTGGCCTTGTGCTTAGGTGACGGGGCCGGGCGGTTTATCAGTCTTTTTGACAATCGGGAAATCGGGCCGATTGATGTTGTCTTCCCGGTTCTTCACGGGCCTTTCGGCGAAGACGGCACGGTCCAGGGTTTGCTGAAACTTGCAAACGTGCCCTTTGTGGGGGCGGGGGTCTTAGGCTCAGCCGTGGGGATGGACAAGGAAGTTATGAAAAGACTCTTAAGAGAGGCGCATATTCCCGTCGCCGACTTTGTGGTTTTAAACCGCTCAAAAGCCGGCGAAATTGATTTTGAAACAGTGAAGAAGCGCCTGGGCCAGCCGATGTTTGTCAAGCCCGCCAATCTCGGCTCATCGGTCGGTATAAGCAAGGTCAAAAACGAAGACGAATTCGGCGAAGCCGTAGCCCTTGCCTTGAAATATGATAATAAGATACTCGTCGAAGAGTATATAGAAGGCAGGGAAATTGAGTGCTCGGTTCTGGGAAATGAAAATCCGATTGCGTCGGTGCCGGGTGAGATTATACCGCGACATGAGTTTTATTCCTACGATTCCAAGTATATCGATGAAAACGGAGCCGCCCTTGAAATCCCGGCCGGGCTAAGCGACAATGTTACGAAAAAGGTGCAGGCCTGTGCCGTCAAAGCGTTTGAGGTGCTTTGCTGCGAGGGTATGGCGCGGGTTGACTTCTTTGTCAGAAAAAACGGTGATGTTATTGTCAATGAAATTAATACGATTCCGGGCTTTACCAAAATCAGTATGTATCCGAAGCTGTGGGAAGCGAGCGGAATATCTTATTCAGAGCTTATAGACCGGCTCATCCAGCTTGCAATTGAAAGATTTAGAAGAGAACTAAAATCAAATCCAGATGCATCTGAGTCGAGGCATTGAAATAACAAAGGAGCTGCAGGGATGCGGATAATAGCGGGAACGAAGCGGGGGATGCGGCTGCTTAGCCCGAAGGGCTTCGATACCAGGCCGATTACCGACATGGTCAAGGAGTCGCTGTTTAACGTTCTTTACAATTACGGTTTGCCGCAGGACAAGGTAGCAGCCGATTTGTTTTGTGGAACTGGGTCGTTGGGACTTGAGGCCTTGAGCAGAGGAGCCAAGAAGGTCAGGTTTGTTGATGATAATCCGAATGTGATTGAAACGTTGAATCGGAACATCGCAAAAGCGGGCTTCGCGGACCGGTCGAAGGTGATAAGGGCTAATGCGCTCAAGGTCGGGGCTGCTGCCGGGCCGGGGCAGGCTGAATGTGAACTCGTTTTTGTTGACCCACCTTATAAAATGACCCAGGATGTCGGAGCGGATTCACCGCTGGCTAAGCTTCTGGAGATTGTCTGCGGACAGTTGGCCGATGGGGCAATCGTTGTAACCAGAACGCACCGCCGGACAAAGCTGCTTGATACATACAGCCGGTTGAAGGTAATAGACAAGCGTAAGTGGGGAAGCATGGCGGTGGCGTTTTTACGGTTGGACGGTTAATTACGAGCCTGGCAGATGACGAACAGAACAGCGGCGATAAGGATAATCAAACGGCTGCGAAAGGCCGGCTACGAGGCGCTTCTGGCGGGAGGTTGTGTTCGTGATATGCTGCTTAATCGCCCGGCCAAGGACTACGACGTGGCGACCGACGCCCGGCCCGATGAAATTGTAAAGTTATTCAGGCGGACACTGAAAGTCGGAGCAAAGTTCGGTGTAATTATGGTGATTGACGGCGGCAAGCAGACCGAAGTAGCAACGTTCAGGACCGAAAGCGGCTATACAGACGGCAGACATCCGCAGCAAGTGGCGTTTTGCAGCCCCCGGCAAGATGCAGGCAGAAGAGACTTTACCATAAACGGGATGTTCTACGACCCGCTTGAGCGCAAGGTAATAGACTATGTTAAGGGCCTGGGCGATTTGCGTAAGGGCCTGGTTCGGGCGATTGGAGATGCACAGAAACGTTTCAGCGAAGATTATCTGAGACTTTTGCGGGCGGTCAGGTTTGCCACGCAGCTCGGCTTTACAATCGAGCCGAAGACATGGTCGGCCGTTTGCAGCAAGGCCCGAAATATCACAAAGATAAGCGCCGAGCGGATTGCGATGGAACTTGAGATGATACTTACACACCCGGGCCGACGAGACGGAGCCTCTATGCTGCTCGACAGCGGGCTGACCGGGGCGATTTTTGCGGGCGTCGGAGCCAAAGAAGCCCGGTTCGGAATCGAGGTGTTGGGCCGGTTACGCAAAAAGGTTGATTTCCCGCTGGCACTGGCGTCGTTCTTTGCAGCGTTTGGCACTAAGCCGGCTATGGCCCACGCCCGCCGACTCAAGCCGAGCAGGGCGCATAACAGACATTTGCGGTTCCTGCTTGAGGGGCGCGGGAAACTCCTCGAATCTGATATGGGCCTTGCGCAATTGAAATTGTTGCTGGCTGAACCTTATTTTTCGGATTTGTATGAGTTTCAGCGTGCGATTCAAAAGGCGCGCGGCGAAGGTATCGGGCCGCTCCTGACGGTAAAAAAACGCGCCCGGGCACTTAAGGGCAGCAAGCTTACCCCCAGGCCTTTGCTGGACGGGCATCAGCTTATCGCGCTCGGGGTTCAGCCGGGGCCTATGGTGGGACTTGTGGCCCAGGAGATGTATATCGCCCAGCTTGCCGAAGAGCTTAGCACCCCCGACCAGGCCGGAAGATGGGTGGCCCAATGGCTCAAACAGCACAAATAAATTACAGACTTCGGACACCTCATACATCAATTCTCTCAAAAGACTGTTGACAGGGTGTGGTTAAAGTGATTAACATAAAAGCACTCAGGGGTATTAAAGGGCCCGTAGCTCAGCGGTTAGAGCAGTGGACTCATAATCCATTGGTCGGAGGTTCGAATCCTCCCGGGCCCATGTTAAATTAAATTTGTTGATGCAAATTATTCCCACCGGGGGGATTATTTATATCCCCCAAGCGCTGATAATGCAGGTGTGTAATGTCAAGAGCCAAGCGTATTTTCATCGTAGAAGATATGAAAGAGTTTACGGGCAAGTTTCTGTTGTCCGGGATACGCAAACAGGTTAAAGGTTTTATAAGGCTCGGCCATGATGTTCACCGGTTCGATTACGGTGGTGCTTTTTGGCAGGTGGCGCCGATAAAAAGCACGATTTTTTCCCGCCGCTGGTGCAAAGAAAAGGTGGATGAGGTTTTGGTTCGGCAAATAAAAAGCTATGAGCCGGATATTGTTCACGTTTCATTTGCTAATTTTTTAGATGTTGAGACTATTGCATTAATCCGGCAGGCAGCGCCAAATGCCTTTTTATACGGCTGTGACGGGGACCCGTGGCCTCAGTTTCAAAAAAACCGCGTGCCAATAGGCGCCAAACTTGACCTCGTGTTGGCTACAAACGACGGACAATGGCTTGATGAATATAGGAAAACAGGGGTTCGTGGCGCGTTTATGCCGAATCCGTGCGACCCCGACTATGAATACCGATACGATGTTTGGGATAAATGGAAAACCGACATCTTGTTTACCGGAAAGACCCGGCAGAAGCACAAACGTTATCCCACCGACTCGACAAGATACAAGATAATAAGCAGATTAGCCCAGATGAAAAACTGTACGTTCTACGGTTGCCTTGGCCGGCCCAGGGTCGGCGGATATGATTATATATATGCAATCAGCGGAGCTCGTATAGCATTAAGTGTGGGCATAGCTAACGATGTCAGCATGTACCATTCCGACCGCCTGACGCATTATCTTGCATGCGGCGCTTTTGTCCTTGCCAAACGCGTACCGGATTCCGACTTGCTTTTCAAAGACGGTGTGCATCTGAAATACTTCGATACAGCCGATGAATTCTTCGAATTAGCCGACTGGTATCTAAAACACGAAGACGATAGAATCAAAATCGCCGACAACGGCATGGAATATGTTCATGCAGAGTTCAATGGCACTAAAATTGCAAAATACACACTCGATATCATCGAGAACGGCGATTATGCCGCCCCGTGGCGTTAATCCGGACAAAATTACATTGTAATGATTTGCCACAGATGTTTTGAAAGCAGGAGCGAACATTTTCTCATTTTTTCTATCGCATGCTGTTTTTTGCCGGAGGCTAAACCTGTGGTGCTGAGCACATAAAGAATAATGCCGAGCGTTAAATGGCAAATGTTCCGCAAAATAAGGGCGAACTTAAAGATAACCGCGAAGAACTCCGTAATAAATCTGTTACGGTGTTTTCTGAAAAAGGTCATCAGGCTTTTCAGCATCATTAATCTTCTTTCCAGCCGAATCTGCTTGGCGGAGCGTCCGCTCAAATGTGTAATTACCGCGTCCGGCAAAAATACAATCCGCCCGCCGGCCTGCTTTATCCTGTAACACAAATCAACCTCTTCATAATACATAAAGAACCTCTCGTCCATACCGCCGAGGCGGTCAATTATAGAACGCCTGACAATCATCGCCGACCCCATTACCTGTTCAACATCGGCCTGCCTGTCATAATCAAAATCCTTCATAGCCCATCTTTTATAATCGGCCCTGAAGATACCAAGTAGTCTGAACACGGTATGGCGGTAGAGCACGGCCCTGAAGCTCGGAAAGCGTCTGACCGACGGCTGAACGCAACCGTCGGCGTATAACAATTTTGCCCCGCAAACGCCGACATGCGGATTGTCATCCAAAAACCGCACCAGGGTATCCAGTGCGCCGGTATGGACGATTGTATCGGGATTCAATAGCAGTATATATTGGCCGGTCGAGGCCTTTATGCCCTGATTATTGGCTGCTGCAAAGCCGCGATTTCGGCTGTTGGCAATAGTAATTACTTCCGGGTACTTTTGTTTGACTGCATCTGATGTCCCGTCGGCACTGCCGTTGTCAACCACTATCTGCTCGAAAGACACAGAAGGCGGATTGTCTTTCAGGGACGACAGGCATCTGAGCAAATCATCCTTTACGTTCCAACTCACTATAATAATCGAAAGCTTCATATCCGGCCTGTCTCATCCCTTGTGGTTACAATTTTTTTGCTGGACCGGGCCTGAATCAGTTTTTCCAGCAGGATGTCATAGTCTTCTTTGGTGTCGATGTCCTGTGTTACGTCATCTATTTCTTCAAAGTAGTTGTTTTCGTTGACGCCCGGGCTTTTCCTATAATCGGGGCTGTCGAACAAACCTATGCCGGCTGTGGTAAAATACAGCCCCCACAGCTTGCCATATATTTTTGTCCTTCGTGGCTTTGATACAAGGAATCTGGCTATCCGCCAGAACGCGCTTTTTTTGAAGCCCGCTTTTATAAGCAGCCCCGGCGGCTTCGGAGGATAGCTGTAATGATAAAGGAGTTTAAGACAACCGGTCTTTTTCACCAGCGGCATTTTCAGATAACCGAAACGCAGACTTCGGTTGTTTTTAAAGCGGGCCATGGTAGAGTTCAGCTTCAAGTTGCGTTCTATGATATCTTGCATTGAAGAGTCAAATGATAATGAGTAAAGTTCACTTCGTTTTATCTTGTAACGATCTGGGACGCCAAATTGGTCTATTCCGAAGAACTTAATACTGTTTTTACATGCAAGAATTTTGTCAAGGCACTGTTGACTGAAAAAGACGTCTCCAAGAAGGATTATTGTCCGGTCGGCCCAGTATTTGCGGGAAGATAAGATACTGTCTGCCAGAGAATTGCAATTGGCGGGTGTGATAACCTCAACATCCTCCTTCAGCAATTCTATGATTTGCTCGTGCTGCGAGACGACAAAGACATTATCGACGCCGGTGTTTTTGAGCATTTCGACGGTTCTGCCGATAATAGTCTGTCCCGATGGGTCTATCGGCACCAGGTGCTTTAGCGTGTTAAGGTGGTTTCCCCATCTGGAGTTATCCCCGGCTGCGGTTATAATTACCGCTTTTTGCTGCAAGTCGTCCTGCTTTATCATAGTCGATAGTCCTTATCCCATTCTTCTTTTGAAATCACCGATGTCTCTGACAGCGATAATATTTTCTGGACTTTCTGATGTATAAGACCTGTCAAAATAACCTTAATCCGTATTTATTATCTTATTCGGAAAAGCTTATTCTAATTTGGATTTGTAGCTCTATCAAGTCTTTGCCGGATGTTTCGGGACATTTAATCCTTCGAATACCTGCCATACAACTTGAATTTTACGGTGGATTTGGTATTTTATTGCAGGCGACTTCGGGTTTTGTGATGAACCCCGGCAGGGACATGCTGAATGGTAATCATTGGGGAAATCCCGGAATGGTACTAAAAAAAGTTGAAAAAGAGTTATCGCGGTTTAAGAAAAGGCTGTTTTATTCAGGCAAGGTGCACAAAGAGCTTGAGAGGGCTTTGTTCCGGCTGCAAAATATGCCTTATGAATTATACGATAAAATCAGGAATGATGGTCTCTGTATCCAAACACCCCAAATAAAGACTATAGATGAAACGTTAGATAAAATCCTGAAGGAAAAATGCAGTCTTTGCCGTTTCGGCGACGGCGAATTTGTTCTTATGGAAGGGGGCAGGATTAATTATCAGCAGCGCTCGGCCCAGCTTGCCCGGCGATTAAAAGAGGTGCTTACATCGGACAAGCCGAATTTACTGATTGGGCTGCCGCCCTGTTTCGGTAATTTGGAGCATTTTTTGCCGCCGGTGGCGGATTTCTGGAGAAAATGGGCATCTCGTAAAAGGGAGACGATATATTCATATCTCGATATGGACCGTGTTTATTACGATGCGTTCTTTTCCAGGGCTTACATACAGGATTACAAGACCGATGAGCATTACAAAAAATGCGGCGACTATTATAAGAAAATCAGGATGCTCTGGGCGGACAGAAGCGTTGTTATATGTGAAGGCCAGGGGACACGATTCGGCATGTTCAACGACCTGCTGGAAGGCGCCGAAACCGTATCACGGATTCTTTGCCCGGCCCACAGCGCGTTCGATAAATACGATGAGATTCTGGCCGCCTTCGACGATGTCAGCCGGGAAAAACTTATATTGGCGGCCCTTGGGCCGACGGCAACCGTCCTGGCTTATGACTTATGCAACAAGGGGTATCAGGCAATCGACATCGGGGCACTTGATGTGGATTATGAATGGTTTCTGCGGAAAGAAACCGAGTTAGGCGTCCCGCTTGAGCATAAGTATGTTGACAGCGGCAAAAAAGGCAGAAAAATCCGTCCGCTTCAGGATCCTGAATATAAAAAACAAATCCTAAGAGAAATAAGATAACAGGCCATGAAGTTACTTGTTTTGACAAATAATCCCAGTCGTGCGAGTTTCAGACAGAGGATAGAAGTTTACCTGGAAACTTTGAGAGCAAATGATATTAACTGCGAGGTCGTTCGATTTCCAACCGGCTCATTGGCAAGAAGGAAACTGTTAAAACAAAGCAAAGATTTCGATTCGGTTTTTCTGCACAAAAAGCGGCTCAACCCTTTAGATGCCTTTTGGCTGCGCCACAAGGGACCCGGGGTGATTTATGATTTTGATGATGCTGTTATGTACAACGACAAGCACCCGAATAAATTCAGCCGGATACGACGAAAATCTTTTGAAAGAACGGTCAGGTTGTCGCATCTTGTCATAGCGGGCAACGCGTATCTTGCAGAACGCGCCCTTAAGTTTAATCAGAAAGTGAAGATTCTTCCTACCGGCCTGGATGTCAATGCATACCGTTGTGAAGGTAAATTAAAAAACGATGGGAAGGTCCGCCTTGTTTGGATAGGCGGCAAAAGCACATTGAGTTATCTTGCTTCGCTCAGGCCGGTACTTGAACAAATCGGCCGGCGGTTTGATAATGTTGTTTTGCGGATAATCTGTGATGAATTTTTTGATTTGCAGAATATGAAAGTGGAAAAATGCCGATGGTCTCTGCGAAGCCAGTCGCGGGATTTGGCCGCTTGCGATATTGGGTTGGCACCTTTGCCGGACAACAGGTTCACACGCGGCAAATGCGGATTTAAGATTCTCCAGTACCAGTCGGCTTCTTTGCCGGTAGTTACTTCGCCTGTCGGTGTAAATGTCGAGTACATACAGCAGGACATCAGCGGCTATGTCGCGACTGATGAGGCCGACTGGGTGGAGAAGCTGTCCCGGCTGATACGTGATAAAGACCTGAGAAAACGTATGGGCGGGCAGGGTTTTAAGCACGCTTGCGGCTTTGATACCAAAGTTTTGGGCGTCCGGCTGGTGGATATGATAAAAAGCGTAACGGCATAATTATTCCGGTGACGACGATGCAGCCGATTATAAGAATAAATCTGGAAGAGAAAATAAGGGGCGCCGGACCCGTGATTATTGAGCTTGGTTGCGGCCGAAAGGAAAGACCCGGCAGAATAACCATAGACAAAGTCGATATGCCCCACGTCAACATTGTCGCCGATATCGAACAGGGCCTGGGGTTTCTGCCGGACGGCTGTGTTGACGAGATTCACTGCAGAAGTGTCCTGGAACACATAAGGAATTTCGAGAACGTGATAAAGGAGATTGTCAGAGTCCTGAAGAAAGACGGCAGGGCACATATTTTCGTGCCGCATTTTTCCAACCCTCATTATTATTCAGACTTCACACATGTCAGGTTTTTCGGGCTTTACACTTTTTATTATTTTGTTGATGCCGAATATCAGTTGTACAGGAAAGTGCCGAATTTTTACACCGACGTAAGGATAAGAATTTTATCGCAGCGGTTGAAATTTAGGTCGTCATTTAAGATTATAAACCCGGCCAAAAAGCTGTTAGGCTGGTTTATCAACCTGCATACGCTGCTGCAGGAGTACTATGAAGAAAACCTTTGCTATCTGTTCCCCTGCCATGGAATCGAAATAGTATTCAGTCCGGACTCGTAGCAACAAAAGTGCAGAGATTGTAGTAGTAGGACCGGTCTTTTTAGTCCCTCCCTCTACAGATTTGCCCATTCTCCTATTTTATATCCGCGTGATAGGTTTGTAGCGGTTTGACGTGGGTGGTTGTCTGCCGGAAGGCCTCGATGCCCTTTGCGGCGGCGATGGCGGCGGCGGTGGTGGTTATATAGGGTATCTTGTGTCTTATGGCTGTTTTGCGGATGTATGAATCATCATGCTGACTTAGTCTGCCGCTGGGTGTGTTTATAATAAGCTGAATTTCGTTATTCTTAATGGCATCGGTTATGTTGGGTCGTCCCTCGTGCATCTTACGGATGAATTGGGTCTTGACTTTATGGGTGTCAAAAAACTTTTTTGTTCCTGTAGTTGCCATAATTTCAAATCCCAGTTTTTGAAACTTCCGGGCCACCTCAAGGCCGGATGATTTGTCCGGGTCGGCAATCGTTATCAGTACGGTCCCGGTTGAGGGCAATTTCTGCTGGGCTGCTTCCTGGGCCTTGTAGAACGCCAGGCCGAATGAATCCGCCATGCCCAGAACCTCGCCGGTAGAGCGCATCTCCGGACCAAGGAGCGGGTCAACCTCGGGGAACATATTGAAGGGAAACACGGCTTCCTTGACACCGAAGTGCGGAACAGGTTTTTGTTTGAGGTCCAGTTCCGACAGCTTTTTGCCCAACATCAGTTGTGTTGCGATTCGCGCCATCGAGACATTGCAGACCTTTGAGACCAGAGGTACGGTCCGTGAAGCACGAGGATTGGCTTCAAGGATATATACCGTATCGTCAGCTATCGCGTACTGGATGTTCATCAGGCCGACCACGTTAAGTTCCGTCGCAATCTTTTTCGTATATTCGTTTATGGTTTTGATATGTTTAGCAGGGATGGAAATCGGAGGAATCACACAGGCTGAATCCCCCGAGTGGATACCGGCAAGCTCGATGTGTTCCATAACAGCCGGGACAAAGGCATCGGTGCCGTCGGCAATGGCGTCAGCCTCGGCTTCGATGGCATTTTCAAGAAACTTATCGATGAGTATAGGTCGTTCGGGTGAGACGTCCACCGCCGCGGCGACATATCGCCTGAGCATCTCCTCGTCGTGAACAACTTCCATCGCCCTTCCTCCCAGAACGTATGACGGTCGCACCATCAGGGGATATCCTATCCTTTTGGCGATTTTGGCGGCCTGGGTGAAGTTACTGGCCATGCCGGATTCGGGCTGAGGAATACCGAGTTTTCTCATAACCTTTCTGAATCGGTCCCGGTCTTCTGCAAGGTCGATTGTCTCCGGAGTTGTTCCGATTATATTGACGCCGGCCCCGGCCAGTTCGCCCGCGATGTTAAGGGGTGTCTGGCCGCCGAACTGGCAGATAACGCCCATGGGTTTTTCTTTTTGGTATATACTGAGGACGTCCTCAACGGTTAACGGCTCGAAATAGAGCTTGTCGGATGTGTCATAGTCGGTGGATACGGTCTCGGGGTTGCAGTTGACCATAATTGTTTCATACCCCTCATCGCGCAGGGCGAAGGCGGCATGAACGCAGCAGTAGTCAAATTCGATGCCCTGGCCGATACGGTTCGGGCCGCCCCCCAGGACCATTACCTTGGGCTTATCGCTTACGGGGACATTGTCTGAAGCGTTATAGGTCGAATAGTAGTAAGCTGCGTTCTCAACCCCGCTGACCGGGACGGCATCCCATGCTTCAACCACGTTCAGACCTGTTCGGTGTTTCCTGACGGCCTTTTCGGTTGTATCGAGTAATTGTGCAAGATAGCGGTCCGAGAATCCGTCCTTCTTGGCCCGAACCAACAGCTTATCGGGAATCTTTTTGCCCTTGTATTTCAGAATCTTTTCTTCCAGTTCCACCAGCTCCTTCATCTGCCGGATGAACCAGGGCTTGATATGTGTTTTGCTGAACAGCTCGTCAATATCGGCACCTTTGCGCAGTGCTTCGTACATAATGAACTGTCTTTCGCTGGATGGTTCGCGGAGATTCTGCAACAGTTCATCGAGACTCTTTTCGTGAAAATCCTTTGCAAAGCCCAGTCCGTACCGACCTCTCTCAAGCGACCTTATTGCCTTTTGGAATGCTTCCTTATAATTTTTACCGATGCTCATGACTTCCCCGACCGCTCTCATCTGGGTGCCGAGTTTGTCTTCGACTCCGTGAAACTTCTCAAAGCCCCACCGCGAAAACTTAACCACTACGTAATCGCCGGAAGGAGTGTACTTTTCGAGGGTTCCATCGCGCCAATATGGAATCTCGTCAAGTGTAAGGCCGCCGGCCAGCATCGCCGAAACCAGCGCAATCGGAAATCCGGTGGCCTTGGAAGCAAGTGCCGACGAGCGTGATGTCCTGGGATTAATCTCGATAACAACTACCCTGCCGGTTTTGGGGTCGTGGGCGAATTGAATATTCGTCCCGCCGATTACTTCTATCGCCTCGACAATGTCATAAGAGTATTTTTGAAGGCGTTTTTGAAGTTCCGCATCAATTGTCAACATCGGTGCTGTGCAGTATGAATCTCCCGTGTGAACGCCCATCGCATCAACATTTTCGATAAAGCACACGGTAATCATCTGATTTTTTGCATCGCGGACAACCTCAAGCTCTAATTCCTCCCAGCCGAGCACGGATTCTTCGACCAGAATCTGTCCGATGAGACTCGCCGCTATGCCGCGGGCCGCGATGATTCTCAACTCCTCGACGTTGTAAACCAGTCCACCGCCGGTACCGCCCATAGTATAAGCAGGCCGGATAACAACGGGATAACCCAGTCTGTCGGCTATTTTCTCGGCATCGGGGACACTCAAAGCCGGCTCGCTTTTGGGCATCTCGATACTCAACCGGTTCATGGTATTTTTGAAGGCGATACGGTCTTCCCCCCGTTGTATAGCATCAATATTGACGCCGATTACCTTTACCCCGTTTTTTTTAAGGACGCCTGTCTGCCAAAGCTCCGAAGACAGGTTCAGGGCGTTCTGACCACCCAGATTAGGCAACAGGGCGTCGGGTTTTTCCTTTTCAATAATCTCCGTCATGGCCTGGAGTGTCAGAGGCTCGATATAAGTAATATCCGCCATGCCCGGGTCGGTCATTATCGTGGCGGGATTGGAATTTACTAAAATTATTTCATAACCTAATTTACGAAGCGCTTTACAGGCCTGGGTGCCGGAATAATCAAACTCGCAGGCCTGGCCTATCACTATTGGGCCGGAGCCGATTATCATTACTTTCTTGACATCATCACGCTTTGGCATTAGAAACTCTCCTTTCGTTCGACAAGGCAAACGGGACTTAAAATCGGTTTTTAACTTTCAACTCCGGGCCAATCTTAATTGTGCCTTTTAGTCGGTAATTCGACTCACCCAAAATTTGGCTAATGTTAACCTTAAGCGAATGCTTAGTAAAGTCGTAAATTGAAAATTCTTTATGGAAACCCTTTTCAAATTTCATTTTGAGACGTTGGCAGCCTGTTCGGCATAGCAAATTGCAATTTTTAGCGGGACGTTCAAATTATGGTTTGACCGAAATGCAGGCGTGGGCTATTGTATTAGCCTGCCCTGAGGGGGTTGTAATTGGTGGGTGCAATCTGGGATAACGATTTTGCCGAACTTGTGTGCGGAGTTTTTGAAGGGACAAGAGGAATAAGTTTAATGCCGAAACTCAAAGATATTCACAAGATTTTGATTATAGGGTCCGGGCCAATAGTGATAGGCCAGGCCTGCGAGTTTGATTATTCCGGCGTCCAGGCCTGCAAGGTGCTGAAAAAAGAAGGCTTCAGGATAATCCTGATAAACAGCAATCCTGCGACAATTATGACCGACCCGGAGCTGGCCCACAGAACGTATATCGAGCCTGTTACAGCCGAGATGGTTACCAAAATAATCCGCAAGGAAAGACCCGATGCCCTGCTGCCGACCCTGGGCGGCCAGACGGGTCTGAATACCGCTGTGGAATTAGCCGAAAGCGGGGTGTTGAAAAAATACAATGTCAGGATGTTAGGTGCTAATCTTGCCTCGATAAGAAGGGCGGAGGAAAGGGATCGTTTCAAAAAGACCATTGAGGCCTGCAATCTTGAGGTGCCGAAAAGCGGCTATGTACATTCCCGGGAAGAAGCGAGACGTATTATTGAACATGTTGGTTTTCCGGCCATTATTCGTCCATCCTATACTTTAGGCGGCACCGGCGGAAACGTGGCTTATAACATGGAAGAGTACGAAGAGTATATCCGGTGGGGTCTGAATCTAAGTCCCGCCGGCCAGGTTCTTGTTGAGGAATCGGTTGTCGGGTGGAAGGAGTATGAACTGGAGGTGATGAGGGACCGCAAAGACAACGTGGTCATCGTTTGTTCGATTGAGAATCTCGACCCGATGGGTATCCATACAGGAGACAGCATAACGGTAGCCCCTGCCCAGACGCTTACCGATAAAGAGTATCAGATAATGCGTGATGCGTCTCTTAAAATAATCAGGGCCATCGGGGTCGAGACGGGCGGTTCAAATATTCAATTCGCTGTCAATCCCGACACAGGCAAGCTGTATGTGATTGAAATGAACCCGAGGGTCTCGCGCAGCAGCGCGCTTGCCTCCAAGGCAACCGGTTTTCCAATCGCTAAAATAGCTTCTCTGTTGGCGGTTGGTTATACCTTAGATGAGATTCCGAATGACATCACAAAGAAAACGCCCGCGTGTTTTGAACCGACGATTGACTACTGTGTCGTCAAGTGGCCGCGTTTTACGTTCGAGAAATTCCCCGGGACCGACCCTAATCTGACGGTGCAGATGAAGTCGGTCGGAGAAGCAATGGCCATCGGCAGGACATTCAAAGAATCCCTGCAAAAGGCAATAAGGTCGCTTGAAATCGACCGCTACTCCCTTGCAAATGAACATATTGACACAGATATAACAACGGCAAAGTTAAGAGATAAGCTTAGAGAAAACCGCTGGGACAAAATCTGGTATGTGGCCGAGGCGTTCAGAAGGAAGATGACAGCCGATGAAATATTCGAGGCGTGTAAAATTGACCGGTGGTTTCTAAATAATATAAACGACATTGTGAAACTTGAGCAGAAGATAACATCGACAAAGCTGAAAAAGATTGACCGGACTTTTATGCGACAAATAAAAGAGTACGGTTTCAGCGATAAATATCTTGCATCCGTCCTCGGCACAACCGAACTGCAGGTCAGAAAACGCAGAGACGAGTTTGAGGTAAACTCCGTTTATAAAATGGTTGACACCTGCGGCGCCGAATTCGAGGCGGCGACTCCTTATCTGTATTCGACCTTTGAAGACCAGTGCGAGGCTGATCCCACCGAAAGCCGAAAGGTCGTCATCCTCGGCGGCGGTCCGAACCGGATAGGTCAGGGTATCGAATTCGACTATTGCTGTGTACACGCCGCATTTGCTCTGAAAGAGATAGGCATAGAGTCGATAATGGTAAACTGCAATCCTGAAACCGTATCCACCGACTACGATACATCGGACAGACTCTACTTTGAGCCGCTCACGTTCGAGGACGTGATGAGCATTGTCGAAAAGGAAAGTCCCGACGGCGTCATTGTTCAGTTCGGGGGGCAAACTCCGCTAAAGCTGGCGGTTCCGCTGGAAAAGGCGGGTGTAAAGATAATCGGCACCAGCCCCGACAGCATCGACCGGGCCGAGGACCGCAAAAGATTTAATCGGCTCGTCAGGAAACTGAAGCTTCGCCAGCCCTACAGCGGCACGGCAACTAAGTACGATGAAGTTGTCAAAATAGCGAAAAAGTTGGGCTATCCGCTGCTGATTAGGCCGTCTTTTGTCCTGGGCGGAAGAGCAATGACAATTGTCCATGACGAGCGGTCCCTCAAAAGCTGTGTTCAAGAGGCGATAGAGGTATCCGGCGAGCACCCGATTTTAATCGACAAATTTCTCGATGACGCCACGGAGTTGGATGTCGATGCGGTCTGCGACGGAAAGAAAGTCGTCATCGGCGGCATACTTGAGCATATCGAAGAGGCAGGTGTCCACTCCGGCGACAGCGCCTGCACGATACCGCCGGTTTCGGTAAGCAAAAAGCTGCTGGGCGAGATTAAGCGTCAGACGAAAACTTTGGCTCTTGAGTTGAATGTGAAGGGCTTGATAAACATTCAGTTCGCAGTAAAGGGAAACGACATTTTTATCCTCGAAGTCAACCCCAGAGCATCGCGGACAATTCCGTTTGTGAGCAAGGCTATCGGCGTCCCACTTGCAAAACTGGCGGCAAAGGTTATGACGGGAACGACCCTTGATAAGCTCGGCTTTACAAAAGAAATTCAACCGGGCCATTTTTGTGTCAAAGAAGCGGTATTTCCTTTTTTGAAGTTTCCGGGAATAGACACCCTCCTGGGTCCGGAGATGCTTTCCACCGGTGAGGTCATGGGGATATCCGATGACTTCGGAATTGCTTTTGCGAAATCACAGATAGCAGCCGGCAATACCCTGCCGGCCGAAGGAGCGGTATTTATAAGTGTTAAAGACGATGACAAGAAACCGGCTGTCGGTATCGCCCGGAGGCTGCATGAAATGGGTTTTAAGATTATCGCCACAAAGGGTACCTGCATCGAGCTTATCAAAAATAATATTCCTTCGGAGTTTGTGTTAAAGGTGATCGAGGGCAGGCCTAACATAGTCGATGCCATAATAAACTCCAGGATAGACCTTATCATAAATACCACGGTGGGCAAACAGACTATTGTGGACTCGTATTCAATCAGAAGGACCGCGCTGGACAGGCAGGTCCCCTACGTAACAACGATAAGGGGTGCATCGGCGGTAGTGAAGGCTGTCGAAGCCTTGAAGAATCACAAGCTTGATGTCAAACCGATTCAGTCGTACTATCGCCGGAAAGGGAGACGATAAGTGAAAGCAATATTGCTGCTTGAAGACGGGACGGTGTTTGAAGGTTCATCTTTCGGAGCCAAGGGCCGAAAGTGCGGGGAAGTTGTATTTAACACTTCTATGACCGGCTATCAGGAGATACTGACGGACCCGTCTTATAATGAACAGATAATTACGATGACCTATCCTCTTATGGGCAACTACGGCACCAACAAAGTCGATGTCGAATCCCGAAGGAGTTTCATCAGGGGCTTCATTGTAAAGGAGAACTGCAAATATCCGAGTAACTGGCGAAACAAGAACTCGCTAACCGACTATCTGAAAAAAAACAATGTTGTCGGCCTTGAGGGCATCGACACCAGAAAACTCGTCAGGCACATCCGAACCAGAGGCGCGATGAGGGGTATTATCTCTTCGACCCAATTCGATACCGGCAAACTGAACAAGGAGCTGGAAAACTACCCCGGCCTTGTTGATAGAGATATTGTGAAACACGTAACGGTAAAGAAGCCTTATCGTTGGGACCGGGGTGTTTTGAACGTCTTAACCGGCCGGGAGGAAAAGCCGCCGGTAAAGTATAAGGTTGTCGCCTTTGACTTCGGAATCAAGCTTAATATTCTCCGGCTGCTACGGTCGCACGGCTGCGATGTCTGGGTTGTGCCGGCCAAAACTACTGCTGATGAGGTACTGAATTACAAGCCGGACGGGGTATTTCTGAGCAACGGCCCGGGAGACCCGGCTCCGGTTGATTATGCGATAAAGTCTATACGCAGGCTTTTAGGAAAAGTGCCTGTTTTCGGGATTTGTCTGGGTCAGCAACTGTTAGGCCTGGCCCTGGGCGGTCGTACTTTTAAGCTGAAGTTCGGACACAGGGGCGCGAACCATCCTGTTAAGAACCTTCAAACAGGTGCAGTAGAAATATCGAGTCAGAACCATGGATTCTGTGTGGACATCGACTCGATTAAGGATAAGGATATCGAGATAACTCACATAAATCTGAATGACCGGACGCTGGAAGGTTTCCGCTGCAAAAGCATCCCGGCTTTTTGCGTGCAATATCATCCGGAGGCCTCCCCGGGTCCGCATGATTCGAACTACCTTTTTGAAATGTTTACAAAGATGATGGACGGCAATTTGTAAAAAGCGGGCCTGGGTATCCGGGTATCAAAATTTTACAAAATTCGGTTGACGTGGAATATCGTTGGTGTTACTTTTTCTAAAAGAGAAAGGTTTTTTATTGTCTCAATTTCATAGGAGGCTGTTTATGAGTTGTCAAAACACTTTTCGAATGATTATATTGCTGGTGTTGCTGACGGGCGTTTTTTCCTGTCAGGAGGCCGGGCAGAATGTAAGCACATCGGTTGCACCCGCCGAATCTGTTATCACAGAACCTGTACGTCTTGAGGCGTCTTCGACCACATCTGATGCAGATGAACTTGAGCAAACCGAGATTAAGGAAGCAGTATCGTCCACTGAGCAGGCCGAAGGAGTCGAAGCCGAGCAGACAGGTCCTGAAGAAGAGGTCGTTGTCGGTTGCGGCGACAAAAAGCTGACTATGCGCCACATCGAGTATCTTCAGCCCAACCCTGATTCAGAAACTATAAAGAAGATTGCCAAATTGTGGCTGGATTTACAGTTGTTGTCGGACGAGGCAATTAAAAGAGGGATTGACAAGGAGCCGGCAGTCAGGTTTAGAGCGGATTTGCGGGCCAGGCAGATGTATGCCGAGGGTCTCAGGAAGCGTGTGCGAGATGCCGTTGAAGTCGGCGAGGACCAATTGCGTGATTACTATGAGGAGAATAAGGAAACCGACCGGCGAATCAATGAGCCGGCGAAGCTGAGCTTCACCCACGTAGCCTCGAAGACGCTTGAGGAATCACAGGCGATATTTGCCAGGGTTAAGGCCGGGGAGGATATCGAAGCCCTTGCTAAGGAACTGTCTATCGATTATGACAAAAGAAAAAGCGGGGTGGTTGGCAACGAGTTGGAAACAAGGGTTGACAGACGCTTCGGCGCCGAGTTTCTCAATGCGGTTTTATATGCCTCAGAGGGTGAAATCATAGGACCAATCAAGGCTACCTTAGGCATGGGAAGAGGCGAACGTTATGAGGTCGTCCGCTTTGACGGTAAGGTGCCCGGCAGGATAAAGTCTTTCGAGGAGGTCAAGGATTATATTAGAAAAAAGTTAGAACTCACCGAACAGCAAAAGGCGGTTGAAGATTTAGTCAAATCGCTTGAGGAAAAGGCCGCCGACAAAATCTATAAGTCCGAGCGGCTCGAAGACCGGCAAACGCCTTAGGGAAAATCACCACCCAAACTTTGGCCGGAAAGAAAATTAAAAAGGTATTGGAAAAAACTCTTTATGAAATTATAATGTTAAAAATTCGGAATCTGCGGGCTTCTTCAACAAAGAAGCTCTTTTGGAAAAAGGTTGCTTCATATCATCCACGGAGCAACCTTTCTTCTTTTTTCGAACATCTTACGTTCGGCCTTAACACTAACCCGCATTTCTCACAGCCATGTTGAAACAAGGTGGTTGTCCTAATATAACTTTTGTATAAAAAAAAGTTGAGCCAGAGAGGTTCTTTTTAGGGCCTCAAATACACTTGATCGCATTTGTGGAACCCTTAGATACTACCGGCAACGGAGGTTGTTTTTCCACACTAAGGCGCCTCGCTCCTCAACTTCCCTAAAAAACGGGTCATCACGAATACTGAAAGCACCAGCAAATCGGCTGGGTATCAGTACGATACAGATTATATGCAGAAAGACACCACCCCCGCTGCAATGAAGGTTTCATTAAAATTCGGCTAAGGTTTTAGCGGTTCTTTTCCCGGTGGCAGTGGTTACGGACCAGACCAAAATGCTCACAGGATCTCTATACACTCCGCTTTCAAGCCTTTTAACCGAAAAAACCTACTCAATGAAACCGAGATAGGATTTTTTCAACATAGCGCAAGAATGATTTCACTAACTTTTTGAGGCAATATCAAGAAGTTGCAACTCGAAGGTTAAATCTCTGCCTGCAAGAGGATGGTTGCCGTCCACGGTGACTGTTTGCTCAGAAACATCTACAACCCTAACCACCATGGATTGGCCCTGTGGTTGCGGAATTTCAAACTTTTGACCAACTTTTGGTTCAACGTCTTTTGGAAACTTATCCCGGTCAATCCCAGCGACAAGTTTATCTTGTCGCTGGCCATATGCCTGGTCAGGAGAAATTGTAACCGATTTGGATTCACCGACATTCATTCCTTCCACAGCGTTTTCAATGCCGGGGATTATGCTTCCTTCGCCGAGCTTAAATTCCAGAGGTTCACTGTCAGCGGTATCAGCGAATATGCTTCCATCCTCTAACTTTCCTGTGAAATTAATCTTAACAATATCGCCTGTTTCTGCTTGAGCCATCGTAAAATCCTTTTCAAAAAAACTTTTCAAACTTGTTTCATTTTTAATCTTTGTCTGGTGTCAAGAACTGTTTCAAACCAGCTCATTTCTCTTCTTCGCCGGTTTGCTCGGCCAGCCGATTTACCTTAGGGATTAGATCAACTGTAAGGTCCTTGTAAAACGTTAAGCTGATTTTCACAAATCCGTCTTTCTTTTACACGAATAGCAGACAAGCTAAAGGAATTTCAAACCTGATGCAAGAAATTGTCGGCAAAAAAATAAAAAATTTCCTATAAGCCTGTCGGGGAACATAGGTGTTGGTGGGTCTAAAATAAAACTACAAAAGCAGTAAATAGCGGCAATGAAATCTTGCATTTGTCAGACATCAGGACATAATGTGGGCATTATGAAAACAAAGACAAATTTCAAGCCGTATCAACCAAATCAATTGTTACTTTTACCGCCTGATATGAAGCAGTGGCTGCCGGATGATGACCTGGCCTACTTCATCATGGATGTGGTCAACGAGTTAGACTTGTCGGCTGTCTATCAAAGCTACGACGGCACAAAAGGAGGCCAGCCGCCGTTCAATCCTAAAATGATAACCAGTCTGCTGCTTTATGCCTACTGCGTCGGCATCACCAGTTCACGCAGGATAGAAAAGGCCACATATCATCAGGTTCCGTTTCGTGTCATCACAGCCGACCAGCATCCGGACCATGATACTATTGCCGAATTTCGCAAGCGGCACCTCAAGGCGTTGAGTGGATTATTTGTGCAGGCATTGCAGTTATGCCGTAAGGTCGGCCTGGTCAAGTTGGGACATGTCTCATTAGACGGCACCAAGGTCAAGGCCAACGCCTCCAAACATAAAGCTATGAGTTATGGCCGAATGGAAACCAAGGCCGAAGAGCTCGAAGCCGAGGTCAAGCGTTTGTTGACCCGGGCACAGGCCGTAGATGATGCCGAAGATGCTAAATACGGCAAAGGCATGCGTGGTGATGAACTTCCCGACCAATTGCGTTTTAAGCAGGAACGGCTCAAAAGGATTAAAGAAGCGATGAAATCACTCGAGGCCGAGGCAAAGGCCAAAGCTGACGCCAAACGCAAGGAAGTCCGGCACAAAGAACAGGCCCTTCAAAGTGAAGGCAAAAAGCGTAAAGGTAAAAAGCCCAAAGAACCTTCCGACAAGCCGGAGCCGAAGGCACAGCGCAATTTTACCGACCCCGAATCACGAATTATGAAAGATGGTGCCAGTAAGTCCTTTGAACAGGCTTATAATTGTCAGGCGGCGGTTGACGAGGAGGCTCAAATTATAGTAGCTACAAATGTTACACAGGAAACAAACGAC
>DUZQ01000038.1 GCA_013349435.1 Planctomycetota bacterium | reverse complement strand
CTTGCCCACCCCATGGGGTGGGTTGGGACAGGAAAATGACTGGATTGATAAGCGATAAAAAAATGTGCGAAACTTTCTTGACGCTACCCCACAATCGCAATTTACTTCCAGAGTCAAAAAGGGAATCAATTATTATAAGATACTATTGTGTGTTTACGAAATTCCTGGAATCAACGTTTTTCCCGAATGGATAGTCGTTTTCTATTCTTGGATCGAAAGTGCCCATGATATCCGAGTCCTTTCCTTCACCGCCAGGCTTTCCGTCTCTTCCGAGACTCAAAAGCATAACTTTACCATTTTCAAGGATATTGTATTGGATTTCTCTGCCCCATCCATCTTTAATACTGTTGTTAGCCTTCTTGCGTTTTGGCAGATTATATAAATCTTTAGGTAATTCATTATGATCATTCACGAACTCCTTAATTCTACGTGAGGTTACTAAAAAACATGTTCGAGTCATGTCATCAGGGGGGATAAAATCAATCAATAGAAATAGGAATAATATAATGAAAATCGCTATTGATATAAAAACTATTCTTTTTTTCAACACCTGATCCTTTCTAATAAAGAAATATAAATATAGGGGAAAAATAAAACTGTTTCAACATTACATAAGTCATTTTTTCTTCTGTAACATAGAAGTATTTCATATTGATCAGACGACACAAAATACTTTTTCCTACTTTTATCGACTTGGTTTATCTCGCAGCAAACTTCATCTTTATTTCTTGTCTTCTTTCTCGCAACCTGGCGCATTATCAAATTCCATACTACAAAATTTTCTACAATTATGTCGTGCAGAATAAACATCCTTGTCCCACAATCTATTCATCATATAATTATCCCAAGCCATATCCTGTTGTGGTGTGGTAATTTTCTCTCTTGCAATATTTCCCCCTGTATAACGAGACCAATATATTTCACCTGCCAAAAATGATGGGAGTTTTATACTTCTATGTCCAAGCCAAGTTCTACCTGGAATAGGCCATCTTAGTGGACTTAAAGGGTTTACACCGAAAGAATAAGCTCTTTGACCTACACAAAAATATGTTGATTGTCTCGTTTGTATGTCATACCGAAAGTCCCACACGTCAACTACTATGTTCCAGTGGAGCCAATTATTTAGCGGGTTCCAACTGTCATTTCCTTCTTTCAAGTATATATTAGTTCCAGATGGATCTATCCAATTAAGAGGATTATTTCCTACATAGGCATACATGTTCATGCCATCATAATATTCGAGCGGATCTGGCTGTATAAATCTTCCAAGTTCGGGATGGTACATGCGGGCGCGGTAATAATACAGGCCGGTTTCATCGTCGAGCCTGCGCCCTGTGAACATGTAAGGATTATTGTATAAACTCGAATCTCGAATTTCGAAATCCGAACTCATTATCTGAACCTGGCCATAAACATCGTATTCGTAACGTTCCACAATCGCACCCGAATTATCAGAAAGCGCAACTACCGAACCTAAGCCGTTAAAGTGATAATAGTATATACCGCCTCCGCCTGCTACGTCAATCATACAAATCGGCTCATCAATACCCGGCCCGTAGATGAATTTCCTTAATAATGTACCGCTGCTGTTATATTCAGCGATAACCTGATCGCCGTCATAGACATATTCGGTTCTTACACCGCCTGCAGTCTTGGCAATACGTCTGCCGAGAAAGTCATATTCATAAGTAACAGCAGCAGGGATATCGGCCGCTGAGTTAAAATATACATCATGCGTAGCCGCATTGGCCGCCGCCACCCAGCCCAAGTCTGTCGTAACATCGACGTTATAGGCCAGATACACCGGATTGGGATAGGTAGCCTTGACCGAGTCCTGCGGAGTATTATCGAAATAGAATACTCTGAACGCATCCAATACCCAATCATCCCATACCTCAGGATTACCGGCATCCTGATCAAAAACTTTCAGCGTTTTTTCCCATGTGTTTTCTTGCGTTTATAACTTCTCAGGAACATATCAATAGTTTCGCAGCAGAAAAACAGCTCTGCAATAGGCAAGGTCTTCACCATGCAAGGTTCCGAGTGTTTTGTTGGATACTGAAACGTTGTGAGGGGAAAATTTTTTTAATTCGCAATTTTACCGGTGAACTGCGAAAGTTGGGTTAGTAATTTAGTCTGTAGGAAAAAATGTCAACGTCGTTGTATTGTTCGAGGCCTGCGGATAGCCCCTTCGACTTCGCTCAGGCCTCCCTTCGACAAGCTCAGGACGTAAGATTTTATACCCGCCCCTGCCTCCGCAGGGGTGACAATCCTGCGCGGGCACAAGCATTTGATAATTTATCTCTGCCTGCGATGGGATAAGCATTGGGTTTGAGATTCTTCGCTGCGCTTTGCTTCGTTGAGAATGACAATTTTCAGGTCTTTTCTACAGAGCAATGTCAAAAAAACAGAACCCAACGTGAAACGCGGGGCCAAATAGACTGGATACCGGATCCCTCCTTCGCACGAGGCTACGGAGGGCAGGCAAGTCCGGCATGACAATAAAGACAACCGCGTGGGCCATCCTCCTTTGCCATTCTGCCTCGGCTGAGGCAACGAAGAAAAATGTTCAAGTTGATGAACGTTGGAGAGATTATGGGAAATTTTTTTTGGGGGGAGGTTATTGTTTCTGTATGGTGCTTGAAAAAATATGCACCCTTTTGTTAGAATGGTTCCGGTAGTTGTTGTAAATCGAATGTGGATGTTATCGAATGAGTAAGGTTAAGAGATGTCGCTTCCGACAGTAGCGATAATAGGGCGACCAAATGTGGGTAAAAGCAGTCTTTTGAATGCTCTTGCCGGCCGGATGATAAGCATAGTCGAACCTACGGCCGGTGTTACCCGTGACCGGGTCAGCACGATTATAGAGCACGAAGAGCGCTTCTTTGAGCTTATTGACACGGGGGGTTACGGTATTGTTGACAGCGATGAGTTAAGCGAGCATATTGCCAATCAGATTCATCAGGCTATAGCAACGGCGGATTTGGTGCTCTTTGTGGTCGATATTCGGGACGGCCTGATGCCGTTAGATTCCAGGATTGCCGAACTTCTCAGGAAGAATAATCTCAGCGTGATTTGTGTAGCAAACAAGGCCGATAGTGCAGGATACTTTCCGGCTGCAGGTGAATTTATCAAGCTCGGTTTCGGAGAGCCGGTGTGTGTGTCGGCGACTAACAATATCAACAAGTCGGTTCTGATTGAGCGTATTATAAGTGCCCTGGAGCACCTTCCGGCCGAAACGCCCGAAAAGGAAGTGATGAAGCTTGCGATTGTGGGAAAGCGAAACGCAGGAAAAAGTACGTTTATAAATTCAATTGTGGGCGCCGAGCGCGTCATCGTCAGCGAAGTACCGGGGACTACACGCGATGCGGTGGATGTGCGGTTTGAAAAGGACGGCAGGCGGTTTGTGGCGATTGACACCGCTGGAATAAGAAAAAAAAGCAAGATGTTCGACGATATAGAATTTTACAGCTACACACGAGCCACGCGAAGTATAAAGCGGGCCGATGTAGTGCTCTTTCTGATTGACGCAACGCTTAAGGTCTCTCAGGTGGACAAGAAACTGGCCCGCTTTATTGTCGAGCAGTTCAAGCCGTGCATTTTGGTTATAAACAAGTGGGACCTTGCAAAGGACTTTGCCGAAACCGAAGATTACGGCGAATATCTCAGCAAGGTTCTGCCGGGCCTGGCCTACGCACCTATCGCCTTTACAACTGCTACAGAGGGTAAAAATATTCAAAGCGTTCTTGATTTGGCCGGCGAACTGTTCAAACAGGCTGCTGCCAGGATACCGACAGGCGTGCTCAACAGGGCTGTTAAGGAAATAGCGGCTCAAAAGGTCGGCGGGTCGAGAAAAACCGGTATGCCGAAGATTTATTATGCCACACAGGTGGCGACCGGACCTGTAACATTACTTTTGTTTGTGAATCGTCCGGAGTTTTTTGACGCCAATTTTCACCGGTTTTGCACCAATAAGCTGCGAGAGCTTCTCGGAATAGAGGAAGTGCCCGTCCGCCTGCTCCTCCGGGCAAGAAGATCGCAGGACTAACAACAATGAATCTCTGTCAAAAGGGATACAAAATGGCAAAAACGTTCAGAGTATCAGGCTTAATAGTGATTAGTTTTGTTACTTACGCAGGCATTTGTCCAGCAGGGCAACAAGAAAACATAATCGGCCAAAAAATGCCAGAAATTACCAAGGAGCAACGTATCCTTGGACTCGTGACGATTTATCAGGTTGCAAAGCATCATTTTGCCTACTTCGAACAGGTGCCGGAGCTTAACTGGGACCAGGCTTTTATGGAATATCTGCCATTGGTGGAGAAAGAACAGAGCCTTCTTGAATGTTACCGTACACTTCAACAATTCACAGCCTTGCTTGAGGATGGGCATACGCAGGTTTACTTGCCAGAGGAACTTAGGCGCCAAACTGATAACTTACCTATTATATTAGGTTACATTGAAGAGCAATGGGTAGTGATAGAACGCTGGCCCAGCCAAGATATACTTGAAGAAGATATCCCTCCAGGCACCGCATTGTTAGAAATAGATGGTGTTGATACAAATGAATATATCCAGAATAAAATATTTCCTTATGTTGCCCATGGAACAATCCAGGGTAGAAGAGATAGAGTCAACTGGGCTAATTTCTTCACAAGAAATGCTGAAGTTAAAATTAAGCTTCGTTATCCCAATGGCAATGTAAAAACGAGAATCATCAAAGCAAACCGCAAATCAGCAATTTGGACACCTGAAAATCGAGAAAAGTATTTCGCAAAATTACGCAAAGGACCGGACTTCTTAACGGAAAAATTAGATGACAATAATCTATACATTCGATATCGCCAATGCAATCCAAAATGCGAAGGACGTTTTGTTTCCTTGATTGAAAGCTTTGATACTTCGGCACCTTCTATAATAATTTTGGATTTACGGGAAAATGGTGGTGGTAATACACCCCATGAAACAATTAAGCATCTTATCTCAAAGAGAATGCCAGACAGATATTCCAAGACACGCTGTTCGATTTCATCTATAGATGCTTCAATTAAAATGGCTTCAAAAATGGGAGTTACCGAAGAGCAATTATTAGAAAGGCTAAATGAAGCCAAAGACAAAGGTGAATTACCAAAGGGCTACATTCCCGGCTGGCTTGTCTCTAAACAAGGACACGTAGAACCTGCAGAAAAACATTACAAGGGCCAGATTATTATACTTATCGATGTTACTACTGGAAGTGCAGCCGAGGATATGGCTGCAAAACTAAAAGCGGCGGACAATGTGAAAATTATTGGCGAACCCACAAATGGATCAACAGGCACACCAATGTTTTATGATTTGCCCGGAGGGGGGCGACTTCGTGTTTGCACAATAAATACGCCTCTCTCAGGCATTGGAGTACAGCCTGATATCCCGGCACATCGGACAATTAATGGTATTGCTACTGGTAAAGACGAGATACTTGAGGCTGCAATTGAATACGTTCTTTTGACAAAGGATTTCGAGAAACGTATAGACAAATAAATACTGTAACTTTTATTATGGATTATTAAGATGGACACGTTATTGCTCATGGTCGGATGCGGGGCAGGATTTATCGTCGCCTACCACACTTACGGCAGGTTCTTAGCGAGGAAGATATTCAAACTTGACGTTCGTGCAATTGTTCCGAGCAAAGCTCTGGAGGACGGAGTTGATTATGTGCCCACACGCAAGGGGATTATATTCGGTCATCATTTTACCTCTATAGCCGGCACAGGACCGATTGTAGGCCCGGCCATCGGCATTATATGGGGATGGCTCCCGGCGGTATTGTGGGTGATGCTCGGTAGTATATTTATGGGCGCGGTGCATGATTTCGGAACTCTTGTGGTTTCAATGCAAAACGAGGGCAGGAGTATCTCGGAAGCGGCATCGAAATATATCAACATTCGTGTTCGATTTATATTTTTCGGGATTGTTTTTTTGAGCCTGCTTCTTGTTATCGCGGTTTTCGGAGTTGTCATTGCCGCGGTGTTCACCGAATTTCCGAGTTCCGTTATTGCAGTCTGGCTTCAGATTCCGATAGCAGTGGCACTAGGCTTTGCGGTCTATAAAAGAGGTGCCAACATCCTGATTGCAACGGTCGCTGCGGTTATCGGGATGTATTTATGTATAGCGATAGGCAGCAGGCTCCCCATCGAACTGGGCTCGGCATTTGGGATACCGGGGACGGGACTCTGGGTGATAATATTGTTGATTTACGCCTGGGTCGCCTCGACACTGCCGGTAACGACACTTCTGCAGCCGAGGGATTATATCAATGCCTGGCAGCTTTTTATCGCTATGGCGCTTCTTACCGTGGGGATAACGGTCGCATCGTTATCCGGCAAGCTTCCGCTGGTTGCCCCGGCCTTCAATACTTCGCTGCCTGCTAACACACCGTCTTTATGGCCCTTCATGTTCGTAATTATCGCCTGTGGGGCGATAAGCGGTTTTCATTCTCTTGTAGCAAGCGGCACAACCCCAAAGCAGGTCGACAAAGAGCCGGACAGCCTGTTCGTGGGCTACGGCTCGATGTTGATGGAAGGCGCACTTGCGATACTGGTTATTATTTGTGTGGGGGCGGGCTTAGGGATGGCCCTTAAGCTCGGCGATGGTACGTTACTTTCGGGCCGACCGGCGTGGCAGCACCAATACGGCACATGGATAGGAGCCAAGGGACTCAGCGACAAAATAGCTCCCGTGGTGATTGGTGCGGCCAATATGATGGAGACCCTGGGACTGCCCCGGATAGTCGGGATAACACTGATGGGAGTCTTTATCGCCTCCTTTGCAGGTACGACCCTGGATACCTCGGTCAGGATTCAGCGGTATGTGGTAAGTGAGCTTGCAAACGATTTGCGAATTCCCTGTCTGGGCAACAGATGGGCGGCGACAACATTTGCGGTTCTGACGGCGGCGGGGCTGGCGTTTGCGACCGGTGCGGACGGAAAAGGTGCTATGATACTGTGGCCTCTTTTTGGAAGCGCCAATCAACTTCTTGCCTGTCTGGCTCTTTTGGTGATTACTCTTTATCTGAAGAGTAAAGGGGGATTAGGCTTTCTGGTTACAGCGGTTCCCTGTTTTTTAATGCTGATAATTACATCCAGCGCGATGATTTCCAATGAGAGGAAGTTTTTACAAGATGCAATGTCGCACCCGGATGACTTGCCGAAGTGGCTTTTGGCGGCGATTGCAGGAGGTATATTTCTTTTAGCGGCCTGGATGATTTTTGAGACGGTGAGAGTGATGTTCAGGGGCCGGCCGGCGGCCCGCTCTCCACAGGAACAGCCAGAAGCTTAAACCTTGCCCGGCGGGGGGATTCGTTCAGCCTGATTTGTCCTTTTTCAACAAATTCCAGCGGAAAGTTGTAAACAACCTGTCTGGATACTTCTTTATCAGCCACGTCTGAATCTCTGACTTCAATAAGAAGTTGATATGGAGTTTTGTCTTTGTAAACCGCCCATGCGGCCTCGGTTGCCCTGAACTGGGTGGTCTCGGTCAACTCGTTTTCATTGAGCAGTTCGATGCTGTATTTGCCCTGCAGGTTTTTGCTGAATATGAACCCAACGGTCGGTTGGAGGGGTCGGTCCTGCAAAGATACTTCGGCGGAAGGGAGCTTGATTTTCACCCGGTTGTCCGCATACTTCCGAATGTTGGCAGCCAGGTCCACGTAAGGAGCAACATTGATTGGATATTCCCGGGCCTTTTTAATCTGCTGCTCGGTCAATGTAACCTTTGCTTCAAAGTTATTATCCTGACGGACAAACATTCTCACCTGAGCAGGGTCTATGTTCTCGTGCTCCAGGATTGAGCCTGTTTCATCAAAGCATTTAACGGTCAACCACTTCTCCACCAGCTTTTCGACTGTTACACCAATGGTAGCAACTTCACGTCCCCCGATTTTGCAGGATTCGACGGTAAGCCCGAGATTTCTGATTTTTGTGCTGTTGTTAAGAAAAGCAAGCAGGTCAAGTGTGTGATTACCCGGCTGGGCCTTTTTTTCGGTTACGGCATCATAATAGAAATCAAGCCTTACCTTTTCAGGGTCCGTGTCTCGGGCATTGAGCTTACTTCTTGATTCGGCCACTTTTGCGGCGGAGCCTTTTAATTTTAGTTCAAGCGTAACAGGTGTATCTATGTCAAGGCTGACAAAGAGGTCCAAGCTTGTCTGGGAAACGGTTAGAGTGGCGGTCTGGTTGAAATCTTCCTCAAGGGCCAGATAGGCCCACGCCCATATAACCAATGTCAGAAAGGCGACGACCGCAATTTTTTTTATCTTATCAAACATCTTACATTCTCTTTGGTTCTCACGTTGTATCTGTACCTTTTCCAGCGGTTGGCGCTTTTTCGATTTGCTGTATTCGTTCTACAAGCGCGGTAGTTTCAACAACTGCGGTTGTAAGGTGTCTTCTCAACTGTGCTTCGGAGACATTTCTGATTAAATTTCCGTCCATTGCGACAGAAACGATGCCTGTTTCCTCGCTGACGACGATGACAGTGGCGTCCGAACTTTGAGTTACCCCGATAGCGGCGCGGTGCCTTGAGCCGAGCTGTCTTCCCTCAAAAGCGCCGCTTTCGGCCAGGGGAAGCTGCACCCTCGCGGCTACAATTCTGTCGCCCTGTATAATGACAGCCATATCGTGCAGAACGGTACCGGGGCAAAAAATGGTCCTTAGAAGCTCCGCTGTAACTTTGGCATCTATTCTGACGCCGGTCTCGACAAACTCACCAAGCCCCACCTGCTGTTCGATAACAATAATAGCACCGGTACGAACGGCGGCAAGTTGCGTAACGGCGTTTATTATTTCCTCGACGCTTCTGGACAACTGCTGAGCGGAGCTTGAATGGAAACCGGCCTGACCGATTCTGATAAGGGCCCTTCGTATCTCCGGCTGAAAGGCAACAACTGCAATAATTGAACTGGCAATCAAGAAACCCTGGTAGAGGTATCCAACCCTTGCCAATTCGAATTTCCTTACGAAGAAGTTAAGAATCAAACCCCCGATAAGCAGGATGAAAATAAAGCCCCTGAAGAGCCTTTCACCTCTTGTTCCTTCAAGAAAGCTAAGGATGATGTAAACGAAGATGCCTATAAGCAGCAGTTCAAAAAGCACCTGTCCAAGCTCGGCGAGCTTCATTCGGTACATATACTCGAAAATCGCATCCAAAAATCAAACTCCTTTTGGAATCAAATGCTCCCCCCGGCTACTACATTTCGCGCGCGCCTCCAAGAAAGCCAACAAAACCAAGAACGCTCGACAAAACCTATCTGATATATTTGTCGCTTAGCCTGCTCGGTTTCTCCACGAGCCAAAAACTGTCCCAGTCTTCCATAATCTGCTGAAAAGCAATACGTTCGACGCGTTCCCACCTGGCGCGGCGCTGGGCTTCCGTTTCAGAAAACGGGGCAAGTTCCTGGCCCTCACCAAAAAACACCGCCTCTTCGACCACATCACCTGCGAAATCCGCCCCTTTTATCGGGTATCTGCATCCGCCAACCGCCACAAACAGGCAAAACAAAAGAACACTCAGAATAAATTTGGCCTTTTTCATACTCTTCCTCAAAAAAGTCTCGACAGAATCTTTCTGCGCCGAGAAGCCACAAACCGTTTTCACACTCTTTTTGCTTTCGGCACCATTATATTTTATCGGATATGTTGACCTTGTCAATGTAAAATTGGCGAAAAATGAAATGGCAAAGGTAAAAGGGCAATCAGGCTTTCAGGAAGTACTCCATCATCTCAAAGCCGTTATCGACCCTGAAGCCCGACTGATAGGCGTTTTCTTCGGAAAAGGGTTTGTGCAGGATTCCTTTTACGCCGGTTCCCGACATTGCGAACGGAACAGGGTCGTCGGTGTGTGCCTGAGTCTCGACAGGTGTAGGGTGGTCCGGGATAACAAGTATCCGCCAGCTTTGATACTTTTGAAGGGCCTCGTACAGGGGACCGACAATCTGTTTATCAATCATTTCCACCGCTTTTTTCTTGAGTTCGGCATTACCGCTGTGACCGGCCTCGTCGGGGGCTTCGATGTGCACGAAAACGAGGTCATGGTCCCGGAGGGCCTTTATTGCGGCCTGGGCCTTTCCGGCATAATTTGTGTCGAAATATCCGGTCGCTCCGGGGACATCTATAACGTCAAATCCGATGAGTCTGGCGAGTCCCCTTACAAGGTCAACAGCGGTGATGGCTGCTCCTTTAAGGCCGAAACGCTTATGGAAGCTTTCGAGGTGAGCGGCCTGCCCCTGGCCCCATAGCCATACACTGCTTACGGGATTTTCGCCGAGGTCTCGTCTTACACGGTTAATCTCGTGGTTTTCAAAAAGTTGTTGCGAGCGCGCCATTATGTCGTTAAGGAAATCGGCGTTTTTTCCATGTGGAAGGTACTTCGAGACTCTTTGTCCTATGATGTCGTGCGGGGGCTGGGTTTCGACGTCGAAATCCAAATCCGCGATGACGCAGAGATTCCGATAGCTCACTCCCGGATGGAATCGGATTTTTGCGTCGCCCAGTGCGTCCTGCAATTCTCGGATAAGTTTTTCGGCTTCTTCGGTGGAGATGTGTCCTGCGCTGTGGTCGGCCATCTTTCCGTCGGCTATTGTAACGAGATTACATCTGAAAATCCATTCGCCCGGCGCAAGCTTGATGCCCTTTGCCACGGCCTCGATTGGTGCCCGCCCGGGATAATACTGCACGGGGTCATAGCCCAAGAGGCTCATCTGAGCAACGTCGCTTCCCGGAGGCATGTCCGGGGGGACGGTCTGAACGATTCCCTGTTTTCCTTCGATGCTGATTTTGTCGGTATTGGGTATATCGGCAACCTGCAGGATTGTCCTGCCGTCGTAGCAATCCAGCGGATAGTCGGCGGCTCCGTCGGGAATAATTATAGCATATTTAGTCGTCAACTTTGTCCTCCGGAATATTCACAATTCTTATACAAACCGGTTCTGCGCCGACGTTGTCGAGCTTTGCCAGTTCGGCAAGGGCGGCGGACATATTTTTCTGCTTTGTCGGGTGAGTGGTGATGACGACAGGAACGGTGTTTTGCGGGCCTGAACCTTCACGCTGCAGGGCGCCGGAGATACTTATGTTGTGGTCGCCTAAGATTTTGCTGTGGCAGGCCAGGACACCGGGTTCGTCCTTCGCCATCAGTCTTATATAGAACCTGCTTACGAGGTTATCGATATTGCTGATAACCGAGTCGGCTTTTTCTCTGGGCCGGATTTGCAGGCTGTTGAAAAGCTTTGCGGAGTTTCCGATGGCCACTTCAATAATATCGGCGACAACCGCACTTGCGGTCGGCATCATTCCCGCCCCCCTGCCGTAGTACATCGTCTGCCCGACCGCGTGCGAAAGGATACTGACCGCGTTAAAAGGTCCGTTAACCCGGCCTAAGGGGCTGTCGGGTGAGATGAACGAAGGATGAACACGCAGGGACACTTTTCCGTCGGCGTCCTTTTGGCCGATAGCCAAAAGCTTCAGGACGTAGCCCATTTCCCGGCCGTAGCGGACGTCGTCGATACTGATTTTCTCGATGCCTTCGACCATTATGTCATCAAGTTTTATCTCGTATCCGAAACCAAGCGTTGCCAGTATCGCGAGTTTATGAGCGCTGTCGGCGCCGTTTATATCAAGTGTGGGGTCGGCTTCGGCGTAGCCCTTTTTCTGAGCCTTGATCAGGGCTGCCGGGAAGTCCTCACCTTTTTTGCTCATATTAGACAGGATGTAATTACAAGTCCCGTTTAAGATGCCGTAAATGGCTTCGATTCGGTTTGCCGCCAGGCCGGTCCTTATAGCAGAAATGATGGGGATTCCGCCGGCACAACTGGCCTCAAAGGCGATACATCGACCGGCCGCCCGGGCGGCGGCGTAAAGTTCGGTTCCACACTCGGCTAAGAGCGCCTTGTTTGCGGTAACGACATCTTTACCGGCGGCAAGCATCTTAAGCTGAATATCCTTTGCAACTGTAGTGCCGCCGACAAGCTCTATGCCGATTTGTATGCTCTCATCGTTCAATAATTTGTCCAGGTCGTCGGTAAGTACGCCTTCGGGCAGTTTGACCGGCCTTGGTGAGGTCGTATCGATATCGACGACTGCTGCAAGCTCGATACGCAGACCGGTTCTTGCCTCGATAGCATCGGCGTCATCGCAGAGCAGCTTCGCAACACCGGTACCGACCGTCCCGAAGCCTACAAGACCGACTCTTACTCGCTTGTTAGCCATAGACATATTCCTTAAAAACCGACAAATCGTCGGACATGAATTTACATTAAGAGCCGGTTACAGGTCAAGACAAAAATGGTAAGAAAAAAGCAAATGCCAAAAGCAGAAATTGCCGGCCCGAACCATCCAATAATGTCATGCCGGACTTACTTGTCCTCCGTAGCCTTGTGCGAAGGAGGAATCCGGCATCCAGAAAACTCACGATGTTTTTAAGATACCGCACATCGGCAATTTTTATCTGAAGTTATTATAAAAAATTTCCATAAGCCATCTTATATAAATCTCTGCGGCCACTGCGGCCTCTGCGGTGAGAGAAACAAATCAATCCTTCTCTATAAGAAAGAGGAATTCGGTATTCGGCGTCTCGGCATCGGCAACCCACTGGGAGGTCCATCGCATATCGGCCATTACGTTTCTCTTGTAGTCGATTTCCAGAACTTCCTTCAGCTTTCCGCATTTACGAATTGCCTGATTAAGCTCATCCGCCGTGGCCCTGCCGCCGGAACTATATGACAGGATTATGTGTCCTGCGCGGACATTCTTCAAGAGACGTTCGATTGCCTCAACTACGATGAACCTGCCTGTCTTGGGATTGCGACGAAACTCTTCAAATATCGAGGCGGAAATTTTATCTGAGCTATCCGCCCTCCTTTTCGCTTTGCCGAACAGCCGGGGCCTGTCATTCAGACAGATTGTTGTCCATAAGTGGTAATAGGCAGCGTATCTTATGCGTGAAGGCGGCATCTTTTCATTGTTGGAACCATAAGGCGGGTCGAAATATACAAGGTCACATTGGGTGTCTTCAAGAACGTTGAAAATATCATCCTGTAAGACCCGATGGACATTGTCTGAAACAATATAATTGGGTACTCCAAGAACCATCTGATTGTAGGAGCGGGCCGACCATTTGTTGAGGTACGCAGCGTAATGGCCGATTGTGCTGTCAACAGAATCAAGCGCCAGTATCAGGCTTGTAAGTGCCACCGACCGCTCAATTTCGTCCAGGTCGAGGTTGTCGATTTCATCGCGTATTGCATCGAGCCTGCGGGTATTGTGAATTTGCCAGGGTTTTTTTAGATTGTCGTGTTGCTTAGCAAGGCCGCCGTTGGGCCTGCCCCCATAATTCTCGGTAAACCATCCGTCTTTGCCCGGCAGCGAGTTAAGGTGCTCGATTAAATCCTTATAGTGCCTCTTTGGGCGGTTGTTCAAAAGATAGCACGTTCCGAACACCTTCGGCCACACGGCGCTGTCGTTGGCGATAACCTCGTAACCCGAACGTGCAAGGGCCTGTGCAACTCTGGTAGTACCGCAAAAACCGTCAAGTATCCTATGCGGCTTAACTTTTCGCACAAGATGCAGGATATAGGGCAAGAGCTTCAGCTTTGAGCCTGCATACTTGATTCCCTCGGTCGCAGGGACATCGGCAACAATATCATTGAACGGTGACAGATTTTGCATTCTATCTGGTATCACACCTTTTAGCACGGTCAAACAAAGTTTGACCGTGGCACCCAACAAAATAGATGGTATGCCATCCGCGCCAGAAGGTCAAGGGCAAAGTGGTATTGCAGCGAGGATTGCGGTTAAGTTTTCGGGATTGACAAAGGCATCCGGGCCTTTGGGATTGTATTTGGTAAGGGCCTTTATCACAGCGGCGAATTTTTTGTCAAGACGGGCGACAAAAGTGTCGGGTTTATCGAGGCCGGGTGGCAAGCCGATTTGATAGGCGTGCAGGGTCAGGCGGTCGATAAGGGGGGATTCTGCTTTATCCTTTTTCGGGCGATAATCGGGCTTAAAATCAGACAGCATTATCGGCCTGGCTGAGCCGTATAATGGGTCAATGACAAGAGGCAGTCCAATACTTTTCAGATGTGCGCGGATTTGATGGGTTCTGCCCGTTACCGGCTCGGCTGCAAGCAGCGCCATTGCCCCGAAATCAGCCAAGAGATTCCAGCGAGTAACGGCGGGTTTGCCCCTTTTTCTGCTGGTTTGCATGAGGCGTGGATTCTGTCGGCTGTGAGCCAGGGGTGTATCAATGGTGCCTGTGAGGGCGCCTGCGGCACCTGTTACGAGGGCAAGATAGTTTTTCTTAACCCGACGCTTTTCAAACATACTCGAAAACCTGCTTTGAGTCGCAAGGTTTTTGGCCAACAGCATCGCGCCGGAGGCGGCTTTGTCGAGTCGGTGGATGAGCCGCAGTCCGGTATCTGCACCTAACTGCTTTTGCAGGAGCGGTAAAAGGGAAGACTCGCCTGTACGGTCGGCGGTTGTACTGATACCGGCGGGCTTATTGATAACGACAAGGTCGGCGTCCTGATAGATGATTTCGATGTCATTTTTCGGCATAACTAAAACGGTGGGCCACAGTCCCACCCTACGTAAGTTCAACCGACCAGCCCACCCTACGTAAGTTCGACGGACCAGTAGGCGTTTTCGAGAAACTGCTTCCAACTGCGATATCGGTCATGGCTCAGGTGCACGTGAATAACGGGATTTCGTTTCGGTCTTGCCGGCTTTGTGATGAGAGTCATGTGGGCCTGTTTTGGTGTTCTTCCACCCTTTTTGACGTTGCACCTGGCACAGGAACATACGATGTTTTCCCAGTTTGATTCTCCGCCCATGCTCCTGGGTATCACGTGGTCGAGCGATAATTCGGAGGTTGGGAATTTTTTTCCGCAGTACTGGCACCGGCTTCTGTCCCTCGCGAAGATGTTTCTTCTGTTGAACTTTACGGGTCTTCTCGGAAGCCGGTCGTAAAAGAGAAGACGTATAATCCTGGGTACGGCAAGGTCGAAGTTGACGGTTGAAATCCAGTCATGCTCGTGTGCCTCGAAGGTTCTTCTCAACTCGCTCAGCTCCCGCCAGCTCTGGAAGTCGTAATTCGAATAGACGCCTTTTTCCCAACTTATAACTTCCGCCTGGTCTCGCAGCAGAAGAGAAAATGCCCTTCTGACACCGACAACACGAAGTGCGAGATAGTGCTTGTTCAGAACAAGCACCCTGTAACCCAAAGCGGATTGTGCGGGGTTTTCTATCATAAATGCTTCTAAATCATCCTCCGGATACTCATCGTTAAAATTACCACTGAAGATAATCAGTTAGAAATAATTTGGGTCGCTGTAATCTCCGTAACCGCCGACATCTTCGCCGCCCTCGGCTTCGGCTGCTTCTTTGAAACCCCTTGCCAACACCTCTTCCAACTGTTTCCGCTCAGGTCCGATTATACGTTCGAACGCCTCCTCGTCAACGGGTTGGGCCATCGAATCGAGCATAGCCAGCAACCTGTTTACTTCCGCTTGCTGTTCTGCGCCGCGCAAGGTTTTCCAGGCCTGAAATTCCTTTTTCAGCTCATTATAGTAAATGGTGCCGTCAACGGTCATTGAGGGAACGAAACGAACCGAATCATCGAAAAGTGCCGCAGTAACCGAACTTTGAAATGCAGGGTCACAATCGCTTGCCTTTTCCATCAGCTCATCGGCCTGCGTCAACACTTCATCAACAACACTCTGTTCGTCAAGAAATTCGGCCAGGCTCATTTTACCGTACAAGGTAAGCATGTAGTTTTTCAGCAGGTTACAGGCGAATTCGTCGCGCCCGCCGAAGCGTTTTTGCAGCTTCGAATACTCATCGGTCGCTATGTTGAAACTTTCCCTGGCCTTTTGAGCATATTCAGAACCCGCCCGCTCATATTGCGAAGCAACATCGCCGAGGGTGTTTGACGTTGAGGACTCCAAAGCGCCTGCTGTCGAGTTCAATCTTGAACTGAAGCTAAAGTGGAATTTCATGCCGTCCAACCGGGCAAGGGCAATACGCCAGTAGCAGTCAGCCAGGCTGGCAGAGGCCGATTTTCGAACAGACTGAGCCTTGACTTTTTTGTACCTGTCCGCCGCCTTTTGAAACAGCGAAACAGCCTCATCAACAGTGTTCGAGTAATTTTGCTGCAGCTTTTTAAGGTCCGTAGTGAGCCACGCGATTCTGCCGGCGTGCTCTTCTATCTGCCTGTCTGCGTCGGCAAGCTGGACCTTGGAGTCTTGCCTATGAGCCGCATTTTTCAAGTCATCTATTCGCTTGCGAACGGAGACGAGGTCCGACTGAAGCTTCTGAATGAGCGGTTTTACGATTTCGATTTGACTTTCGATAGAGCGTATTTGGTCTGCGGCGGCCTGTGCATCCAGAAAATGACTTTTCCTTGTCAGCAAAAGGTCATATCCGGCCTGAGCGAGCCGGAGTTTTTCATCACCGTAGGCGCTTTCGGCCTCTCGCAGTTTCCGGTCGGCTTGTTGCTCAATAGCATTGATAGAATCCTGTGCGGCCTGCCTTTGTTGTTCGAAACCAACCTTTAGCTCTTCCAGGCGGCTTAACTCCTCGCCGGCCGCTGCAAGCTCTTCTTCTATTCCGGGGCTTTGGGAATCACCGGTTATAGAGCCAAAAAGCTGCTCAATTTCCCTGTTTGTCGCATCGAGGAGATGATTGAGTCTTTCTTTCTGAAAAGTTAAACGGCTTATTCTTTCTGCCTGGAGAGAAATTTCGTCAAGTGCGGCACCGGCTGTTTCAGCAACCCCAGCAAGCTCAGACTTCTTTCGCTGAGCCTTCTCAAAAACAATGTCGGCATCAACTAAAAGGAAGGGCTGAGCGGCGGGGCCGGCTGCGGGAGCATCCTTAAGAACCGCTTGCATATCCCTGGCGGCCTTTTCAATATCGCCCTTTGCAGCAGTATCGAGGGCTTTTTGCGCATTTTGCCTCAATTGCTTAGCGGCTTTGTTCTCGGGGTTATCCGAACACCCCGCACTCAAAAAACCGGCTATACAAACTACAAAAAAGCACTTAATCAGATTTTTTGATTTCCAATTGCACACTTAAATATTCTCCGAAAACAGGTCGCCTATAACAAACACATCATACTGTGCAGACACAAGCCTTGTCAAGAAATTTTCGGGCGTGATTAGCCCTTCTGACCGGGACAGATGAAAAGGCATTTGGTTGTCCCAAAAATCGCGGTTTTCTCAAAAATAAGACCAAACCGCTCTGGTAGTGGCTTATTTTGTTGGATTCTGCGTGTATAAGCGCTACAATAGCTTTATTACAGAGCACGGGAAGCTTTCCCTTTATATTAACGGTAGGACATCAATGCTTACAGAACAAGTCTCATACAACACGAGCAAGAGGCTGATGACTTTTGTTCCGGCTTGTTTTTTTCTGTCGGGGCTTACCGGCCTGGTATATGAACTACTCTGGACAAGATTGATTGTCAAAATGGTCGGAGGTGCGCCTTTTGCTGTCAGCATTATCCTGACCGTCTTTATGGGTGGACTCGGCCTGGGCAGCTATATAGCCGGTCGCACTATAGACCGTGTTAAGAACCCTTCAAGCCTTGTAAAGATTTATGGGATACTGGAACTGATAATAGGTTGCTATGCAATAGGGCTTCCGGCGTTTCTGTCGGCCTTTCGTCCGGTCTATGCGAAGATTTACAATCAGCTTTTCGGCTATTTTATTTTATACAACCTTCTGACTTTCGTGGGCTGTTGTCTGCTGTTGTGCATTCCGGTTATCTGCATGGGTGCCACATTACCGGTTTTATGCCGGTTTTATGTTAAAAGTTTGTCGCACCTGGGTACCCGCGCGGGCAGGTTATACGGCCTGAACACACTCGGAGCAGCTTTTGGAGCGTTTCTTTGCGGCTTTTGGCTGATAAATCTCCTGGGGATTTGGGGCACCTTGTTTTTTGCGGTGGCAGTCAACGGTATTATTGGTTTAGCTTGTATTCTGGCCGCTTCGGGGACAAAAAGGCAACGTCTTGTTTCAGAGCATAGCCAGGACGAACCAAAACAGAAAACATTTGAAGATTATGGGCAAACGGCTGAGTCTTGCTCATACCCCGTTGAGGTAGTGATTGGCGCGCTGGTAATTTTTGCTGTATCCGGCTTTTGCGCCATGAGTTACGAGGTTATTTGGACAAAGCTGTTGGGTTTGATTGTCGGCCCTACAACATATTCTTTCACTATCGTGCTTGTAACATTTATTTTGGGCCTGGCACTGGGCAGTATGCTCTTCGGAAGGCTCGCCGACAGAACCGCAGAGCCGATATGGCTGCTGATATTGACCCAGATCGCCGCAGCTTTATTTGCGCTGGGTGTGAGCCAGCTTTTGGGAAACAGCCAGCTCTTTTTTGCCGGACTTATTGTGAAATTCCAGGACAGCTTTGCGCTGCTGAGCGCTGCAAAGGCGGTAACTTTATTTGGATTTATGATTTTGCCTACGTTATGTCTCGGGGCCGCTTTTCCTCTTGTCGGAAAGATTTACACACAATCTGTTTCAAAACTGGGTCGCTCAATCGGTTCAGCTTACGCCGTCAATACAATCGGTGCGGTTTCAGGTTCCTTTTGCGCGGGCTTTTTGCTGATTCCTCTGCTCGGTAAGGAAAACGGCTTGAGTTTTGTAATCGGCCTGCAACTTGTCAACTCTGCGGTAATAACGGTTATTATTCTCGTAAAACAGAAAGTATTCAAACCGGCTCCTCTTTTAGCTCCGGTGGGTTTAGGGGTGCTTTTATGCATTTTTTTCCCCCAGTGGAACAGGCGTGCGCTTTCAATAGGTAAGTATCACCGCTTCGAAGAAGCCGGGATAAAGCCCGCCCAATACGGGTGGACCGAATCTCTCTTTTCGGGGGCTGAAATCCTTGCCAAATCCCAGAGAGGCGAACCGGTGTTTTACAGCGACGGTATCGGGGGCTTTACAACGGTACTTAAATATGCCGGGCCTCTTGGTAATGTGGAGTATTCCTTGGTAATCAGCGGAAAACCGGACGCTTCCTCTCGCGGTGATATGAAAACCCAAACACTCCTGGCGCATTTTGGAATGATTTTCCATCCGAATCCGAAAAATGTCATGGTATTAGGACTTGCAAGCGGCATAACCGCCGGTGAAGTACTGTGCTACCCCATAGAACAAGTCGATGTTGTAGATATAAACCGGCAGGTGGTAGGGGCGAGTGAATTTTTTACGCCGTGGAATAATAATGTCCTCTCCAATCCTAAAACAAACCTTATTATACAGGATGCACGGGCACATCTGTATTTGACCGAACAAAAATACGATGTGGTTATCTCGGAGCCTTCCAATCCCTGGATGTCGGGTTTGGCTGCACTTTTCACACGTGATTTCTTCGAACTTGTCAACGCCAGACTTAACGACGAAGGCATCTTCGTACAGTTTTTACACCTATACGAGATGGACTGGCCCACCTTTGCCCTTGTTGGCCGGGCATTTGGGCAGGTTTTTGCGAATAATATCTTAGTCAGTTGTCAACCGGGTGGCTTCGGTTCCGATTGCCTGTTAATCGGACTGAAAGGAAATCGCAGGTTAACCCTTGAAAACGCAAAAAGGAATATCATACATACACAAAAGTCGAAAAATATAAACCTCTCGGAGCCGGAATTGCTTTACAGGCTGATTATTAGCGAAGATATGCAAAAGCTTTTCGGCGACGGCCCGGCCAATACGGACAACCGGCCCAGGCTTGAATTCGCCGCTCCCAAGATGATGTACCGGAGTGACCCGAAAATTGGAGCCAATCTCCAGGCCGGTAGATGGGTATGTCCCGAAACGGCCCAAATAATCGAGCAGGTTAAAACGAACATCGACTCACAAATTGATTTTGCCGCTTATGCTGTGTCGGTTTTTGCTCCGTTTTATGAAATGGTTGATATTTCAGGGTGCACGCCGGTTCAGAAAGAGCGTTTCTTTAAGCTGATGGAAGATTATTGCTCCGCTGAAATCATCAATTATGCTCTCCTTGGCGACAGCGAACTGATTCAAAAATGCCGAGACGTTCAAATACAGACTATACTGAAAAAAATTGAACTCATGCCGGACCAATCACTTTCTTACCTTTATCTTGGCGACCTGTATCTTGCACGCGGCATGGTAACCGAAGCTATAGAAAGTTACTCAAAGTCGCTTCAGATAAAACCCCCCGGCGCCGAGGCGCACATGAGACTCGGTATCGCATTTAACCAAAACAAACAATACGACAGAGCCGTCGCACATTTTCTGTCGGCAATGAGCGCCCGTCCGGACTTCACCCCAAATGCCCGCAAACACTTAGGCTACACTCTGTTTCTGATGGGCAGATTAGCCGAATCGGCCGGGCAGTATCAGTTGTATCTCGATGTTTATCCTGATGATGCACACATTCATAACGACCTCGGCGTCGTTTTGGCCCGAAGCGGTGATTTAGCCGGTGCCATAAAACATTTCCGGCAAGCGGTTAGTATAAAACCAGACCTTGCCCAGGCCAATAAGCACCTTGCCAATGCATTATCATTGCAAAAGCAGCTAAACAGGGATATTAATAGAGCTTCTGAGGCCGAGCAATCGAAAAACGGTGAAAAACCTGAACCATAGAAAGTTAATCACGGTAAATATGAAAGGAAAATCATGGATTTCGAAGAAACCCAAGACAAGGGCTACACTCCGGAGCACATACAGGGCACCGGTCCGGTAGCGGGTGGTTCTGCGATATCTTCCGATCCTTATCCCTCGGATAAAAAAAGGCCGAGGCGGAGCATTTGGAGAGTGTTGTTGTGGATAATGCTGGCGTTTTCAATACTGGCAAACTTTTTTTTACTGTTAATGCTCATCGCCGTTGGAGTGTTTTTTGCAGCAGGCCCAAAGGACTTTTTTGCCGAGAATGTGCTCAGGAAAGGTTCTCTGGGTAACAAGATTGCAACGATTCGCGTCGAAGGCATAATAAACAACCAACTCAGCGAAGAAGTACGCAAGCAGATACGGACGGCGGCGAAAGACGACAGCGTAAAGGCGATGATTATTCGCACTATTACACCCGGAGGCACGGTATCGGCAAGCGACCAGATACATCACGAAATTACCCGGTTTCGAGTCAAGACCGACAAGCCTGTGGTGGCTTTTATGCAAAGTATCGCAGCTTCCGGCGGGTATTATACGTCGGTTGCCTGCGACAAAATCATAGCCGAACCGACGGTCATTACCGGCTCAATCGGTGTGATGAGCAACCACTTTGTCATAAAGGAGTTGCTTGAAAGCAAGCTCGGAATATCTTCTGTGGTGGTGAAATCGGGCCCCCGGAAAAACTGGCCCAGCCTTTTTGAGGAAACGACCGAGGTGCAAAAAGAGTATCTTATGAATAAGCTGATAAACCCGACGTACGAGAGGTTTGTTGGTCTGGTCAACGACGGCAGGGGTATGCTCACCGAATCAGAGGTTCGCGAGTTGGCCGACGGGAGCATCTACGGCGCTTTCGAGGCGCTGGACAACCAACTTATAGACCAGATAGGATACTTAGACGAGGCCATAGCATTGGCCGAGTCCCTGGCCGGTATTGAAAATGCACACGTAATAGAATACCAACTTCCGTTTTCACTGGCAACTTTTCTCAGCGGCCAGGCCGGCAGTATATGGAATTTGGATACCGATGCTCTAAGGGAGACCGCGGTGCCACAGCTTTTGTATCTCTGGGACGGGGGCTGGTAGCAAAACCGGCGATTTGTAAGTTGTTGTGAAAGAAGATTTGTTATTGACGAAATCGGCGGATAAAATACTATTCAGCCGTGTCGAGACTCGAATCAGGTTGCTTTGGTTTTGGGGTGTTGGATGAATTTGCGGTCTGGGCATTCGAAAACAGAAAGTATTGTATCTGTTGTTATGTTGATTCTGCTTGTACTCGCCGGCGCGGGTATATTCTTCAAACAGTTTCAGTATGATGCTGAGCGACTGGATATCACACTGGCCGTAGCACAAACCTCACCGCAGCCTGACGCCGATGACCAAATCAACCTTGTTTCTCTGCTACCGGCTGGTTTCGCGGCTATGACCCAGCGGGAAAACTTCGGCCGCGATAATCTGTACGTCAAAATCAACGGCAAGGCGGACCTTTATCTCCAATCAGGTTTCGTGGAGCTTTTGTGCCGGCGTTTTGTAAGCGACGAAGACCAGAAGTTGTGGGCCGAGATATTTCTATACGATATGGGCTCGGCTCGAAACGCCTTTGCCGTTTACAGTACTCAACGAAGAGCAAACGCCGTCCAGCTCCCTTTAACAAAATTCAGTTACAAGGCAGAGTCGGCGGTCTTTTTCACCACCGCAAAGTACTACGTTGAGATAATTGCAGCGGACGAATCGGAAAAACTGAATGACGCTGTCCTCACCGTTGCAAAAAATATCGCAAAACTTCCACAAAAACATGAAGACTCTATCGGGGAGTTGAAGTTTTTTCCTGAAAAGGGCCTGATTCCCGGCAGCTTCAAGCTGCACCTGACAAGTGCCTTCGGATTCGAGGGGCTTGACGATACCTTCTCTGCCAAATACAGACTCGGTGAGGAGACGGTTACCGCTTTTCTCTCGAAAAGGCACAGTCTTAAAGAGGCAAATAAAGTCGCAGACGATTACTTTCAGTTCATGATTGACAACGGTGCTGTCATCACCTCTGCTGTTAATGATAAGCTGGCAGGGAAGGTGCTGGACTTCTATGACTCGACCGAGATAATCCTGGTTTCAGGGAATTTTATACTGGGAGTACACGAAGCTTATGACCGGTTATCGGCGGAAAAGGTTGCGATAATGTTAAAACAAAAAGTAACGGAGGTTGCCGCTATTGACAGAGCAAGGTAACGAAAACTTTCCAAGAAGGGCTTTTCTTGCCCGTGCGGCAAAGGCGGGAGCCTGCGTGAGCGGAGCTTGTGCGGCGGCTTACTTGCTGTATGACAGCAAAGGGCCGGTTCCTGCCTCCAAAAAGCAGCAGCTCGTAACACTGCCCGATTTTTCTGTGCCGGCCGAGCCAGGCCGAAGTATGTGCATTGCAACCGGTCCGGACAGAAAACAGACCTTCAACAAGGCGATAGACTCGCTCGGCGGTATCGAAAGATTCGTCAAAACCGGCGACACGGTCCTGATAAAACCCAATGTCGCCTTTGCGACACCGCCCATGTTAGGAGCGACTGCAAATCCCCAACTGGTGGCACAGGTCGCACGCCTGTGCTACAGCAGGGGCAATGCAAAGCGGGTAATTGTTACGGACAACTCGATCAACGACCCTGCAAGCTGCTTTCAATTGAGCGGTATAGGCACAGCGGCAAGACAAGCCGGGGCTGAAATATTGTTGCCAAAGCCGACTCTCTTTGCACATACGACCTTGTCGGGTGGCGAACTGATACGCAACTGGCCGATTCTTTACGGACCCTTTGAGAAGGTCGATAAGGTAATCGGAATCACCCCGGTAAAAGACCACCACCGAAGCGGTGCCTCAATGACAATGAAAAACTGGTACGGCCTGTTAGGCGGCAGAAGAAATATTTTTCATCAGAATATCAACACGATTATCGCCGAATTAGCTATGATGGTCAGGCCGACATTTGTCGTTCTTGACGGGACACAGGTTATGATGACGAACGGTCCTACGGGAGGTTCCGTTTCCGACCTTCGCCGAACAAACACAATAATTGTCAGTACCGACCAGGTGGCCGCGGATTCCTTCGGGGCAACATTACTCGATCTTACCCCTTCGGACCTGCCGTATCTTCGAAAGGCCCAGGCCGGCGGCGCAGGAACAACGGATTACAAATCACTCAAACCAGTTATTGCAGAAGTTGCGGGATAAAAGCCTTATGAAAATAGTAACGGTAAGAAGGCTGAGTCAGGTTTTTTTCTTCACCGTGTTTATATGGTTCTGTATCGTAACAACTCAGGGAACGCGGTGGTGGCAGCTTCGGGGCTGGCCGGTGAATCTTTTTCTCCGACTTGACCCCCTTGTGGCAATCGGCACTATCCTGTCAACCCACCGGCTTTATGCCCCGCTCCTGTGGGCGCTTGTGACGGTTGTCCTGACGATTCTTTTCGGCAGATTCTTCTGCGGCTGGGTCTGTCCGTTCGGGGCATTGCATCAGTTTGTCGGATTTCTTGGCAATAGAAAAAAACCGCTCGCAAAAAGATTGCAACTCAACAAATATCGAAAAGCCCAGTGCATAAAATACTTCGTTCTCATATTCTTTCTCGCCTCGGCGGCGGTTCCAATGTTGGGCTGGGCCTGGCTGCAAACGGGTTTGCTCGACCCTATTCCGCTTGTAACACGCTCAATCAACCTTACGCTCCTGCCGATTGTTGACTCGCTTACCGGAACAATTTCTGCGACGCCTCGCTACTATCAAGGCGCCTGTTTAGTGCTCGGCCTCTTCTTCGCTGCCCTCTTCCTAAATCTGCTCATACCTCGATTTTATTGCCGGTTTATATGCCCGCTCGGCGCACTGTTGGCGATTTTGAGCCGGTTTGCTATCTGGAGAATCGGCAAGAATACGAGCGAATGTTCCAACTGCAAACTCTGCGAAAAGGCGTGCGAAGGCGCCTGCGAACCCGCCTCGCAAATAAAGATAAGCGAGTGCGTATTGTGCTTGAACTGCCTCGACAGCTGCAAAGACAATGTCATAAGCTACCAGCCGATGCCCTCGTTAGCGGGCGAAGTAACAAACCCGGATATTTCGCGCAGGGGTTTTATACTCTCTTTGACCTCCGGCGTTTTTGCAGTCCCTGCCGTACGGCTGGCAGGAAAACTCGCCGATAATTGGCCGCACAAACTGATTCGCCCGCCCGGCGCCTTAAGTGAAGCCGAATTCCTCAAACGCTGCCTCAAGTGCGGCCAGTGCATCCGAATCTGCCCCACTAATGTACTTCAGCCGGCGGGTATCGAATTCGGCATGGAGGCTTTGTGGACGCCCGTTTTGAATAACCGCATCGGCACAAGCGGATGTCAGCTCAACTGCACGGCTTGCAGCTATGTCTGCCCCACTGCGGCAATAAGACCAATCACACTGTCGGAAAAATTAGGTCTTGGCGAATTTGCCGAGGCCGGCCCAATCAGAATAGGTACGGCCTTTGTTGACCGTTCCAGGTGCCTGCCCTGGGCGATGGATAAACCCTGCATCGTCTGCCAGGAAAACTGCCCGCTAAGCCCCAAGGCAATCTATACCGAGGAAGTATTCAATACGGTAAGGGACGGCAGCTTAGCGGTGAAAAAAATTTCAGCCCTTAAAATAGAAACCGTCGAAAAAATTATGCAGCCGGGCAAATTCGCTACGGGCGATTATTACTGCGCCGCAGGCGAAAGTAAAAGGGCCAAAATCACTTCAAACACCGAAAACTCCATAGAGCTTGCGCCGAATGCAGCCCTTGAAAAAACACTCGGCATAGGCGATAAAATCGAGGTTCAGGTTCGACTCCAAAGGCCACATGTTGACATCGAAAAATGCATCGGCTGTGGAGTTTGCCAGCACGAGTGCCCCGTCAGCGGAAAAAGAGCTATAAGAGTCTCCGCCGACGGCGAAACCAGAAACCCCGAAAGAAAAATCTTGCTCGATACTTAATCGCTACATGTTACCAAAAGCCACTCTCGCCCTGCCTGTCCGCCGTAGCTGGTTTCTTCGTAGCCTTGGCGAAGTAGAATTTCTAAGGGGGGAGCGCAGCCGAAACGGCACCCGAAATCCAGTTAATTTCGCCCTGCATCCCACGCCCGGTCATTCTGAACGGAGCGTAGCGGAGTGAAGAATCTCAATCCTGTCATTCCGAGCGCAGCCGAGGAATCTGCTAAACAGTTAAGCGAGGCGATTCAAACCAAATAGTAAATAGTCAATAGTAAATTGTAAATCTAAACGCTCCCCGCGCCCTCTGTCATTCCCGCCTCCGCGGGAATCCAGTAGGGTGGGCTTTCAGCCCACGCGGTTTTTAAATCATTTGTATTTTCAATTTCGATACTCTTTGCACCTTCGGTCCTGTAGGGCCTTAGCCCCCTCAATTTATTGCAACGGTTACATTTGTCATTCTGAACGGAACAAAGTGCAGTGAAGAATCTCAATTGCGAACCACGAGCGACGAGCGACGAGCCACCAGCGATGAAATTTCCGCCGCCGGATAACTTTAATTTACTCCATTTAATCAACAAAATATTAAACCACTGGCTCTCTATCAAGATCGGAATACGGATACACGTCTGATTCCTTGAGTTTGTTTATAAGAACCCGGCCACCGTGCTTGCGGGCGTACTCGACTTCGGAGCGATATACTTCTATACACAGCAGCAAACCATGCCTTTTGCCCGCAATCTCAAAATCAATTCCCTTAGTATCAAAATTATCAAAAACTATACAAGGTCTCGCCTCCCCCTCTTTCCAGTCTACTTCGGCCGTCTGTCCATGCCGCAAAGTGGCTGTGAATGAATACCGACCTAATGTTGTCATAATCCCGCACATTCGACTATTCATTCTCTCAAAGGGTGCAAGATGCCCCTCAGCAATCCTTTTTGCCCGTTCTTCTAAAGGCTCATCTGTTCTGCTCATATTTTTCAATCTTGTACATGTTATCAGTTCGAAAGTCCCTGATATATTCGGCTTTGGGCCGTTACCTTCAGGATCGATAAGCTCCATTGTGGCAAAAACCGTACCTTCCATAAACTTGCTGAAGTAGTACATATCCACTGCACCGCCAACGTAAAATGGGATAATAGCATGACCAACAATATCATCCATCGGCCCAAGAATTCGCTCCAGCGCTTCTTTCTTGGCTTTGTCATATTCCTCCAATCTCTCGCTACTAAAGATTTTCCTTTTCCTACCAAAAAATAATCTCTTTAACAATCCAAGCATTCACAACTCAAATCAATATAAAATCGTAATTTACCGTACACCTTTAATTTTCTCTTGCCTAAAGGGCGTTAAGGTCTTGGGACTACGAGGGGTTTGCAACTGCAGGGGTCGATCTGATTTGCCAGTTCTGTAGCCAGGATTGTAACGCTTGATAGTTCGAAATCATCCTGTTTGCCGAAAATAATCTGATCGTAAAGCCAGTCGCGGGCCAAAACAAACCCTTCTTTATCACAAAATTCAATGCCTACATCGGCATTTATGGTGTCGCTACTGTACGGGGCAACAATCCAAGAAACCTGTGTGAAAGCTTCGTTCTGCTCGACAAATTTTACATAACAATAGCGAAGCAAAACCAGTGGGGGCAAAAGTTCGTTCTGGCTTTTCTCGTTATAGAACGAAGTCGGCAATTTTACTGGTTCTGTCGTGAATTGTTTTGGCGGCGGACGCTTTAGCCAGTCGCCCCAGACGATGACGTACCAGCCGACTACAAGGGCAGTCATTACGCCGAGAGTGGCGAGGAAGGCGTTGCGGAACGGCGCAGGTGAGAGTGTCCAGAGCCTGGCGATTAAACCCTCGCGGGATAATAAAAACTGTGCCTTTTTGAACAGATAGCTCGGTACGACCACGGGCGGTTTTTTGTATTTAGCAACAACAAACCGCTGTCCGCAGGCCTTACAGGTGATTTTTCCTCCAGTGTAACCACGCGGGACCGCGTAAAAAGATTTGCAATGTGGGCATTGAGTTTTCATCTCTTTTTTGTTTTCTTACTGTGAAATCCAAACGGTTTTTTTGGTTTTTTATCGACCTTTACCATGTGCCCCAGCACCTCAAAAACCAGCTGAAACTTTTCATCGTATTTGCGCTCCATGGCCTCTATCTTTCGTCTAAGCAGAGCATTGTCTGCAAGTATCCGCCGAAGCTGGACAAACGTTCGCATTATCGCAATATTGACCTCGACCGCACGCTTGCTCCGCAAAACACTCGATAGAATCACTACTCCCTGCTCGGTGAAAACATAGGGATTATATCGCCTTCCACCGCGGCCCTTTTTTGAGGTCGCAATTTGCGACCTCAAAACCTTAGTCTCTTCATCATTTAATTGAAACATGAAATCCGCGGGGAACCGACCAATATTGCGTTGAACCTGCTCATTAAGGCGCTTGGTGGTTACCCCATACAGACCAGCTAAATCTTTATCAAGCATTACCTTCTGTCCGCGGAACATGTATATACATTTCTGGATTCGCTCAATCGGAATTATCGATGCCTTTTTCGCCAATTTTGCCTCTGAAAACCTGCGATAATTAGTAAATCAATTAGCAAAACCACACAATAAACCCATATTTTGCCTTCGTCAATACAATTTCTGATTAAATCAAAAAAACACACACAATTCCCTGCCCAAAAAAGCTTTTCTAAAACAGCGTCGCGCAGCGTTCCGCAATTTTACACTTTGCATTTTACATTTTACATTTCTTCTCTGCCTTCTCCCCGGCTGACAACGAAATAACCCCCCAAACTTCTCTTTTATTGAATCCCTTTTTGTCTGCTCAAAAATAGGCCGACTCATTGACCCGTGGACGCATCAAAAACACCCAGCAACCACACGCATACCGCACACCGCTCCCAGTAACCTCAACCGCAACCTCTTTAGCAACCCGCACCTGCACCACTCAACTGCACACACAACCCGCACCCCTCACCCAACCTGAAATGCTCACCCTCGCCTTTCTACCGCAGTTAGTCCGCTATCCTTTCTGCACCTGTCAAGTTATAGCTTACGACATGCAGAGCAATATAACTATATTTTCTTAATTGGGACAGTCACCTATTTTTATTTGGTCTGCTCAAAAATAGGCCGACTCGTTGGCCCGTGGACGCAGACAAGCAAGGGCGATAAAGCTTGCTTTAAGAGCCCTGCTTACCAAGAACACTAAGCAGACAAAAAACTCTGTGGCCTCTTGCACTCTGTGGCAAAAAAAACAAATTAAAAAAGCACCCCGTATAAATCCATTGCTGTTATATATTTACGCAACATACAAAAATAGTCTGTAAAATCCCCAAAAAAACCGCTTGACTTCGGCAAAAAACTGCTTATAATCCGTTACCAGAGCTTGGTGCTCCGCCGCGAGTGAGAAGGGCATAAGCGAAAAATGGCACAAGGCATAAGACAGAACATGGAATACAAACCACAAATCAAGAACTACAAAAAACTAAAATTCCATTTTTGCGAGGAGTTTTTGCTGAGTACAAGGCGTTTGCCTGCCGCCGCACGGAAAGGCGCCGGGTCCCATTTTGCAACATTTAGCAAAATGGGAATCACCGGGGTACATCGAGTACGTGCGGTCAG
>DUZQ01000037.1 GCA_013349435.1 Planctomycetota bacterium | reverse complement strand
TTTCGTCTTGCCGTCCCAGTTAGGGTCGGCACATGCAGTTGTCAACCTGATATAGTGCCTTTCATCAACATCCAGCCATTCCTCCAAATTATCATCGATAGCCCGGAATGTTACTGTCTGAGGTACGTAAAAGTTATCCGGATCGAAGCTTAATGTTATCCTGTTCTGTGGCCCGCTTCCGCCGATGAGCGTAAGGTCGTCATTCGGACCATTGCCATTATTTGGGTCAACGGTAACTGTAACAACGCCGGTCGGCTCACACCACAGCGAGACATCGAAATCACCGATAGTTTCGCCCGCTTCAAAAACCGTCATAACGTTGGGGTCGATATCTAATGCGCATATCCACGGACAAGGACACGAAACAGTCTCACATGGAGCATAATTCATGACTTCCACTACCTCAGTTTCGTTGAGGGCGTGGTTGTAAATGGCCAAGTCGTCCAGGAAGCCGTTGTATGGATACCCCAGACCATTCCCGTTCCATTCATTTTTCAACGCGGTGCATAACACATCGCCGATAACAACAGTAGTACCGCTGCAGACAAGATTTACGGGGACACTGCCTGAGCCATCTTCGATACCATCGATATATAAAGTCTGGGTTGCGGGAGCCGAATGTACAACAGCGTAGTGGTGCCATACGTCATCATTCAGACCAGTAGTGTTAGTGCCGGCTGCAGATGTCCACCAGTTGTCATAATATATATCCCCATCAGGTAACATAACTACGCTCATGCAGTGCTCGTCGGTAGTGCAATCTTCAGAGCTGGCGCTAACAAAAACACCTGATTCTTGAGTCGTTTTGAACCAGAACACGATGGAAAAATCGGTATCGCCCTCGAATACGCATCCATCGACTGGGATTACAACACAATTATCACCATCCAGGCACAAAGACTTGCCGCCGCTTCCACCAGGTGGGACATCCGAACTGTACAGGTAAGCTGGTGAATAACACAATTCGCCCTCATAGCCGTTATCGGAGCAGTCGAAGAGACATCCATCAAAGGTGTATCCTGCAACAAGCTCCGACCTGGCAACCGAAACACCGATTGTGCACAAAATCAGTACCATAATTGTAACTTGTAACTGCTTCATAGTTATCGCCTCCCATTTTCAGGCCGTTTCCCGCTAAGACCTTTCAAACTCAATATGGTTATTCTTCTTCCAGCAAGTTCCATAACTTATCACAGCCGTCACTGTATGGTTGCACACACATCAGCCACTGCTCGTAAAATAGCGCAAAATCTCCAAGATTAACATAGCAATCCTTATTGACGTCCACATGGTTATACCCCCACGCCCCGCATTCGTTGTCCTGAATGTTGAAGTCAACTTCGGAATCTTCAAGTTCGCCGCCTTCCTCGATAGACTGGTACCAGATGTCATCACTGAGACCCCATAAGTTGATCGTTCCGGGAACCCACTCTAACCCTTCTTCGACCAATTCTTCATCGTCACGTGCCTCAAGACAAATCTGCTGAGGAATACTATAGTTTGCCGGGCTAAATAACAAATGGTTCGGGTCGGTCCACTCCTCGAAGTTCGGATCCATGACAACCATATCAAAGATTGTCTCGAAGTCCGAGGCAATTTCACCTCGGATCTCAACCTCGCTATCCGGCATGTGCGAGAGACTAACATTTACACACACGGGCACACCTGGATTGTTCTCAGACAACTGACCCTCGATATCATCCGGCTCGGCTATGATATAAGGTATGTCGTTATCTATAATAGGATTACTCCTGAGCTCCTTATATCCGTCGAAGTTAGGGTCGCCGCTTGTCTGCGTTGAAAACCTGACAAGATGATTCTCATTGCCTTCCTTCTCAATGTCCGCTACTGCCTGCATAACCACTGTTTGCCACTCGTGGTAGTTAGCCTGGTTAAAGACAAGTCTGACAACACCATTAGGTTCTGTGCTCGCAGGTAAAATCAAATCCGGATTCGGTGCTGTCTCACTGTCGGGATTGGGGTCAACTAAAACATGGACGGCATCAGGCTCTTCCGGCTGCCAGCTTAATCTGACGTCAACGGTGCCGGTGTCCGGGCATTCCGGTGGCGGACCACCAATATCCTGTGGTTCACAAAGATAATCAAAGTCGGGAGCAAACTCAAGAACCGGTTTCGGTGGCGGTGGTGGTGGTGGCGGTGGTCCAAAACAAGTACAATACCAAAACTCGTCCGGTGTAATGCCTCCTGAGTAGTCGTGCCAAACCATCTTGATGTAAACCTCATCAATCTGAAAGCCAGTTGCATCTAAGTCGCTCATCCCGATAATGGCGGTCGCGTGTGTAGCATCAAAAAGGCCCGGAAAATAATCTTCACCTACACTGCCATCCGTTGAAAAATCACTTACCCAAGTGCTTCTGTACCAGCCACCACCAAGGTCCACTGACCAGGTCGGCGCGGGAAATTCATATCCACCGAGGTATCCTGTATCACCTGCTGGAAAGTATTGCTGATAACCCTCGGGGCAGCCGGGCCATTCTGTCTCTGACATATCCCAGAGCTCCAGACCCAAACCGATTAGGGATGGGTCTTCGCTTTCCACTAATGTGTGAACAACTTCGAAATACTGCCTCAGGTAGAGCTGGTCATTCCTTTCGGGTATTGCATAACAAAGGCTGTCTTCTTCATTGACGGTATAGACACCGCCTGACCATGTCCAAACCGGACCGCCATCGGCATAGCGGGTGCCGAACGTTGGGTTCGGCAGGACCGGATAGTAGCAATAAGCAGGATCATATTCTTCACTTGTCGGCTCGCACCCGTCATCTGTGAATTCCCACAAAACCTCGCCCATGTTTCTGCAATCCCATGGCGGCCACACCACGCACGACGTCGCAACCTGTGACCTTGCAATTACCAATACAATAGCAATCATTATCAGCTTCTTCATAGCTTAAATCCTCCAACTTTAAGGTTCGTTTATGAATTTTGATTCCCGGCGCAGACTCTCCCCGATACCCCCACTAAATATTTCAAATACAGAGAGAGAAAACACTTTTACACCTGCAGAAAAACCCGCTTACCGGATTTCCACGTGCCGCAATGCTGCGCTGATGCCTTACTATTATGATAGCGTACTAGCGCTGAGGTGTCAAGTGTAAAAATACATTCTTTTGTAGTGAAAATTCAAATCAATATGTTCCTGACTACAGGAATATTGGTAAGCTACTGCTGCAACAGGACTTAAAATGCGATTAGGCCGAAATCAAGCCTTTTTCTATTATGCCCTTTATATCGGAAACAGCAGGCTCATCGGGGACAATAGCGGGGTCGGCAAGACCCTTTACCAACAAAAAGGCGGTGTCTTGGGTGTGCTTGCCGGTGAAGGGGCCTTTGCCCGTTAACGCGTGGACCTTTAGCTTGGCCTTGAGGTCGAAGCCCTCAGCAGCTACAAGAATCATATCCGGCCCATCATCAAGATAAGGCCCGGAATAAATCTGCTCTTTTCGGTATATATCTCTTATGACCTTCCTGCCGTCCACCTCCAAAGAAGCAAACAGGCTCTCAAGCTGAGACAGGATACCCTCTGCCTCCGAATGCTCGACCGAACCGCACGGATACTTGCCTTTCAGATTCAGATGTATCCTCGCCGGGTCCAGCGCAAAGGCCTTTGTGTCAGGCGAAATTTTTTCCAGGGTGATTTCACCATCTTGCTTAAATTGCAGGAAACCGTCCCTTGCCAACAAATAGTTGATATGCACTTCATGGTCAAGTCTCTCGAAACCGTGGTCGGAGTGCATAACAAATAAATCATCTTTTCCCATTCGGCCGGCTATCTCGCCGATTACAGCATCTATCTTCCTGAAGTGGTCGCAGAAGAAACTGTGATATTGGTGGTTAGCGTTCTCGTACGCATCCCACAAAAAGTGCATCAGCCTGTCCGTACACGTAAATACAAGCATAAATCTCTGCCAGTTTACGGCATCCCACAAATACCGGTAAGCTTCTATCCTGGCGCTGAGCGTCTTATCCACATCGGCAAGGAATGAATCCATATCGCTGTGAGCCTTGTGCGCATCCACATCAAGACGGTAGCCCATCTGTTTAAGGTCGGCTGCCAGTGGTTTTGGATAAATACTCTTCTCGAAATCTATCGCTACAAAGCCGGCGATATGAACGCCGTTCATCTGACGAACCGGATAAGTTCCCGGAACGTTTATTATCACCGATTCGCCGGCCCATTCGTCCCAGAAGGGCGCCGATTTCAGGCTCGAATAGTTCGGAAAGGTCATTTTGTAAGATTTCGGGAGCAGGTCCATAAAGCCGAAAATACCGTGTGCCGCCGGGTTTTGGCCCGTTATCATCGAAGACCACGCGACACAGGAAACCTCCGGTATCGACGAACACATCCGTTTGAATATGCCTTTTGAAATCAATTCGGATGTATTTGGCATCACGCCACTGTCGGCGAAGTATTTAATCATACCGAAGGGGACACCGTCGAGACCTGTTATTACCGTTTTTGGATGGTCGGCCATGATATCAACCTACATGTGTTATTATTCCACCAGCACAGATATTCTCATCGTGCACAATAACAAACCGCCCCAATTCCTGAACATCGTTGAAGTCTTTGATTGCGACGGGTTTTTTCGTCTTTATGGTAACCTGAGCGACTTCAAGATTCTCAAGAACATCGGAATTTTCGGCGATTACTTCAAGCGTTGATGAGTTGATCCGTTTGTTTATTCGCTCTATCCTGCAACTTGTTTCCTGGGTTGCGCATCGGATAGTAAGCTTCATATCCGAACTGAACGGTCGCTTGGTCATCCAGAACATACTGGCGTTGACGGTATCGGTCAACACCGGCTCTGAACCCGGAACGCAGACGATATTACCCCGGTCGAGAAACACCGAATCCGTGGTTGTCATCCCGACCGATTCGCTGGCGATAGCCTGCGTGCGCTTCTCGAGAAATTTTTCGACGGCAGATACTTTTGTACTCTCTCCGGTGGGAAGTATCTTTATTTCGTCTCCTTCGGAAATAACGCCCGCCTCAACCCTGCCAACGTTAATCCTTTTGTCGTCTATTTTATAAACGTCCTGGATTGGAAACAGCATTGGTTTGTTCTCGGGGGGCTGTTTGTTCTGCATAGTGTCCAGACTTTCAAGAAAGTTTGGACCGTTGTACCAGCTCGTGTTGGCACTGCTTTCGGTAACGTTATCTCCTTCAATCGCTGATATCGGAATATAAAGCATCGGCTCAACATTTATCGATTTGAGCCATTCGTCCGCGTCTTTCCTTACCGCCTCGAAGCGTTCCTGTGAAAAATCAACCGAATCCATCTTGTTCAGAACCACAACAACCTGGTTAAGGCCGAGAAGAGAAAGCATATATGAATGTCGCCGGGTCTGTTCTTTGACCCCCTCTACAACATCGATAATTAAAACAGCGGCCTCGGCCTGTGATGCACCGGTAATCATATTCTTGACAAATTCCACGTGACCCGGTGCATCAATAATCACATAACGTCTCTTGGGCGTCTTAAAGAAGACCTGTGTCGTATCGATGGTAATACCCTGTTTGCGCTCCTCTTCGAGATGGTCAAGAAGATAGGCAAACTCAGTCCGTCTGCCCTGACCACTTGAGGCCTTTTTAATCTCCTCAATCTTGTCCGGCGGCAGTGATTCCGTATCGTAAAGAAGCCTGCCGATCAATGTGGATTTGCCGTGGTCAACATGACCTACAATTACAAAACTTAGTACGTCCATCTTAAACCTCATCTAAAATTAATATACTCTGTAGAAAACTTTATGTCTGTAATCAACTGAATTCTTTACATAAGCCCTGCCATTAAAAAGTCATTACGCAGAGTTTGTATCCGATCGTCAATACGGCGGCAATGACTAAATAGACAAAATACAAACGAATTTTGGGACCTGTCAGGCTCAATCCTATTTTAGTGCCCAGTAATGTACCCGTCAGGCCTCCAATCAACAAAAAAAGCAAAAGCAACAGACTAACATGGCCCACGCTGGTTTTGCGAATAACCGCTGCGAGGGATGATATCCAAACCAAAAGAAGGCTCGTACCCACAGCTTTCCTGGCAGGCTGTCCGACAAAATAAACAAGCGCAGGAAGCAAGAAGATGCCTCCTCCTATACCTATAAGACCTGTTAGGACACCCACAAAAAACCCCAAAATCAATAGCGTAACAACAGAAAGTTGCGGTTGTTCAAGAGACGAAAAATACAAGTAAGGTGGCACCTTAAATCCGGCAAAAGAGCCAAGCCGATTTTCACGGGCTTTACCGCGGTTGCGTTTATAATCAAATAACATATATCCTGCAATCCACACCAGAAGAACCATAAATATACATAACAGGCAATATTGAACCGTTTCCTGTTCTTTGCCGAGAATGATTAGTTTTGGTGCATCATCAAGTAATTCCAGAAAATATGAACCTGCCAGTACACCCAAAACGCTGCCTGCGGCTATTGTGAGGGCTAATTTAACGTCAATAGTACCACTGCGCCTTCGCTTAAGCATTCCCAGGCTGCTGTTTGCAAGAATAACCGTCAGGTCCGTTCCCACTGCAACAGGACCCGGTATATTCAAAAATATCATCAGAGCGGGAGTCATCAAAAAACCGCCGCCCACCCCAAATATACCTGTGAGCATACCCACAACCAGACCTATAATCGTTGCACCAATTGCAATGTTTAAACTTAACTCCATTGTATTTTATTGTTGTGCCATCCTTACATATATCCTAATGAACGCAATTTCTGCATCATATAGTCATCTTCCTTGTCCTGTGCTCGACCGGACCGTTCCGAAATCTTGCTCGTCTTCAATTCCTCAACAACCTTTTCTATGGTGTCCGCGTCGGAATCAATCGGGCTGCAGCATGTTTCGCATCCGATACTGCGATAACGTTTGCCGTTCTTGGCGAAATACAAGTCCGTAACAGGTATGTTTTCACGTTTGACGTATTCCCAAACGTCGATTTCACGCCAGCCGAGCAAAGGATGCACCCGAAGATGCTCCTCCTCGGCGGCCTTGGTCTTATACTGGTCCCATAACTCGGGAGGCTGGTTCTTATAATCCCACTCAAAATCTTCGTCCCTCGGGCTGAAGACCCTTTCCTTGGCACGAATCCCGTGCTCATCCCTTCGGATACCAAGATACAAAGCCTTGAACCCGTATTTGGCAATAGCCTTCTTCAAAGCCATAGTCTTAAGCTCGTTGCAGCATTGAAAAGCGCCTTTTTCATGACTCATACCTTTGGCGATAGCTTCTTCATTTTTTGCTACAAGAAGATTCAGGTTCCACTCTTTGGCGTACTTTTCCCGAAATTCGTAAATCTCCTTGAATTTGTAAGTCGTGTCGATGTGAAGAACCGGAAAAGGTATCTTACCGAAGAAGGCCTTACGCACCAGCCACAAAAGGGTCGTTGAGTCCTTGCCTATCGACCACAGCATAGCAACGTCTCTGAACTGGCTGTAGGCCTCTCTAATGATGAAAATGCTCTGATTTTCCAACTTGTCCAACTGGCTTAGATTCGTATTCATAATAAATTTGCTCCCGATAACTGTTTCAAAGATATCCAAAACCGTTATTATATCCACACTATCGGCAAATGTCCACTGCCAATACAAAATTTTGGTGTGTTCATTTCTGCTTTGGCGTGAGCTTATGAGCGTAATAAATACGAGCAAACGTCTTGATGTAAAAATTGTTTGTTTTCTTTGCTTTTTTCCTTGCTTTTCGGTCGCTACAGAGAATATAATGAGTGATAAAGCTGGCTGAGTGCCAGCCGAACAATTTAATATTGAAGTTCACTGAACTTTTGGCGTTCTCGTTGTAAACCGCTAATTTTTTTGCCAAGGGATGCACAAGGGTCAGTGCCCCGATCTGGGGCACTGCTTGCTTGTGTCCTTGGCAGGCTTTAGCGGGCCTACAACGAGCACTATGCGGTGGTGCTCCTGTTTTTTTGCGCACTTCCACTATAAGCGCCACTTTAAGACTTGACTGAGGAATTAGTTACTGCTATAATAAGGTCAATATTTCAGGTTAATACGGATATTGGATCTGATGACAAAAAAACATGATTTTGTTTATACCCAAATGCGGGTTTCATTTGTTGTATATATGGACGATTAATATAATCCTTTAGAAAGGAGCGAGTCATGAAGAAAATAATTGTAATTCTAATGTTATTTGTAATGGCAACAAGGGCATGGGCTGTCGATTACGAAGTTACTTGGGGTGATGACAGTCCAGGGTTAGACCTCCGTGATTATGACACCTTGCTTATGACAGGCGGGACCGCGTATTATCTAAATATGGGCGGTTGGTCAACCGGGGTAATCGAAGATACCGATCCGCTTAATATCGCAGGAGGCGATGGTGGTATATGGGATATAGACGTATCGGCGTATAGCGAACTTACGATCAATGACGGTGAGTTTTTCGATATAGTTTGCGATGACTATAGTACCCTCAATCTTCATGGAGGCCAGATTTTTAACAGCTTAGAGATTGAACACTTAACCACTTGGGTACACATTTTCGGTTATGGGTTTAATAATGATCCATTTATGGGCAGTCCATTAACCGGTTTCTGGTCAGGCGGTACACCGTTTAGTATCAATCTGGTGGATGATACAATTTCGACCTATGACCAGATAGTCTTCCATGAGATACCGGAACCGGCTTCGATAATTTTGCTTGGCTTAGGCGGTCTGCTGCTTAGGAAACGTAAACCTTAATCCAATTCATTTTAAGGAGAAGAAATAATGAAGAAAATAATTGTAATTCTAATGTTATTTGTAATGGCAACAAGGGCATGGGCTGTCGATTACGAAGTTATTTGGGGTGATGACTTTGGGGGGCTGGACCTTATCGGTACCATGGAGGATCCAGACACCTTGCTTATGACAGGCGGGACCGGACATAGTTTAAATGTTAGTGCTTGGTCAACCGCAATCATCCATGATACCGATTCGATTAATATCTCGGAAACCACAGGAGGAATATGGGATATAGACACCCATTCTTATGGGGAACTCACTATAAATGACGGTGAGTTTTACGATTTAAGTGCCAACGGTTACAGCACAATAGAACTTCATGGTGGTGATATATTTGGCAGTCTAACTATTTCAGCGCCAACGGCATGGGCTCATATTTTCGGTTATGGGTTTAATAATGATCCATTTCCTGGCAGTCCATTAACCGGCTTCTGGTCAGGCGGCGCGCCGTTTAGTATCAATCTCGTTGACGATACAATTTCGACATACGACCAGATAGTCTTCCATGAGATACCGGAACCGGCTTCGATAATTTTGCTTGGCTTAGGCGGTCTGCTGCTTAGGAAACGTAAGCTTTAGTTCAATTCATTCTTAAGGAGAACTTACGATGTTTAACAAGGAATCACTGTGCACACTTTGTATGTTTATCTTAACATTTGTTTTTTATTCATCGGCACATGCAAAATCGGTATTTGCAATTTCAAATCATTCAACCAGTAATGTCAGGGTTTATGATATTATTGGAGCTCAAATCAACTTTCAGACACAATCAAGCGAGATGTCCCCCGGTGCGATAGATTTAGCGGCGTGTTTCGAGGAAGAAGTTATTTTTGCGAGTTTCGACGGCTTTAATAAGATCGAACTGATAAACTCAAAAACCCTGAAGTATATTAAAAGCATACCTGTAAGTCCGGAGATGGCAGGTCTGGTCTATAGTCAAACTTATAACCTGTTGTTTTCAGCAGAGAGGTATGGTTCGAATATTCATGCCTACAGCTATGATCCCGATACTCAGAGTCTGACCGAGGAAGCGGTTATCGAACTGGATAATGTAAGCGGGATTTACGGGATCTGTCTTGATGAAGAGGACATGCTTTTTTATCTTTGTGAAAGTGAATCTTTTGTTAAGTATTACGACCTCCAGGTTCAAGACAACGAACCTGATTTGGTTTATGCGGGCAAGGTTGACATAAAGCTTAACTCACAAAGCAAAATCGCCGTCGGCGCAACAGTCTATAACGATGGAGCAGGTACAAAATATCTTTACACGACAGGTTATAATCACGAGGCTGGAGGACAGCAGCATAATTATGTTATTCGCACATCACTAACAGACCCGAATGAAACAAACGGCAGAGTAGGCGTGGAATTAGATTCAAGGGCAGTAGATGCAGATATTAATTTAGACACGGGATATTTATATTTAACGGTTTACGACAATAGCCTTCATGTCTATGATGCACTCAGTTGGACAACCGACCCTGATGATTGTGAGTACACGGATATTGATACAGAAGGATATTCAGGTCCTGCCGGTGTTATTGTAGGTTCTCAATATAAAACTGCCGACAAAATCGGTCTTTTCAAAGAAGTTGATGTTGTTGCCTGCGTTGATCCCAATGACGGGATAACTTATACAATTACTGTTGACCCTAATTATTTCGACCATCAGTGGGTTACAGTTATAGATTACCTGCCCAAAGGTGTGACCTTTGGTGGAAGCAACCCGAATTATGACTACCAGGAACACAGTTATACATGGCAGCTTGGCGCTTTGGCTGCGACGGATGACCCTGTTGTTCTTACTCTTAATGTTACTGTCAATCAATATGCCGAACCAGGAGGCGAATTAACCAATATTGTTTACGCAGAAAGCGACGTTGCCATTAAAACGGTTGCACATGAAACATGCATCAATTGTTGGGGAGAAGATATTGTCTATACGGACAAATTCGCCACAGGCAATAACACAGGCTCAAATTGGGCCAATGCCTATACGGACCTTCAAGACGCCCTTGCAACGGCAGGAAAATGCGGTAAGGTTGTCTGGGTCACAGGAGGTGAATATTCACCCGGCGATAATACTACTGATACCTTTACCATCCCTGACGGTGTATATGTATATGGCGGCCTTGTGGGCAATGAACCAGGCAGCTATGATCCAAATGACAGAGAGTTTATCCTGCAAAAAACTGTGCTTACTGGTTATATTGATGAAATTTATAAAAACACCTATGTTGTAACAATGGGCAACTATACCAAGCTGCATGGTTTTACTATTGAAAAAGCAGATGAACATGGTGTTTACGGGTACGGTAACAATTTCTCGATCTATAGATCGAGCATCAAAGACAATGATACGGGCATCAGGTGTGTTAACGGTACTGTAAAAGTCAGGTGGTGTGCTATAAATAACAACATTGATGACGGCATTTACCATTCCGGCGGCGGATTGCTGCATATCAAAAATTCTGATATATTTGATAATGGTTGGAACGGGATATTCACCTACAGTTCGAACGCAGTTGTATTAAACTCGAATATCCACCATAATGGCTGGGATAAATTAAATAATTACGATAACGGCTTAAGGTTTCAAAGCCCCGGGAACAATCCGACTGTTCGTAACTGCACGATCATGCGTAATGAAGGAAACGGGATATCTTTTTCAGGTTCACCCAGCTATAAACCTGACATATATAACTGCATTTTTTACAACAACAACTATCACGATGATCTGACGCAGTTTTATGGCGGTTTGACAGCCCACTATTCGAGCGTTACCGATCCTGCTGACCCTAACAGCACCGACTGTACCAAGTATGGCGACAACAATATGAAGTGCGACCCCAAATTTGCGTATATTAATATTAACGACCACAACCTGCACCTTGTATCGGATTCGCCGTGTATCGATGCGGGTGATGATACCGATATCGGTTCAACAGAAGTTGATATAGACGCGGAAGACAGGATTGATAACACTGATGTCGATATGGGTGCTGACGAGGTGTCGTGTACTGATGATATTTCAAATTCTTTAGACTGGAATGGAGATGGTCTTGTAAACGATGGAGAATACGACATCTTTGCCAAAGCATGGTTAAGTTACGACCCCGACGAATATACCGGTGATGATCCAAACGAAACTCTCAACTGGGATCCTCGCTGTGATTTGAACAACGACGATTTTATCAACTTGGTCGATTTTGCCGTGTTTGGCAAAGAGTGGCTTTGGCAAGCCTGCTGGAGAGAATCAGGAACGGGAATATGGATGATGGGAATGGGCGGCGGTGGCGCTGAATCGATGTTATTGGCTGAAATTACTGCACAAGCAAGCGAGATTGAGGCAAAGCCGCAGGCAGAGCCGAGCATTGAAGAGCAAATAGAGCAAATCAAATATTTCTTAGACTGGCTCAGCGAAATCAAAGATGAAATCGATGAGGATATATGGTTAAACCTTTCCACCAGTCTTGAAGAGATGCTAAAAGACCTTGAAGATAGCTACTAAGCGTCAATTCAGCCGGATTGCCCATTATACTGGTGCTTGGGGCAAAAACTTAGCCGGTTTAGGGCCAGCTCTTACCATATCAAGTGTCAATTCTTCCTGTAGCCGAAAAATCGGGGCATCGTGGTATAAATATTGACGTAGTTTGTATTTGTTATTACAATTCGTGGCGGTAATATCCCAATTGAAAGGTGCTATAGTGAATCTGAAAGGTATCATACTTGCCGGCGGCAGCGGGACACGATTATATCCAATCACCCAGGTCGTAAGCAAGCAAATTCTGCCAATTTACGATAAGCCGATGGTATATTATCCATTGACAACACTTATGTTGGCAGGCATCCGGGAGATTTTGATTATTTCAACCCCTCAGGATTTACCACTATACAGACATCTGCTCGGCGATGGTAGTCAGTGGGGCATCAATTTGGCCTATGCCGAGCAGCCCCGCCCCGAGGGCCTTGCCCAGGCCTTTATCATCGGAAAAGCCTTTATCGCAGGGGGCCCTGCCTGTTTGATACTCGGTGACAACATCTTCTACGGCCACGGGCTCGTGCAGTCCCTCCAAAAGGCCGCGAAGCAAAAAGATGGAGCCACTATCTTCGGCTATTGGGTCAGGGACCCACAGCGTTACGGAGTGCTTGAATTTCAAAAAGACGGCTCCGTTTTATCAATTGAAGAAAAACCCCAACATCCAAAATCAAATTACGTTGCAGTCGGGCTCTACTTTTATGATTCACAGATAACCGAAGTTGCCTCACAGGTAAAACCTTCAAAGAGGGGCGAACTGGAAATAACAGAGGTCAACAACATCTATCTCGGCAAAGAACAACTCAAAGTTGAACTCCTCGGACGAGGTACAGCCTGGCTCGACACCGGAACACCCGAATCAATGCTCCAGGCCGCAAATTTCGTCCAGACGGTTGAGCAGCGACAGGGATTAAAAATCGCCTGCCCGGAAGAAATCGCCTTCAATCTCGGACTAATCGACGCCGAACAGGTCATAAAACTTGCACAACCTCTAAAGAAAAATGAGTACGGTAAATACCTACTGGAACTCGTGAAAAAAGGGGGCAGGGCTTGAGGATTTCAGAAGCTAAAATTCCGGAGGTTTTGATACTTGAACCAGACCTCGGCACAGACCGGCCGATTGAAAGGCCCCTCTTGTTACCAAAAGATGCGGCTTTTTCGAGGTTAAAAGACATCTCAAAAGATTCGCTCCCACCTTATGAGGATAAATAATGACCGGCGTAAACAGGCAAGTAGTCGTCTTGGGGGCAAAGGGAATGCTTGGTACAGACCTGGGTGAAATTCTTGCTCAAAACGGATTAAAAGCAAAACTCTACGACCTGCCCGAATTTGACATCACAAACACCCGGCAGTTGGAAGACGCCGTTGCCCCGGGAAACATAATTATTAACTGTGCCGCATATACGAACGTCGATAAAGCCGAATCGGAATCCGATTTGGCATACGACGTAAACGCAAAGGCCGTTGGCAACCTCGGACAACTTGCTGCCGATGCAGGCGCAAATGTCCTGCACATCAGCACCGACTTTGTCTTTGACGGCGGAAGCGAAAGGCCTTATACAGAAACCGACCCTACTAATCCGCTGAATGCATACGGAAAGTCAAAACTGGCCGGAGAGAAGCTCCTTGCTCAAAGTGGGTGCCGGTTCTGTATAATTCGTGTCGAATGGACATACGGTCCGGCGGGTAGAAACTTTGTGAAAAAGCTAATCGAGCGTTCAGGGTCGGGGGAGCCTTTAAGGGTGGTTGATGACCAGGTCGGTTCACCAACAGCCACGGAAGAGGTGGCCAAGACCATCTGTAAACTGCTGCCGAATATGCCGCAAGGGATTTTTCACTTTGCGGCGGCCGGGTATGTCAGCCGTTACGAAATGGCACGGTTCATCTTCGACAAACTCGGCGCGACCGTTGACTTAAGTCCCTGTAAAAGCACCGATTTTTCAAGCCCCGCCGTCAGACCGTTGAATAGCTGCTTCAATTGCAGTAAGATGCAGGAGCTGCTTGATGAGCCTATAAAAAACTGGAAGGGTCCCTTACAACACTTTTTGGAGCAGTTATGAGAAGAATACTTGTTACAGGCGGGGCGGGTTTTATTGGAAGCAATTTCGTAAGAATGGTGCTTGAAGAACAAACCGATTGTTTCGTCGTAAACCTCGACAAACTCACATACGCCGGAAATCTCGAAAATCTCACCGGGTGTATGGAGAACAAAAATCACAAGTTCGTAAAGGCCGATATTTGCAACGCAAAACTCGTTGAGAGCCTGCTCGATGAGCACAAAATCGATGCCATAGTCAATTTCGCCGCCGAAAGCCATGTTGACCGCTCAATCGCTGAGCCGGACGTCTTTATCAAAACAAACGTTACAGGTACCCTGATACTACTAAAAGCGGCTCTCAATAAAAATGTCGCAAGATTCATACAGATATCAACTGATGAGGTTTACGGTGCTCTCGGGCCGGAAGGTAAATTTACCGAAGATACACCACTTAGCCCAAACTCACCATACTCAGCAAGTAAAGCGGCCGCCGACCACCTTGTAAAGGCCTTCGGACACACCTGGGGCCTCAAATATAACATAACCCGATGCTCGAACAACTACGGCCCCTATCAGTTTCCCGAAAAGATGATACCGCTAATGATAAACAATGCTCTCTCCGAAAAGGAGCTGCCGATTTACGGCGACGGCCTCTATGTCAGAGACTGGCTTTATGTCTATGACCACTGCACCGCCGTCTGGAAGGTGCTCACCGAGGCGCAGCCCGGCGAAATCTTCAATATCGGCGGAAATAATGAAAAGACCAACATGGAGGTTGTGAACCTGATATTGCACCGGCTGGGTAAAAGTCAATCTCTCATTAAGCATGTAACAGACAGGCCCGGACACGACAGAAGGTACGCAATAGATTCAGGAAAAATAATAAGCAGGTTGAACTGGCGACCCTCAGTCACGTTTGAGCAGGGGATAAACAAGACTATAGATTGGTATCTCGAAAATCGCGACTGGCTCGACCACGTTGTCTCCGGCCGTTACCAAAACTATTACGAGTCAATGTACGGTAACAGATAGAAATCCGTCAATTCTGATAGTGTATGTCGAAATCTGCGACACGTACCCACGACAAAATTCAGCCCCACGTTTTACGTGGGCTTCCAGCCGACTAACAGCAGGTCATAACATATCGCCGCAGGAGCGGTGCTGCAAACGCCTGCGAGTTTTAATGACAGTTCGCCTGGCAAGTTCCTTCCACCGGTTCCGAACATCGCTGTTCTGTGCAAGGTAAGCCTTAAAAAACCTCATCCGGTCCGTCAGGCTGACAGCCTCGCTTTGAAGCATGTTCAACTGGACAAGGTTCTTTAGCCGAAGCCGACTCGGCAACACCCCGAACCTGCCGGTGCGCTCGTTATCGAGAAAGAAAAACCGCCACGTGCCGTTACTGCTTTTGGCAAATACGTTGCCCGCACGAAGGTCACCGTGAAATATTCCCGACCTGTGCATACGACCGATTGTCTCACCAAGTGCTCTTATAAATCGCCGCTTTGCACCCGGAGATTTACAAACTATGTCTTTATTTTTACCATCGAAGCAACAATAGAGGTCCTCGGCACCGACCAGTTCGCGGGTTATCAAAAAACTCGACGTGCACAAAGGGCCGAACCCTCGCTCGCCAAGAGCGACCGTCTCAGCTGCAAAAAAGCCCTGTTCAGCCAACATCAGAGAACCAAAAAAAGCACGCTTTGCCCGGCTGGCTCTGAAAATGTGCTTCAGAAAATCCCACGTTGAGCGAAAGAGAAACTGTTTTACGTAAAGCCGATGACACCAACCCCTGAAAACAACCGAGCACTTAAAGACGCGGGCAAAATCCGAAGCAGGTACCTCTCCAAAAGGACCCCGGACCCCGTCGGTCTGTCCGAACGGCGGAAACAAACTTTCGGATGCCTTGCCAAAGTCGCTGCTGACCAGCACTGTCCATCCGCCGACGCGAATTTTTTCAAAACCCCTATGCTCGGCTCTTGTGTACATTACAAATCAATAGCCCACAATCGCTATACCAAGGCGATTCGCTAATTCAATGGTCTCGGGCTTGTCAATAATTACGACTTTGTCCTTCTGGAGTACAATACATTTACCGCCGTTTGCCGCAAGACTTTTAACGGTATCCGGCCCGACACACGGCACATCAAATCGCATATCCTGATTCGGCTTGGCAGCCTTGATAAGCGTCCAGTTTCCTTTCGGGCAAAGCTTTCCCGCCCGCTCAATCATCCCGGCTGTACCTTCGATGGCTTCAACGGCGATTACCTCCCTTTCCTTTACCGCAATTGCCTGACCAATATCAAGCTCACCGAGCTTTCTGACAATTTCCCACCCGAACTCAATGTCGGCGTTCACAAAAGAACCCGGCCCACGTGCCGTCATTATACCTTCTGTGGCAAGATGCTCTTTGCAATACATTATCGAACTCTCCAGATAAATCCCGCCGCTGGCCAATTCATCTGCCAATGCGCATAAAAGAGTATCGTTACGTTTATCCCTACCCCTCAAACGCCAATACCATATCCTGACAGCACGCCAGTCGGGCAGATATCGAACGATACGCCACGGCGTATAAATCCTTCGCTTGGCTACACGACCCACCATTATCGTCGTGGTAACACCATATTTCTTCAGATTTCTAATCCAACTGCCAACACGAGCTAACGGTACCTTATGGAAAATGTCCGTATGCTCTGCTAACGATGCCTCGGCATTATCTCCCAGCCCGACACAAACAACTCGAAGGCCCGCTCGCCTCGCACCGTCGGCTACGAGAAACGGAAGCCGTCCCTGACCCGCTATCAAACCAAGTACATTTTCCATTTATAGTTTTTCACCGGTCTTATCCGGTTCGGCCAGGCGTTTCTCAAGCTCGCGGATTCTCTTTCGCATCTGCGGCAAGTACTCGATAAGGGCATACGCACGCTTTCCCTTATCGGCATCAATCGCCGGCGCTCCTATTACCGTAGCACCGTCCGGTACATCGTTTATAACACCCGCCTGCGCACCGATTGTTACCATATCTCCAATCTTTATATGCCCGACAACACCCACTTGACCACCGAGAACACAATGATGACCTAATGTCGCAGAGCCAGCTATACCAACCTGGGGAACCAAAAGGCAATACCGCCCTATCTTGGCTCCGTGACCAATCGCTACCATATCACCGACCTTGGTTCCTTTACCAATCACCGTATCGTCAAGAGTCGCACGCTCAATCGTACAACACGCCCCGATTTCAACATCATCTTCCAATATAACTTTGCCGATTTGTGGAATCTTGTGATGCTCGCCATTGTGTGTAGCAAAGCCGTAACCATCCTCCCCGACAACCGCGTTGGCATGTATAATCACCCGGCTGCCGATTTCGCATCCGTCATAGATGACCGCATTTGCGTACACTATACAGTCATCGCCCATTTTCACGCCCGAGCCGATAAATGCACCCGGGTAAATACGGCAATGCCTTCCCAACCGCACACCTTCACTGATTACAGAAAAGTCGTAGATGTTACACCCCGAACCCAATTTCGCCGTTTTTGCAACGGACGCCAGCTCACTGACACCGACTTTTTTATGCTTTCGATGGCCGTGCAGCAAAACCACAATCTGCATAAAGGCATAGTATGGGTCCTCTGCAATCAAAAGGGCGGCTTTCGTCTTGACCGGCTCGGCCGTAATCACCGCGCCTGCCCTGGTGCTTTTGAGGAGCGGCTCATACTTTTTATTGCAAAAAAAGCTGATTTCACCGGCAACGGCTCTTTCCAGAGTCGAAACCCCATTTATCAGCATATCGCCGTCGCCGAGAACCTCACCACCGACATGTTCAGCCAATTCTTTTAAACTCTTAGCCTGCACCGATATAGTCCTCACTATAAAAAACAGCCTGTCAATCCCTCATTATACCAGCAAAAAGATATGCGTCAATTGTAGAAAAATCATTTCCCTGCTCTTAAACACCGGCCATAAAACGGAACCGGGAACGTCAGCGTTCGGTAACAAACAGAAATGCAGCGTATGTGCAACATAACACAACCTGATTCAGCCCCGGCACCTGCCTGCCCTTTGTAGTTGTTAACGAAGGATTGGGTGACCTGGATTTTCATCTTACCCCGGCGTTCCACACCGGATTCTACAATTACCTCAACGGAAATGAGCACAAACATATCCGATTTCACGCCAGAAGCGCGGTCCGTCAGTACTGCCGGGAATGAAAGAAAACAGAAGCGCGGCGGCGCAAGCCGCCCGAATCTCAAACTATCACCCTGCATCAGCCCACAGTTATTTTTTACATAAAATGCTGCAAAATGAGCTTGAAAATCAGCAACAAAAGCTTATTATAGACCACCGGACAAAACGAGCGGAATGGTTTTAAGACTCAAGGCCGTAAAACTACGCTTACAGGAAAGCCATGACCCCGCTGAATTGCCGGGAACCTAACGATAAATTTCAAACAGAAAGGAAGAGTTTTGGTCAGGCAAATTCAAACACGGCGCGACTTTTTAAAGGCCGTAAGTTGGGGCGCAGCAGCATTAGCTGTTCAGGGCTGTGCCGAAACATCAAGGCGATTCGCCGGCAGGTCTTCTGATTACCCAAACATAATTTTCATTATGGCCGACGATATGGGCTATGGCGACGTTACATGTTATAATCCGGACTCGCTGACTCCAACACCCAATATGGACCGAATCGCCGCAGACGGCATACGCTTTACCGATGCCCATTCGCCTTCTTCGCTCTGCTCACCCACACGTTACGGCGTCCTGACGGGAAGGTACGGCTGGCGAACCCGGCTAAAAAGAGGTGCCCTTGTCGGCTTCAATCCCCCCTTGATTGAGCCGGGCCGAACCACCGTGGCAAAATTCCTGAAATGGCACGGCTATGAAACCGCATGCATCGGCAAATGGCACGTCGGTTTTAATTGGCAGGTAAAGCCCGGCGAAAAGGTTGACTTCTGGAAACCCCTGGACTGGCCGGTGGATTATATAACCGAAGTAAGCAAAAAGATTGACTACTCTAAACCCATTACCGAAGGCCCGACTACGCATGGTTTCGATTACTTCTTCGGCACCGCAGGCTGCCCGACATGCGACCCGCCCTACTGTTTTATCGAAAATGACCGGACCGTCGGCATTCCCTCCGTCATGCCGGGTGAAGATGTGCCCGGCGACCCGGGCCTTATGGTCCCCGGCTGGAAACATCAAGATGTCGATACGGTCTTTGTCGATAAGGCCGTCGAGTTTATAAAGCAACATAAAAGCAAAAGACCCTCCGAACCATTCTTCCTGTATTTACCACTGTCGGCACCACATGAACCACACCTTCCCCCTGATTTTATAAAGGGCAAAAGTTCCGAAGGTCCCCGCGGAGATATGGTTGCATGGGTCGATTGGAGCGTTGGGCAAATACTTGACACCCTCGATAAAATGAATTTGACCGACAACACCCTGCTCATAGTAACCAGCGACAACGGACCTCTCCAGGGCGAGAAAGGTCATAAATCCGCAGGGGACTTTCGCGGCTTCAAGGCATCTATCTGGGAGGGTGGACACCGTGTACCCTTCATTGCCCGATGGCCCGGAAAGATTAAGCCCGCTTCGACAAGCAATGAGGTAATATGTCTCACAGACCTTATGGCGACCTGCGGCGCGATTGTCCAGACACCCATCCCCCCGGATGCCGGCGAAGACAGCTACAATATCCTGCCGGCCCTTCTCGGCGAAAAGCTCGATAAACCCTTGCGCCAGGCGACTGTTCATCACTCCGGCGGCGGCGTCTTTGCCGTTCGACGCGGAAAGTTTAAGGTAATCTTTGAGACCCCAGGCTCAGGGATAGAAAGACCACAACCCCTGTCAGAAGGTCAGTTGTACGATATGGAAAAAGACCCTTACGAGAAGCGAAACCTCTGGGGCAGACACACGGACGTTATCCAGAGCCTCTCGGATTTGCTGCTCGAATATATAAGACTGGGCCGCTCCCGACCACTCTAAAACCGATTTGCCCACAGGCCCTTATGCCCTTGTGCCCTTATGTATTTTCTCTGCACATTTTTTTCTTGCCGTCTTGCCGTGGTATATACGATAATATTCCCCAAGGCAAGAAACCAACCATCAAAACACAAAAAAGGGAGACTGTTATGGACATTATCGTCGAACATGTTAATGTGTGGGCCGCTCCCATCAAGGACCAGGTCGGCGGTTTATACAGGACGCTTACCAGCCTAAAAGAAGCCGGCGCCGACCTTGACTTTGTCATTGCAAGGCGCACACCCGAAGACCCCGGTAACGGAGTCGTCTTTGTTACCCCTTTGCGGGGAGACAGAGAAATCTCTGCGGCGGCAAATTTGGGCTTCAACGTCTCAACAAGTGTAAGCTCTGTCCGCGTCGAGGGAGACAACAAGCCCGGCCTTGCCGCCGATGTAACCAAAATCCTTGCAGACGCCGGCATAACTCTACGCGGATTCAGCGCCGCTGTAATCGGTGCAAGGTTCATCTTCTACATCGGCTTCGACTCAAAACAAGACGCCGAAAAGGCCGTCAAGCTCCTCCAGCAGGAATAAACATCGACTCCTGGAAACAGGATACAGAATTTGGGATACTCGAAATTTGACGTTGAAAGTCCGGCATTGAGTTTGTCATCCTGTGCGCAGTTGCCGGTACTGCCTGCTGTAAGTCGGGTCGAACGGAGCTTGTCGAAGAACAGCAGCCACATTAAACAGCTTCGCGAAGCGACACAACGGCTTTCCGCTTTTCGCTTTACTCTTTGCGTTTTTTTTGTATAATAAAGGTATGATTCAACGAACGGTACATAAGCATCGTATGGATGCCGATTACGAAATAAAGCAGAACCTTCGGTACTGGCTGGCCAGGTCCCCTGCTGAAAGGCTGGCCGCCGTGGACTTTTTGAGACGGCAGGTTTATGGAGATACCCAAAGACTTCAAAGAACTGCTCGCGTTGTTCGACGCCCGCAATGTTGAATACTTAATCGTGGGCGGATACGCATTGGCCTTTTACGGTGCGCCGCGTTTCACCGGCGATATCGACTTGCTGGTAAAATCAGACCCCGAAAATGCAAAGCGTATTTTAGCTGCATTGGACGAATTCGGCCTGGGCTCGCTCGATCTGTCTGAGGCAGATTTTACGACGCCGAACAATGTAGTCCAGCTTGGAGTCCCTCCCGTTCGTGTTGATATTATGACTTCACTTACCGCTGTTGACTGGGCCGAGGCCGAGCAAAACAAAGTAAGGGCCGATTATGACGGTGTGCCGGCCTGCTTCATAGGCAAGGCCGACTTCATCACCAACAAGAGAGCGCTTGGCCGAAAAAAGGACCTGGCCGACCTCGAAGCCCTCGGCCAATAACTGTTATCCCACCTCCGAGCCCGCAGAGCCACAGAGAATTAAGAAAAGATGTCATTCTGAACGGAACAAAGCGGCAGGGTGCGACTTCTCGCACCATTTTTCTTCTTGATGCGGTATCCGGTTTCGGTCATTTGGATTTTGCTATTTGTATTTGTTTCGGATTTCGGGTTTAGGATTTAGAGATTTTCTCTCTATCTGTACCCGGAACGCTATCCGCTATACTCAATACGCATCACGCAATACGAAAAGACTCCTCAACGATTGCTATTTTTTCTTCGGTCAGCGGCAGGGTGCGATATTTCGCACCACTTCTCCTTTATTCGACATTCGGTGTTCGATATTCGATATTTAACTTGATTCCTCAACGATTCCTATTTCTTCTTCGGTCAGCCCGTAAAGTTCATAAACAAGTTTATCTATCCGCACGTCGGTCGCCTCTATCTGCCTCTTAAGCTGGCGAAATCGAGCGCCTCCTCCCTTGTTAATTTTGAATCATCCTTTCCAACCTTTTAAGGACCCGTTCCTGATTCCGGAGGTTACACTGCCAAACCGTCACTACGTGCCATCCGTCTTTTCTTAGTAGCCGAGTATTTCTCGAATCACGCCTTCTATTACCTTCAACTTTTTTCTTCTAAAAAGCTCTGTTGGTTCTTGGAAGTTTTGCCCTACCACAGTTAGGATGATTGTGCCAGAAGCAGCCGTGAACAAAAATCACCTTTTCTTGTCTTGTAAGAACGAGATCTGGTTTTCCCGGCAAATCTTTTCGATGAAGACGAAATCGGTAGCCCATTCGGTGGGTCATTGAGCGCACTATTATTTCAGGCTGTGTATTCTTGTTTTTTATTCGAGACATGCTTGTGCGGGTGTTAGTAAGCGAGCGTAGTGTTTCGGGCGCAAGGTTGGTAAGTGCTTTAATTGGCAAGGGTTAGGTATTATGAGGGCGAATACTCAGGAATAGGCCTCCTAAGATTCGTAAAATTTGTGTGAAATTTATCTGAAAAAGCTTTGACATTTTCAAGAAATCGGTTATATTATAGATAGCTCGAAGCGGGTGAACGTCGGCTCCATGCCGTGTGTTCATGCGGCTTGGCCGCACGAACCTAGCCTGCTGAGGGCTTTATTTTTTGCACCGTGAGGGGGTTGTGGTCTGTGTACCACTCGCCATAAGGCTTGTTTCTCTTGTCGTCGATGTCCATAATCATTCGGAATCTTGGGGCAAGCATATCAAAAAAACGGTCTTCCTGTTGTTCATAGAGACGTTGCAAAGCCCAGAGGTAGTAGTCGATTATCTGTAGCCCTGCGAACTGATAGGGATAGGCTGCCTGTATTGTAATCTGACTTTCAGACTGAATATCCCACTTTTCTTGAAAGTTGACCTTGGCTTTATCGATTGCGCTTCGGAGAGCTTTTAGTCGAGGAGATTTACCTCTTCTGGCAATAACAATACGGTTTTCATCGGCCTTGTGTAAGAGATTTCTGAAGAGGCGTTTTACGAGGTCGTCATAGGCGTCATTCGGAGAAAATTTCTTACAATATGTCTGATATGCAGAGCGAGCAGTTAAGGCAAGCTCCATCTTCCTGCGGATGATGACCTGGATTTTAACCTCTATTTGAGTTAAGATTTTGAACACTTCTCTTCTGACTTCAGGCAAGTCCTTGGAGGCGTGAAAGTGAAGCGCAGTCTTTTTAGATTTTGGCTGCATTGAGGGAACGCCTTTGAAGTATGGGTCCGCAAGTAGCTGTTTTCGAAGTTTCGTCAAGACAACATTAGCATGTATTGGATCCGGTAAGTCAGCGACACCAAGCATGAAGAAATTTGATACGCCTGCACAGCCAACAATTATTCTTCCTCTCTTGTCGAAGAGTGTAAGATCACCTGCTTCGTCAACAAAGTAATGTTTTACATTATCTTCGTTCACTTTTGGTCAGATTCTTCAACAATTGCAATTTCTTCTTTGGTCGGGTAGTACCATTCTTAAACACATTATTAGAATCCAATTAAGCTTTGGCAAGTAAACCAGAGCCGCATTCTCTTCCCTACGCCCACTTTAAGTCTACACTAAACCGGTTGGACAGTTAAAAATTTAGCTCGCCATCTTCTACATTGGCCGCAAGGGCCAAGGCAAGCGCATTCCGGAGTATAAAGCTACCGTAGTCCTGAACAAGTTGCACCAGACATCTTGCGCCGTTTATAGTCCAATCGGCTTCCGACTGTAGCTTGGCCTCTACCGAAAACCAATCGACATTTTTTTCAGCACCTTCATTTGAGGATATTTCGCCCACAAGTATTTCGTACTCTTTTACAGAATTTTTAAGCAAGGCGACAGCCTTTTCCATGTTTTTTATCCTAACAGTATTTTCTCAACCAGTCTTTGAACAAATTATTGAAGCAAGACCAGAAATCCATGGGCCGAGACTCATTATCTTATTCGATTTTGACAGATTATGTTTCGCGCATAGTAGACGTACATTTTCTGCTGTGATACTGCTACCTCCCTTCGAAAAGGGTATGTCATGATCGAAGTGAAGGTTCTTGGTTGAACCACATTTTACACACTTACCTTGGTCTCGTTTCCAAACCGCGACTTTCACATGTGTTGGAATTATCCGAGTTTCTCTCAGGAAAGGTTCTTTTGCATATGGTGTTTTTGTGGGTCTCAGAAAGAATCGGAATACATTTCTTTGCCCATCAAATACAATTTTTCCATCGGTCAACTCATATCTTCCCCGGTCGCTCCAAATTCCTTGATAGATTTTTTCGTAGACCTGAACAATTTCAGGTTTGGTTTTACCTTCCTTGTAAGACATAACCGCATCATAGAATTTGCCGTTTTCAGTTGGTTTGCCTCCAGGATATCGGATTGGTTGGTCTACCTTCTTTGGGTCAAGATCACCACGTTTTGGTTCGTCATGTCCTTCGTATTCAAGGAGTTCTGAGTCTTCGTGCCAGCAGTCTCGATATGGTGCTCCTTTTCTAACGCTCATCAATATAATAGAATAATTCGGCTTAGCTCTGAAATTCATTCCCCTTTGAAGCATCATTTCTTCTCGTTTGACGATGTCTGCATAAGAAATGATGACCCTATAGCGAAGCCGCACTTTAATTCCTCCTTGTATAAAAAGTTAGAAGATAAAGAGGCACGTTAAAATTTAATGTTTCACAGCAAGACGGGTCCCATTCCACGGCAAGAAGATTTTCAAACCCTGCCTTCATCAGGCCTACCGACATCCCACCGCAACCTGCAAAAAGGTCTATTGCTGTTGGCTTTTCCTGATCCACTTCCGGCCAATGGTCGGGAATGGCCGTTCCCTCACGAACCTTTTTGCTCTCGAACGGATAAATTCGATACGTAAACTTTTTGAGCCTTTCGATGGCGATTACATCACCTTCGCGAAGTTCATGCTTTTCAAAAAACTCCCTCGCCCAAGTTCGCTTTCGGAAGAAATTGCGAGGCCTGCCATTGGCCCCATTGACACCAATATCGGTCTTTACGGATTTGTCTAATCCCTCAACCATGAGAGTCAACTCCTTGCCAACCCCTTTTTTTTTCTTTGAATTTCCGTAGCACTCGCCGGGGAAGAAATCATGATGCCCGCTAAGATATATATGATTGTTGGCTAGGTTGCCTTTGGTTATAGCAACCAATCTTTTCTTGTCACTTACATCGCCACTCATCGCGCTAATCCCTTCCCACTAAACCGTATATGGTATTCTACAATTTTACAGAGAAGATGCAAGCACTAATCTGTGTCTTTAAGAGATCCTGCAATCCTGAATCCGGGTGAGAAAACCTGTTAAGTAGGCAGCTTTGCAGACCATGCATAACGCCGTAACTGAAAGGCTGGACTTACATCTTGTTTGATATTAACCGAAGGCCTTTTCGTCTCTACGAAGAATTTGCGGGTTCCGCCGATGCGAAAGCAGTAGTCCGGCGCCTTGGTGGCAGAACCTATCCTGATAGAATCCTCATGTATGACATCCTTGTATGCCTCGGCAAGACCGGCGGTGTTGTTCACGTCCCAGCCGAGAGCCATAAATAACGGGTCAACAAACTCGTGCCGCAATTGTGTTTCATTGTATCTGTGGTCTTTATAGGCTTCGATATTGCTGTCGAAGCTTTCTATTAGTCTTGCGACTTTTCTGGGCACGCTCATTCTATCTTTGCCCTTTTCATTGTAAAGAACCATCTCTTCGAAAGAACATATTTACCTATGACAAAATAATGAGTTTTTCCTGTTTAGTCAACCTTCTTTTCACCCTGACTTTTACAAATACCTTATCTATCTATTACTTCCTCCGTGCCCTCGGTGGCAAAATTTTTTCGAGTATCCAATATCCAATCCTTGTCCCTGCGTAGGAATGTCACCCCCGCGTAGGCAGGGGCTGCGGTTAAAAAACTGCTCCCGGCTTTTCTTGCTGTATAAAAGCTGAGCGGATATAATCTCATCCAATAAGGGCATTATGTGATGGACCAGACTTCAGCACTCAAAAAACAGCTCGGCTTGTTAGACGTCTTTTGCGTCGCCTCCGGCGCTATGGTAAGCAGCGGCCTGTTCGTTTTGCCCGCCCTTGCATACGCAAAAGCCGGCCCCGCCGTCATATTGGCCTATTTTTTAGCCTCACTTCTGGTGATACCAAGCGTGCTGAGCAAGGCGGAACTTGCCACCGCAATGCCACGGGCAGGCGGTACATATTTCTTTGTGGAAAGAAGTCTCGGTCCCGCTTTCGGTCTGTTCGGGGGCATGGCCGGGTGGTTCTCCCTCGCATTAAAAAGCGCATTCGCCATTGTCGGTATGGCAGTACTCATCGAGGTCGTTCTGCAGATGGTTTCACCCATCGAGTTTAGCCGGTTTCATATCAAGGCCATCGCCGTCGTTTGCTGTGTCGGCTTTTGCGCCCTGAACACCGTAAGTGTAAAACACACAAGCAAATTTCAAATCGTTCTTGTCGTTGCTTTGCTGGCGATACTGGCGGGCTTTGTTTTCCTCGGAACTTCAGCCGTTGAGCCTGCAAGGTATTCCGGCTTCATGCAAAAGGGATGGCTGTCAGCTATCGCCACTGCGGGTCTGGTATTCATCAGTTTCGGCGGCCTCACAAAGGTAGCAAGCATCGCAGAAGAAGTTACCCAACCCGGACGAAATCTGCCACTCGGTATGATTTTAGCCTGGGCCGTTGTCTCCCTGCTATATGTTACAGTTATTGCCGTTACCGTAGGTGTCGTCGATGGTGCCGAGCTTTCCAAAAACTACGCACCTATATCGCTGGCGGCTTCAAAATTTGCCGGGACCACAGGCTTTGCGTTTCTGAGCCTGGCGGCTATTGCGGCTTTTATAACCACCGCAAACGGAGGAATACTCGCCGCTTCACGCTGCCCCATGGCGATGAGCAGAGACCGACTACTGCCCCCTTTCTTTGCACGTATCAGCACCCGCTTCAAGACACCGCATCTAAGCATCGGCCTGACCGGCGGCTTCATGATAGTCGCAATAGTCTTTCTCGACATAGAAGCCCTCGTGAAGACCGCCTCGACACTGATGATAATACTCTTTATCCTCGCCAACGCAAGTGTCATCATAATGCGCGAAAGCAAAATCCAGAGCTACAGACCGCAGTTCAAATCACCAATGTATCCGTACATTCAAATTTTCGCCGTCATTTCTTACGGAGCACTCGTAATTGACATGGGAAAAGTTCCCTTGCTCATCAGCGCCGCATTTGTCCTTTTCAGCGCCGCATGGTATGTCCTGTATGTCTCAAAGCGTGTCCGACGAGCATCGGCCGCCATGCACATCGTTACCCGTGTTACTGATAAACAGCTTGAATCCGTAACACTCGAAGATGAGCTTCGCGACATACTCCTCGAACGCGACCAGATAATAGAGGACAGATTCGACCTGCTTATAAAAAAATGTGAAATTCTGGATATTAAGGGCAGGCGAAAGGCAGAGAAGGTCTTCCGAAAAGCTGCGCATATACTTTCCGAAAGACTCGAAGCCGATGAGTTTGTACTCTTCGAAAAATTCCTCCACCGGGAGGCCGAAGGCTCCACCGTCATTCAGCCCGGACTTGCAATACCGCACATTATAGTGGAAGGTGAAAACAAGTTCGACATCCTGGTCGTTCGAGCCGTCGATGGGGTGGAATTTTCAACCGCTCCCGACCCCGTCAGAACAATATTCATCCTGGCCGGAAGCAGGGACGAAAGAAATTACCACCTCCGCGCCCTCATGGCAATCGCACAAATCGCACAGGAACCCGACTTCGAAAAACGATGGCTCACCGCACCGGGAGCCAACCAACTCAGAAATTTGCTGCTCTTGTCGAAAAGAAAAAGAGACACAAAGTAGCTTGCGCAGCCTGCACGGGGCCGAATCCAATCAGGGACTCATCCCGGCCTTTGATATGCTTTTTCAAAATGTGTGAAATCCCAAAAAACTTACACCTAAACACCGCCGGCCTCTGCAGGAAAACTCATGCCGACCTCCTGATGCCACCTCGTTTCTTCTTTGCAAAGCTCAACCGTATCGGTGTTTATTTTTACTACCTCCACGCCATGTATCATCTCGCCCTCATGAAGAATCCTGCCGTCTATAACCACAGATGAAAATCGTACGCTATAAAGTATCGATGACAGCAAACCCAGACCGGTCTCCTTCGGTACCTGCTCCCTGCTTTCATATATACCCTTTTTCAATTGCCTTTCGCTTTCGCCGAGAGCAGACAGCGAAGCATCCTTTTTGCACATCGCAGCTTCTGTAGCATCCTGAAGCCAGCTCAGTATCGATTCGAAATGCCGCTCTATGGCAAATCTTCGTTCCGTAGTGATTTCCTCGAGCAAATTTGCGATTTCATCTTCAATATCCGTTCCAATTATTTCCGAACCGGTTTCTTGGCCGGCCCTGTCCGCCGCCCCGGCCGGCAACAGAAATGTAAAAAATAACCACACCACCAAAACGAATGATAATGCCCTGAGCAAAAATAAATACTTTCTTGAACTCATGCTCGTCCTCTCTCAATAATTTCCACCATCATAAAAAAGCTTGACACGATGACCTTTATATCGTCTGTAATCATATCAGGCTTAATAGCCGATAAAAATCGCAGTTGCAGTTAATGTGTAGCAGTAAAGGCTTTTTACAAAAATTGCCCTTAGCACTATCAAAAGAACCCTATCTACCCTCAAAACCGCGTAACTTGGGGCAAAGAGTTGACACGATGTGCAGTAAGTTGCTATACTACAAACGTTTAATGATTGAAGCGCCCGTAGCTCAGCCGGATAGAGCAACGGATTTCTAATCCGTAGGTCGCAGGTTCGAATCCTGCCGGGCGCGTTGGTTTCTGAGCCGATGTCATTTGGCGACATTGACTCCATTATTGTTTCTAAGTCTGCCATTTGTAAAGACTTGTTCATCGCACCTTCATTAGCAGTAGGAAACTTTTACATAGCTCTGTCAGAGACAATCACAGACAACGATTTACTATCAGAGTAAGCATTTTTTGTAAGCCGGTTTGTAAGCGCCGATAAGGTAAAATATTTTTCGCACATTATTATCGGGCCATGTAGAAAAGCACTCAATCTGGTCGATGGTTAAGGAAAAACGAAACATTAAATCGATCAGAGAAAGGGCTTAATAATGAAAACGGCAGAATCGAAAAAACTTGAATAAAGTTATAAAAATTGACGAATCACAGATTCACTCGCATCTGGACACGATGGTTCGCAGCACCGTCGAAGAA
>DUZQ01000036.1 GCA_013349435.1 Planctomycetota bacterium | reverse complement strand
TTAATACTTATCGGACATCGAGTAAATGTGCTCAGGCAAAGATTCCAAGAGGTTGTTCTTTATCGGGCGAAGAATTGACTTTTACTTGCACATTTGGTTACACAAAGCATCCTCTTGCACAAGTTTCACAAGTTTCACAAATAGCACAAAACAGCTTTCTTGCGATTCAGACCGATACATTCTTTCTCGATGTGGTGCTTGAATCTTTGTCGCCGATGTGCTAAATTGCAGCGTTTTGTCGGTCGTGAATCTAAAAAGATGACAATGTGATGATGGAAGTTAAGGAGACATAGATGTTTAACGGTATTTTTCAAATTCCTCAGCCGCGTAATGAGCCTGGTCTGCAATACTCGCCCGGCAGTAAAGAACGTTCGGAACTTAAGGCGAAACTGGAGGAACTGCTCGGTCGGCAGACCCAGGTTCCGATGATAATCGACGGCAAGGATGTTTGCAGTGATAATCTTGGAGATATTCGCTGTCCGCATAATCATCAGCACCTGTTGGGCCGATACCACCAGGGCAATGCTGAATTTGTCGGCAAGGCGATAGATGCGGCTCAGAAAAACAAGCGGATGTGGGGAGAGATGCCCTGGGACGCGCGGGCGATTGTTTTTCTCAAAGCGGCGGATTTGTTGGCCGGTAAGTACCGACAGACGCTGAACGCCGCGACTATGCTGAATATGAGCAAGACACCACATCAGGCGGAGATAGACTCGGCGTGCGAGTTGATAGATTTCTGGCGTTTCAATCCGCATTTTATGCAGGAGGTATACGGCGACCAGCCGACGTCCACGCCGGGCGTATTGAACTATATGGAGCATCGGCCCCTGGATGGATTTGTGCTGGCTATAACGCCGTTTAACTTTACGTCAATTGCGGGAAATTTGCCTACGGCACCGGCGCTGATGGGAAATACGGTGGTTTGGAAGCCGGCGTCAGCGGCGGCCCTTCCGGCGTACTTTATTATGAAAATTCTCGAGGAGGCCGGACTTCCGCCGGGGGTAATAAATATGGTTCCCGGGCCGGGTCCTGTTGTGGCGCCACCAGCCCTTGACGACGTCAGGCTCGGCGGCATTCACTTTACCGGAAGCACATACGTTTTTTCAACCATCTGGTTGGCGGTCGGATCGGACATTCGCAAGTACGTTTCGTATCCGCGCATTGTCGGCGAGACGGGGGGCAAGAACTTCATCGTCGCCCACCCCAGTGCGGATGTTGACACGCTGGTTACAGCCCTTGTTCGTGGTGCGTTTGAGTATCAGGGCCAAAAGTGCTCGGCGGCTTCGCGAACATATATTCCCGATTCGATATGGCCCCGGGTCAGGGACGAGATGCTCGGCCGAATTGGTGAGCTTAAGATGGGCGATATTACCGATTTTGGGAATTTCATGGGCGCGGTTATCGACGCAAAGGCCTTTGAGACGATCAGCGGGTATATCGAACACGCCAAAAATAGTACCGATATGGAGGTTATCATCGGCGGCGGATGCGACAACTCCACGGGTTACTTCATCGAGCCGACGGTTGTGGTGTCGAAGGACCCGAAGTCGAAGCTGATGACCGAGGAGATATTCGGTCCGGTTCTGACGGTTTATGTCTATCCGGAAAATGAATTTGAACAAATACTTGATTTGTGCGACCAGACTTCGCCGTATGCGCTGACAGGTTCCATATTCGCCCTTGACCGCGGCGCAATCGTCAAGGCGATGAATACACTGCGTCATGCGGCCGGTAATTTTTACATCAATGACAAGCCGACCGGTGCGATAGTGGGCCAGCAGCCGTTCGGGGGCTCACGTGCGTCCGGCACGAATGACAAGGCGGGAAGCTGGCTTAACCTTGAACGATGGGTCTCGCCGCGAAATATCAAGGAAACATTCCTGCCGCCCCGAAATTATCGTTATCCCTACATGGGTGAAGAATGATTGACCGATAGGCAGGTTGGCTTTCGCCCCAATATAGTAACGCTTAACCAGCCGCTCTAAAACACTAATATCCTGTCGAGATAATCCTTAAGTAGCCGGCAGGTTTAGTGACGCCGGCCCGGTCTAATCAGTGCGAGCCAGTCTTTGTGGTGGTCGTAGGGAGGCAGGCCGATTGCATGAGTACCTGAACCGGAAAAGGTTTTGACTGACCCGGTAAGGAGTTTTCCTCCCTGTCTCGGATTGTACCATTTAACGGTAAAGTCGCCGGTGCCGACGGACAGTTTTAGTTCTGTGGTTTGGCCTTCGGGGAGATAAACGGCGTAGATTAGTCCCGGTTTGGCAAAGCAGAAACTGTTTTTTGAAGAGGTAAGGTTGTCTGCGCTACTCATTTCGCCGAATGGCAGATATTTATGGAAGAATTCGAGGGCGAATCGGGTTAAGTTCCACATGGAGTCCCGGCTGCGCCAGTCTTCGCAATTTAGGTCGTTGTGGGGGTACTCATATCCGAAGTACCATTCGGCGCCTGCGCCGCCGGCCATAAGGTTAGCCCAGAGGAATTCTTTTCTTGGTACATCGTGTGTAGGGTCCTGCGAGTCCGGTTTAACACCGACATCTGCACGGGCAATTTCGTCAAGGCATACTACCCAAGGTCTGCCGTTTTCGGCGGAGCGTTTGGTCCAAAGAAGTGTTTGCCGGTGAGCGTCAAGGGTCTGCAGGGAGGCTGCTTCCATACATTCAAAACCCAACAGGGGTGTGTATATTTTGTCCTGGGCATCGGGATAAGTGTGCAGGGCAATTGGGTGGTCGTAAGGGTCAAGGTCCCTAATATATTTTGCAAAGGCTTTTTGCTGGGCGGTGGAGTTTGTGTTCTCTTCACCGAGGTTCCAGGTAAGGGCTAAATGATGGCTGAACCGTGCAATTAACTCGCGGTAATACAATTTTCTCTGCGTTCCAAGATTACCATCATCAAGACGCTGGTCGTTCTCCTCTTCCTGAGTTACAACGTGCAGCATAATGCCGAGTTTGTCCATGTGGGAAAAGACGATTTCCCACTCATCGAGCTTGCTGCAGTCAAAGCGTAATCTTTCATCGGGATCGGCCCAGGGCCAAACGTCTTTGCCGTCCCCGCCGTCGATGTTATAGGTAACGAAATAGACGCTGTTCATCCCTTTAGACGCGAGGTAATTCAGTGCCCCGATAATGCCTTTACCTTTATCGCCCCGCCAGGTGGGGTCGCCTTTTCGCCAATCCTTAACATGTGGCTGGTAGGTGTGAATAAATTGTTCACCCTGGGCTTCGCCCTCGTCTTTTAGCCCCGCCAAGTCGAATGTGCCGTCAAAGTCGCGAAAGGCAAGAAAATTTTCGGGGCTGTCGGCACCGGCCTTGAGGAAAAATTCTTTCGTTTCGGCAAACTGCAGGTAGCGCTTTTTAACATATCTGAGCATCCCTCTGGCGCGGTGGTCGGGGCTGGTTTTGTCTGTGGGGCCAACGGTGAATTGTCCTGAAGCGAAGGGCTTGTTGCCCTGGAAAGATTTCAAAGCAATATTTTTACCCTGAGCGAATATCGCCGAATAATTCCATTGTCCAATCTCATCCGGTACAAAGTGGACTCGCCATTTATTGCCGGAGTTCTCACCGGTTTGGCCGGCGTTACCATCGGCTGCATAGAAGCCGGGAACAATGTAACGGTTCTTGCCGTTGGTGAATATGACGTCGAGCCGGTAATTCAGGAAGGGATTATCTTCTGCTCCTTCGTTTGTGATTGGGCCATCAAAGGTGAGGGTTATCCTGTGCCATTTTTTTAATTGGCCGGATATAACTTCTTCGGCCATTTTGGCCAATGTTAGAGACGGGTACAACACAAGAGCTATAAAAAGTATCAATGAAGTCCTGATGAATACGTGTCGTGTTTTCTGTTTTGCACTCATGTTTTTTCAATTCTCCAGCACAAGAGTTTTAAAAATAACTGTTTTGTATATTATACTTCTAAAGTCAGCAAATTGTAACTTGCGAAATTTAAATTATGCAGGTTTTTGGGGAATGTTTCGATTTAGTTTTCGCTGGAGGTTTTTTAAGCGGTTTATCTCTTTGAAGCCGAAGGCGATGGCTCCGAAAGCACTTTTATTGTGCATCAATGGCTCGGTCATATCGACATATTTTCCGGAATAATCACCGTCAAGCGTACCGGGTATCGGTGAAAAATCCGCCAGCATACCCCGAATGTCGAGGCCGCAAACAAATTCCATTGAATCTTCAAGCCGCTGAGTTTCCATCTGAGGATGGCCGAGAATCTGATATGCGGTTATGTCGTTTGGATTTGCTCCAGCTCCAAGAAGATGCCCGATTGCCCGGGCGAGTTGGTCGGAAGTAACTTTCGAGCCGGTTTTCCGCTGCCAGGTGGATGATTTGCTTTCAAAGCCAAGATAGAAGGTTTTGAAACCGGCACGAACCATCAATTTGGCTGATTCTTTGGTGATAAAGCGGGCGTTAAGGGCGTTTGGAGTGTGAAAGTTAACCTTTATGTTTCGTTTGAGGACTTCATTGAGCAATGGGATGATAACATTTTCGGCATCATAAACTTCAAATAGACCTTTTTAAACTAAATATCTCCTTCTGGAGTATTGCTGAGCATATTGATTATTGGGGCTGCGAGCAAGTATGCATAGGGATGGTAGTTTCAGGTTTTTTTGCAATATTTCCTGCAGGGATTTCCGTTCTAAAACGGTCTTTTTCGCCCCAAAATGGCTTTTTTGCCTTCTTGGGCGGATTTTTTGAAAAAGATGTTGCAAAGTGGACGGGTGTGGGTAAACTGTTGACCTGAACTTGCCCTGTCGCAAGGGGTGGCGATATAGTTTTTAGTTATGGATTTGGGGTCGGCGGCAATCGCGGCTTGGCCGACTCAAGCCTCCGACAGGGCCAGGCCGGTCCGTTGCGAAGCGGGCTCCGCGACAACAGAAGAATTGACTATTGTCTATTGACTATTTTTCGATTGATAAAAGGTCTTTTGCAAGATATAGGATTAAAAGCTAAGCCGCCGGTATCCCTAAAAAGCTCAATAGTCAATAGTAAATAAAAATTTGTCAATTGCATTACCCGGTGGTGTAATAGGTAACACTCGAGTTTTTGGTACTCGCATTCCAGGTTCGAGTCCTGGCCGGGTAGGTGAATCGGTGAGTTGGTGAGTAGGTGAGTAGGTTTGATGGCGGACAGGATAGCGATAATATTAGCAGCCGGCGAAAGCAAGCGGATGAATACGAAGCTTCCGAAGGTTTTGCATGAGGTGTGCGGCCGACCAATGTTGGCGTATGTTCTGGATGCGTGCCGGCAAGCAGGCATAGGCAGGATATTTGTTGTTGTGGGTTACAACAAAGAGCAGGTAATCGAGCAATATAGGGATTGTAATGACATTGTATTTGTGGAGCAGGGCGAGCAGAAGGGGACTGCCCATGCGGTCATGTGTTGCAAGGAACATATCACCGGGTTCGGGGGGCAGGTGTTGATCCTTTGCGGCGACGGACCCCTGATTCGCAGCGAGACGCTCAAGATACTTATCGACAAGCACACCTCGGAGATGTCGGCGGCGACTTTGGCGACGAGCATACTTGAGGACCCCACCGGTTACGGCAGGATTTTGCGGGATTCATACGGGAATATTCAGGGCATTGTTGAAGATAATGATTGCACGGATGAGCAGCGTAAAATCAAAGAGATCAATCCCTCCTATTACTGCTTCGAAGGGCCTGTATTGCTTGATGCTTTGGACAGGATTACACCGGACAACGCTAAAAATGAATATTATCTTACCGACGCCCTTCATGTTATTATCCACACGGGGCACAAGGTAATGGCTGTAACGGCCGTTGCCGCCCAGGACGCGCTTGGCGTAAACGACCGCGAGCAGTTAAGCCGGGCCGGCAAGATTATGCAGCAGCGCATTCAGCACCAGCTTATGAATAACGGTGTTACAATAGTTGACCCGGATAATACCTGGATAGATGCCAGAGCAAAAATTGGAACCGATACGGTTGTAGAGCCGTTTACTTATATTCACGGAGAAGTAGAAATCGGGCAGGATTGCCGGGTGGGGCCTTTCGCTTATCTGCGGGACGGGACAGTACTGCAGGATAATGTTGTTTTTGGTTCATTTAAGGAAGAACAATAACTATGAAGGATCATCCTCTTAAAGTTTTCGGCGGTACAGGCAACGGGCAATTAGCTCAATCTATATGCAAATATCTTAAGATACCGTTGGGAGCGGCTAAAATAGAGCGTTTTCCGGACGGTGAGAGATTTATCAAGCTGGAAGACGATGTTCGCGGCAGGGATTGCTTCGTTGTTCAACCGACGTGCTCTCCGGTTGACGACAACCTGATGGAGCTGCTGATATACCTGGATTGTCTTCGCAGGGCCAGCGCCGCCCGTATTACGGCGGTGATACCGTATTTCGGCTATGCCAGGCAGGACCGTAAAGATGAAGGCAGGGTGCCGGTAACCGCAAAACTGGTGGCCAATCTTATTTCGACCGCCGGTGCCGACAGGATTTTGGCGATAGACCTGCACGCAAAACAAATACAGGGCTTTTTCGACATACCGGTTGACCATTTGACCGCGGGGCCTGTTTTGGTTAAATATTTCAAGGGCAGGGGGCTTACTGATTTGACGGTGGTGGCGCCTGACGTCGGTAATATGAAAACGGCGGCTCAATATGCTTCGGCTCTTGGGGGCGAGCTGGCGATTATTCACAAGCGCCGTGTGAGCGGAAGCGAGGTCCGCTGCGATGAAATAATCGGTACGATCGAGGGCAAAAACATAGTGATGTGTGACGATATGATTACAACAGCCGGTACAGTATGCGGTGCGGCAAAATTGCTGAAAGACCGGGGTGCCGGGATGATATTAGCCGGAGCCACGCATGGAGTTTTGGCGGGGGAGGCGGTCCGGCGTATCCAAGCTTCGCCGATTGATGAGGTGATAGTAACCGACACGGTGCCTTTGAATGACAAGTCCGCTTCCCTTGAGAATATAAAGGTTTTGACGGTATCGGAGCTTCTCGGTGAGGCGATAAACAGGATACACAATAATGAGTCGGTAAGTATTATGTTTGAAGAAGATTGAATTTTGTGAGGGCGATATGTCAGAAACGGTTGCTTTGAAGGCTGAGTTAAGAAAAGAGGCAGGCAAGAAACATGCTGCGAGGCTGCGGAGGACCGGCAGGATTCCCGCGATAGTGTACGGACACGGCGCCGAAACGGTGGCTGTTTCGCTGGATTTGCATACTTTTACTGAGATGTTACATCACGGTCACCGGCTGTTCAATATGAAGGTGGGCAGGCAGTCGGAAACGCTGCTGGTCAAAGAGCTTCAGTATGACCATCTCGGTGAGGGCATTATTCATGCGGACCTGGTTCGTGTTGATCTGGCGGAGATGGTCAAGGTGACGGTACCAATTGAGTTAAAGGGCACGGCGAAAGGGACTCATCAGGGCGGCATGGTGGATGAGCACCTTAACAACATCGAAGTTGAGTGCAGGGCAAGCGATATTCCGGAAGTTATACCGGTTTCGGTTAAGGAGTTGGAAGTAGGCGGCGCGATTCATGCAGGGGATATTGAGCTTCCGGAAGGTGTTAAGCTGGTGACCGACACTGGGACATTAGTGCTTACGTGTCATCTTATTGTGGTGTCCAAGAGCACTGAAGAGCTTGAAGAAGAGATGCCTGCGACTCCCGAGGTCATTACCGAAAAGATTGACCGGGAAGCGGAAGATAGTTCTGAATAAAAAGTTGTTTGGCTCCGGATATTATAGATTTTGACGTCAGGTTTTTTTGGACAGCTTTGGTCAAGGATTGCCCCTGATGTGACAGGCGGGCCGGATGCTTCGTGCGACAGTGGCGGGATTAAAATGGTGGTCGGATTAGGCAACCCCGGCGCTGAATATGTCGGGACACGACATAACGCCGGGTTCGATGTTGTTGACAGTGTGGCCCGGCATTTGGGAGTAGAAATAAAGAAAAGGAAATTCGGCGGACTTTTTTGCAGGTGCGGACTTGATGATAAGACGCTGATACTGCTGAAGCCGCAGCGGTATATGAATCGCAGCGGTCATGTTTTGGCGACTGCTGCGGGGTTTTACAGGCTGTCACCTGCGGATATACTGGTTGTAACGGATGATATGGCGATTGAGCCGGGAAGAATACGCGTCAGAGCGAAGGGGTCCTCAGGCGGCCATAATGGTCTGGGAGATATTATCGCCAGGCTGGGCGGCAACGAATTCGCCCGCGTTCGTGTGGGTATCGGCCGAAGCCCGCGGCAGGATGCCACCGGTTATGTTTTGGCCAGGCCGGATGATAAGGAGAAACAACAGTTAGCTGAAGCGGTGGAAACGGCGCGGGAAGCGGTGATTTGCTGGGTCAAAGAAGGCGCCGAAGCGACAATGAATAAGTTTAACGCCAGGAATGAATGAGGCCTGATATCGAAGTAAATGGTTTTTGCGTATTAGTGTTCTGTCAACATTAAATTTGTGAAAATATACCGTGTTTTGTCATTCCCGCGAAGGAATGTCATCCCCGCGAAGGCGGGGACGGGAGTCCAGAAGCCGAAAAGCAATAAGAACGCTTGTTATTTTCATAAGATTAGCAATGACAGAATATTAGTCTAAGAGATAAAAAAAGCGTATATAATTTGGAATACAGGATTTTAGCATAAGGGAGATATTGGCTTGAGTACTAACGAAAAGAGATTATATGAGGGACTGTTTTTGGTCGATTCGGGTGAAGCTGCGGCGGATTGGAAAGGTATAAATGACGCCATAGAGAAGATATTGGCGCGAGGTGATGCCGAGATAGTGTCGTCGAAGAAATGGGACGAGCGCAGGCTTGCGTATGATATTAATGGCAAGAGCAGGGGAACGTACATCCTTACATACTTCCGTGGCGATCCGGCCGGGATTGGAGCGATTGAAAGGTCGGTACAGCTTTCCGAGCGGATTATGCGTATGCTGATAATTCGCACGGACAAGATGAGCGCCGAGGATATGGAAAAGACCCCGCCGGCGACGACTGAATCATCTGATGTTGCGACCGGTCGGGCCAAACCGGCGAGTGCGAGAGCGGAAACAAAGGCGTTAAAAAAGTCTGCGACGAAGTCAAAAGCAAGGGGCCGAGCGAAAGCTTCAAAAAAAACTGAAGACAAAAAACCCAAAACAACAAAAGCCAAGGAGTCACCGGGAAGTTCCGCAGAACGGTCCAGTAGCCCACCCGTCCGGCGAAAAACAACTAAGGAAACGGAACTTTCGACGGAGCCGGAGTCCAAACAGGCAACAGAATGAACGCCACCGACGAGCTAAGCCGACAATATTGAATATGTATAAACGACAATGCCGAACCGGCAGGCCGAGGCAAACTGGGTTATTGAGGATAAAAAAGGAAGATTAATATGGCGAATTATAACAAAGTGATATTGTTGGGAAATCTGACGCGCGATCCACAATTGTCCTATACACCAAACCAGACGGCGGTGGTGGACTTTGGTCTGGCGACGAATCGCAAGTGGACGGGTCAGGACGGAACCGCCCGGGAGGAAACCTGCTTTGTGGACTGCAGGGCTTTTGGCAGGAGTGCCGAGAATATCAATAAGTATTGTCAGAAGGGGCGGCCTTTGCTCGTTGAAGGAAGGTTGACGTTTGACAGTTGGCAGGCACAGGATGGTTCGAGGCGAAGCAAGTTGAGGGTTACGGTCGAGAGATTTCAGTTTATCGGTTCCGGCGGCGGGACCGGTTACGGGGGAGGCGCTTCGACCAGTGAGGGTGGTGAGGATGCGGATTCCCAGGTTCCGGCTGCGACCGATGATGATATACCTTTTTGAGCTGTGTTGGACCCGGTGAAATATATAACGAAAACCGTAACGTAAGTCGGGATATTTGTGGCTCGATTCAACCGGATACGGGATTTGTAGTTATGGTTGTGCGACGGTAAGTGAGTGTTATGTTGAGGTAGTGTGGAATGGTAAGAACTGCAATGAGAGACAAAACGGCAAACAGCAGGAGAAGAAGGAAGCCTCCGGCCGGCATACGGGAGCAGACGCAATGCCGGTTTTGCAGGGAAGGCAAGAAGTATATTGACTATAAGGATGTGGATGTACTTCAAAAGCTTCTGACAAATCGGGGGAAAATATTTTCTCGTAAGAGAAGTGGTAATTGTGCATCTTGTCAGAGAAAGGTCAAAACGGCCGTCAAGCGTGCGCGTTTCATGGCATTGTTGCCGTTTACAAGTTAAAACTTGAGACGGAAATCGGAAGAAGGAAGATAGAAATCAGGGGTTGATTATGAAGGTTTTACTTTGCGAGGACGTGGAGAATCTGGGTTTCCTCGGAGACGTAGTGGAGGTTAAAGATGGTTTCGCCAGGAATTACCTGCTGCCGCAGGCGTTAGGAACCGAGCCGAGCGAGGCGAACATAAAGGCACTGGCTGAGGCCAAGGCCAAACGTGCCGAGGAAAGAAAACTTGCTCGCAGGCAACTAGAGCGTGCAGCTGAGGCGGTTGAAGGCGCTGAGGCGGTTTTGGCGGCAAAGGCCAATGAATTAGGACATCTGTTCGGTTCGATTACCAAACGGGATATTGCAGCCAATCTTCGTGAGCAGGGCTTTGAGATAGCCGATGATATGGTTCAGTTGAGCGAACACATCAAGGTGGTCGGAACACACCAGGTTCCTTTGAAGATAGCACCGGATTTGACCGCGAGTGTCAATGTAACTGTTGTATCACAGGATGAGACAGTTGAATCAGCCGGCCAAGAAAAAGAAGGATAACGCCGTCCGGCCCGTCCAGAACGGTTCTATGCCGGATATAACCGGCCGGACGATGCCCGAGTCGCTGGAGGCAGAAGCTGCGGTATTAGGCTCAATGATGCTCGACCCTGTCTGTATCGGACAGGTTGTGCAACAGTTGAGTGTAGAGTCGTTCTACCGTCCGGAGCACCAGATAATCTTTGAATCACTGGTAGCCCTGTATGAAGACAAGAGAGATTTTGACATGGTGCTTGTTCGTGACGACTTGAAGAAACGTAAAAAGCTCAAATCAGTCGGGGGCGTAGAGTATTTGGTAAAGATTGCAGAGTCGGTTCCGGCGGTGGCAAATGTCGAGTACTATATCGAGATTGTGAAGGACAAAGCTTTGCTTCGGAGCCTGGTACTTGCCGGTAATGAGATACTTAGTGGAGCTTATGACGAAGGCGGCGAGGTTTATGAAAAGCTTGATGAGGCCGAGCGGAGAATATTTGCCATTTCAGAAAAAAGGTTGAGCGGTATCGCGGTACAACTGCAGGACCTTCTAAGAGAGGCCTTCGAGAGAATTGAGGCACGCAAGTCGGATGGACCTGCGGGAATTTTGACCGGGATTCCCACCGGTTACTATGAACTTGACGAATGGCTTTGCGGCCTGCAGAAGGGGGACATGATAATCATAGCGGGCAGGCCGAGTATGGGCAAGACCAGCTTCGCTTTGAACATCGCCGAACACATAGGAGCAGACAGGGACATACCGGTGGCAATGTTTTCATTGGAAATGAACAAGCAGCAAATATCTGAAAGATTTTTGTGCAGTCGCGCAAGGGTGGATATGCAAAGAGTGAGAAAAGGAATGATTGGTGAGGGTGAGTTTGAGAGACTGCAGCATGCGGGCGGGGAGCTTTTTGACAAACCTATTTATATTGACGATACACCGGGTCTCACTCCGCTTATGATTCGGGCGAAGTGCCGGCGTCTCAAGAGCCAGTACGATATACAGTGCGTTGTTGTTGATTATCTGCAATTAATGCAGCTCGGTGGCCGTGTTGAGTCTCGTCAGCAGGAAGTCAGCACAATCTCAAGATATATGAAGGGTCTGGCTAAAGAGCTGGATGTTCCGGTGGTGGTGCTCAGCCAATTAAACCGGTCTCCGGAACACAGGGAAGGGCACAGGCCGAGGATGAGTGATTTGCGTGAAAGCGGCAGCATCGAGCAGGATGCCGATGTCGTCATGCTTATGCACCGTGAAGATTACTATAAGAAAGAGATTAACAAGGAAGTCGGGGAGAAAGATCAGGAAGGAAGCACAATGCGTACGGGGGGGATATCCGGTGACGAAGATAAAGAAAATGTAGCTGAAATCATAATAGCTAAACAACGAAACGGACCAACCGGAACAGTGGAATTGTATTTCGACAGACGGTTCACGAGATTCGAGAACCTTTCACAGACCAAAGAGGATAAAGTATATGTACAGGATGCGGGCACAGAGGTTCCATTTTAGGGAGTCGAAATGGTTGCATATATGCAGTGGCGCAAGGGCGCAAAAGTGCAGGACAATACAATTTCCGGGACGTTTAGACATTTGCGCCGGGGATCAGGTTTGTGGTTTGCTTTTATTTTTATTCTGCTGTTTTCGGCCGGTTACTGCCGGGCGCAGGTTGCCGGCGATGTTTCGGGCCCGGAACAAATGCGCATAGGCTCTATTGAGGCGCAGGGTAATGTTACGATAACTACAGCTAAGATTTTGTCAACCGTCCGCGCCAGGGTGGGCCGGTTGTTCGATGCAGCCTCGGCAACCGAAGATACTCAGAGAATCGCCGCACTTGAGGGTGTGGAATACGCCTACTATAACACCGCCGTTGTCGAAGGCGCGGTCAAGCTGACATTTGTAATCGTCGAAAAGAACCTTGTCAGATTGCTGGCATTTAAGGGGAATAATCGAATAAATTCCGGCAAGCTGGCCAAAGAACTGGCGTTTAAGCAGGGAGACTACCTCGATTTATTTCTGATACGAGACGGGGTTGCGCGGATGGTGGAACTTTATCACAAAGGAGGTTATGCGTTTGTTGAAATAAGCCTCGATGAGTCCGGCCTTTCCCAGGGGAGGGTGGTTTACGAAATCAAAGAGGGACCGAGAGTCAAGGTCCGGCGGGTCGAATTTGAGGGCAACGAGTCGATCCGGAGCAAAGAGCTTGCAAAAGCGGTCAAGACGCGGACCCGTAAATATCTTTTCTGGCCGGTCTATTACGAGGAGGGGGTAATCTCGGAAGATGTCGCAAAGCTTCAGGATGTCTATCAGAAAAGGGGCTTTCTCGACGCAAGGATAGAAGTGGATTCAGGATTCAGTGAAGATAATAAAGTTGCTTATGTTCGGTTCTCAATAGAAGAAGGACCGGTTTACACAATCGAGCGGATTATTATCACCGGCAACGAATTTTTTGACAGCCGGACGCTAACGGAAGGTATGAGGCTGCAGGTCGGCGGATTCTATAGTAAACAAAAGGCTGATTTCGACTCAAGACACATTCTCAGTCGCTATCAGGAGCTTGGATTTGTTGATGCGCAGGTTCGGCATCAACGCTCCTTTATGGGGCCGGGAAAGGTGGTCGCTCATTTTGAGATTAGCCAGGGCGGGCGGTTCAGGATTGGACAGGTTATAATCACAGGTAACGAATCGACTCAAGACAAGGTTATACGCAGAATTCTGGATGAAGAGGATTTTTCCCCCGGGCAATGGTTTGATGCCGGTGTCGCCCGCGGCGACGGGACGGGTGAGCTGGAGAAAACGATACAGAGAACGATTTTGACCGAGTCAACATTTATAAGAGCGACTGGCTCGCAGCCGGACCGGCGGGATGCTCATGTCAGCATTATAGAAGGGCAGACCGGTTCTGTGATGTTGGGTGCCGGTGTTGCCAGTGACAGCGGTTTAATAGGCCACCTGGTGTTCGACCAGCGGAACTTTGACATCACCGATTGGCCCCAAAGTTTTCGAGATTTAATCAGGGGCAGAGCCTTTAAGGGAGCGGGCCAGCGGCTGCGAATCGCGCTTGAGCCGGGCACCGTACAAGACATGTTTTCAATCAGTTTTACCGAGCCGTATCTCTTCGACAAGCCCGTCTCGCTTGATGTGGTAGGTTCGAGCTTTGAGAGATTCAGGGAATCATACAATGAAGAGAGGCTGAAAGGATATTTCGGTTTTGAGAAAAGGTACAAGGACAAGTGGCGGCGAGGTATTTCCTTTCGAGCAGAGACGGTCGATGTTACCGACCTTGAAAGAGACGCTCCGAGGGAAATTCGGGATGTCAGAGGCGAAAATGACTTGTTCGGTGCAAAGCTTTACATTCGCAAAGATACGACCGACAGCAGGTTCACGCCGAGCACCGGTTATCATTTTAACGCGGGCTACGAACAGGTGGGGGGCGACTATACGTTCGGGATACTCAGCGGCACCCAGAGGTGGTACAGGACGCTTTATCAGGATCTGGCGGACCGAAAGACCATTCTTGAGGTGAAACTGCACGGGGCAACGGTTCTCGGCGATGCCCCGCCTTTTGAGAAGTTTTATGCCGGCGGAACTGGCTCTTTGAGAGGATTTGACTATCGAGGTGTCAGCACGCGGGGGCTGCAGTACAATCCCACCACCCCTATCGTCGGAGCGGAAAAAAAGGACCCGATAGGCAGTGACTGGATTTTACTCGCAAATGCGGAAGTTGCGGTGCCTCTTACCGAAGAGGTGATTTCGCTGTTGTTTTTCGTTGATGCCGGTACAATAGATTCCGGCGGCGCCAGGGCTTCGGTGGGTACGGGTCTGCAGATATTGATTCCACAGTGGTTCGGTCCGGTGCCTATGAGGTTTGAATTAGCGGCGCCGTTTATGAAGGATGACGAAGACGAGACACGGGCATTCAGCTTTTCAGTGGGGGCGTTGTTCTGATTTTGTTAACGTGATTTTTTACAAAACTTCAGCTTTAATAAATTTATGATATGAAAGGTTAAGCTATGAAAGCAGGAAATATTATCATCGGGATATTATTGGCGGCGGTAATCTCTCTTTGTATGGGCTACGAGCAGGGCTGGGCCAAGACAAAGGACCAGATAGAACCCGCCCGGATTGCGGTGGTTAGTGTCCGAAGGATTCTTGAGAATAGCAGGACAAACGCCCAGTGGGAAACAAAGGCCAGGGCTGAAAGTGAGAAAATCAGGACGGAACTGGATAAACTGTCCAAGGAGCTCAGGGCGATAGAAGCGGATATGGCAACGCGGAAGGTCGGCAGCAGCGACTATTTGAAGCTTATGCGCGAGGGAGCGGAGAAACAGGCGATACTCGAGGCGAAGGATAAATTTTATCAGCAGGAGCTGGCGCTCAAACAGCAGCAGCAGATTGAGCAGTTGTATCAGGAGATCATCGCCGTCGTTGCGAGCGTGGCCAAAGACAAAGGAGCCGACCTGGTGATTGCAAAAGAAGAGTTTCAGTTTCCTTCGACAAGTTTACGTGAATTGACGCTTGTGATACAGACGAGCAAGGTTTTGTATAACGCCGAAAATATAGACATTACCAACGACGTACTGGCTGTTTTGGACAAGGAAAAATAATCGGGAAAAGACAAGGCTTAATAAACCAAAAAGTCACAAGGATGGTAATGGCGAACCAGACCAAACAAACTGTCTTGACTGTTGCCGAAGTTGCCAAGCAGATAAATGCACATCTTCTGGGCAACGGTGGTGCAGAAGTTACCGGCGTAAATTCCATCGAACAGGCCGATCCTTCGCAGATCAGCTTTGTTACGTCGAAAAGATACGGACGAAAAATCGCGGGGACGAAAGCGGCGGCGGTAATCGTTACCAAACAGATTGACAGTGTTGCTGCTTGTCAATTAGTGGTTGAAAACGTGGAAGCGGCCCTGATAACGGTCCTGAATCTGTTTGCTCCGAAGTTAACACCCACGGGCGGTGTCCACGCAACGGCGGTGGTGGAGAGCAGTGCCGTCATCGGAAGTGATGTTTCTATCGGTCCTGCGGCTTATATCGGTCATGGAGTGAAAGTTGGTGCGGGCAGCATAATCGGGGCGGGATGCGTGATTGGTGAGAACAGCGTTGTCGGCACCAATTGCCGGCTTGATGCGAATGTTGTGGTTTATCACAACTGCAGTATCGGAAACAATTGTATAATCCAGGCTAATGCGACAATCGGCTCGGTCGGATTCGGTTATTACATTTTTGACGGCCGACCGAAGCTGATACCGCACAACGGCGACGTGGTGATTGAAGATTGTGTTGAGATTGGGGCCGGCTCGTGCGTTGACAGGGCGAAATTCGGAAGTACCATAATAGGTGCAGGTACAAAGATAGATAACCTTGTTCAGATTGCACACAACGTGGTGATAGGAAAGTGCTGCCTGATAGCGGGGCTGGCGGGCCTTTCCGGCAGTTGTTCGGTGGGTGACGGTGTAGTGTTGGCCGGACAGGCCGGCGTAGCAGACCATATTCAAGTTGGTGACGGCGCCGTGATTGGCGCAGCTTCGGGTGTCCTGGGCGACATCGCCGACGGCCGGAAGGTTTTGGGTATCCCTGCAATTGATGCTCGAAAAGAACTTCAGATTTGGGCGGTTAAAAAGCAGTTGCCGGATATGGCCAAGCAGTTGAAAGATGTTATCAAAAGAGTGAATAAACTTGAGGCTTCAGAAAACAATAGCAAGTGAGGCAAGACTGGCCGGCAAGGGTTTATTTGCCGGCCGGGAGGCGAAAGTTGTATTCAGACCGGCCGAAATCGACACGGGGGTGGTCTTTGTGCGCTCGGATTTAGCAGAACCAGTAAGGATTTTGGCTTCGATTGCTAACATTGCCAAGAGGGACAGACGCAGCGCACTGAAAAAGGGGTCGGTGAGTATAGATACCCCCGAGCACTGTCTGGCGGCGTTAAGTGCGCTTCAAATAGACAATGTTATCATAGAAGTGGATGGGCCGGAGCTTCCGGGCTTTGACGGCAGCAGTGAAGAATACTTCAAGACGCTGAAAAAGGCGGGCGTTGTCGAGCAGCAGGCCGAATGCAAAACGATTACCATCAGCGAATCCGTCAGTATTGCACAAGGAGATAAATCCATTTACGCCCTGCCCTACGACAGTGACAAACTCAGCATTACCTATGACCTGGATTACACTCAGCATACCGGAATCGGAAGGCAACTTTACACATGTGAGCTTACGACCGCGCATTTTGAGAAGAACCTCGCTTCTACCCGCACTTTTGCGCTGGAGGCGGAGGCAAGGCAGATGAAAGCCCACGGGATCGGTGCACATCTGACGCCGCGCGACATTCTCGTGATAAGTTCGGACGGCCCAATCAAGAACAGCTACAGGTTCACCGACGAGTGTGTCAGGCACAAGGTGGTGGACCTGATAGGGGACCTGATGCTTGCCGGAAAGCCGGTTACGGGGCGTATCGTGGCGTACAAAAGCGGCCATGCGTTAAATCAGCTCCTTGTCAAAAGACTTGTTAAGATGGCGCAGCAAGCAGACCGTACGGCGGCTTTAGGCACGGAGGCTATGCTGGATATCCGCAGGATTCAGAAGATTTTGCCGCACAGGTATCCGTTCCTGATGGTTGATAAGGTCATCGAGATTGAAGGCGACAGAAAGATAAAAGGACTTAAGAACGTAACATTTAACGAGCAGTTCTTTCAGGGTCATTTCCCGGGCACCCCGATTATGCCGGGAGTGCTTATAATAGAGGCGCTGGCGCAGGTTTCGGGACTGCTTTTCGCACAGAAACTCGAGCACACAGGCAAGCTTGCGGTGCTGCTTACAATGGATAACGTCAAGGTGCGAAAGTCGGTTGTGCCGGGGGACCAGTTGGTTCTCATTTCCGAGAAGGTCAGGACACGAAGCAACAGCGCATGGTGCAACTGTACGGCGAAGGTGGGCGACAACGTGGTTGCCGAGGCACAGCTTAAGTTCATGCTCGTTGATGATGAAACGGTTCGATAATCTTAAAGTGCAGAGGTCAGAGGTCACAAGTCACAAGACAGGAGGTCAAAGATATTTATGAAGCCCAAAATACATCCCAGTGCGGTAATAGATAAAACGGTTAAGTTGGCTGACTCGGTGGTTGTCGGGGCCAACTGTGTTATCGACGCTGGAGCATCAATTGGTGCCGGTACCATACTGGATGTCAACGTTGTGATAGGTCCGAATGTCAGCATCGGAGGCAACAACAGGTTGTATTCCAACTGTGTGATAGGTCGGCCTCCACAGTTGTTGGGTCTTGAAGATGACAGGCCGATTGGCGGCCTTAAGATAGGCGATAATAACACTATCCGTGAGCAGGTTACAATTCATCCGAGCATATACCCCGCCGAGTCAACGCAAATCGGCAACGATAACATGCTGATGATAGGCGTACACATCGGGCATGACTGTACCCTCGAAGACAAGATTGTGATAAGCAACTATTCGCAAATCAGCGGCCACTGCAGGCTTGAGCAGGGGGTATGGCTCAGCGGAATGGTGGCGGTACACCAGTTCGTAACGTTCGGCAAGTGGTGCTACGCGGCGGGCTTTGCGGGTATAAATCACGATGTGCCGCCGTTTGTTATCGTCAGCGGCCACTATCCACCCGAAATAAGGAGCGTAAACAAAAGGGGCATGGAAAGAGCGGGGCTGACCGAGAACCAGCAAACAAAGGTAACTGAGGCTTTTAAAAAGATTTATCGGGATGATAACGGGGTGCTTCTTGAAAGGGTGAAGATGCTCGCGGCCGAAGACGGTCTCGATGAGAACGTTCGCGCAATGGTTGATGCAATAATCAGAAGCAGCGAGCACAGATTCGGAAGATACCTCGAACTTTTCAGAGACCAGGACCACGGAGAAGAGAACAATGACTAAGATACGCACCGCTGTTGTCGGGGCGGGCAAGATGGGCTCGATACACGCCAGGGTTTACAGCAGGCTGACCGGCTGTGAATTGGTGGGTATAGTCGATATACAAAGAGACCGGGCCGACCGGCTTGCCGCCCAATACAACTGCAAGGCGTTTACTGATTGTGAGTCTCTTTTCGGTAAGGTTGATGCTGTTACGATTTCAGCGCCGACGATTCATCATCTCGGCCTGGCGAAGGCGTTTATCGAAAACAATGTCGCCGTGATGATAGAAAAGCCCTTAGCTGCAAATATCGAGCAGGGCAGGGAAATTGTGGCCCTTGCAAAAAAGCACAATATTATTGCGGCGGTCGGTCATTCGGAAAGGTGCAATCCCGTTGTACAGGCTATGAAGCGCCTAAATATCGAGCCGAAGTTTATCGAGGCCCATCGGATAAGCCCGTATCCGTTCCGCTCGACGGATATCGGCGTGGTGATGGATGTGATGATACACGATATTGATATTATCCTGTCGCTTGCCGCGGGCGCCATAAAGAAGATTGACGCGGTGGGTGTGAACGTTATCGGAGACCATGAAGATATCTGCAACGCAAGAATTGTTTTTGACAACGGCTGTATAGCAAACGTAACCGCATCGAGGCTCGCACTTAAGACCGAACGAAAGGTTCGCCTTTTCAGTCGGCAGGCGTATCTGAGTCTTGACTATCTGAAAAAAGAGGGCATCGTCATAAAGGCGGACCCAAACGTTGATGTTGTCGAGTGGATAAAGGAACACCAGCAGGCCGGTGATTTCGATTTTTCCGAGGTCAACTGGCCCGACCTTTTGCACATCGAACAGCTCGATATTGAAGACACCGAGCCTTTACGCTTAGAGCAGGAGGCCTTCTTAAAGGCCGTCGCCGAAAAATACGCCAAGCCGGAGGTTACCGCAGAAGAAGGCCTTGCCGCAATGCAATGCGCCGAAAAAATCCTGGCCGCCGCAAAAAAACACAAATGGGACTGATTCAACCTGTCATTCCAGCACCGTATCGGAGTACGGTATAAACTCCAGCGGGAATCCAGCCCTGCCCAGACAAAGGGCAGGCGATTTGCCCATCCTACCCGGACCTTCATCTTAACAGCAGTGGTGTGAGCAGCAGATAGAGCAGGTAAACCAAACCGATTATCAACAAATACAGCCAGAATGGTATTTTCATTCAAGGCCCCTCAAAACGTTCTTATCCTACTCCCTCCAAACCACTATCTCAAGGGTGAACATTATTGTGCACATTCAGGCGGCACCGTCAAGCACCGGCTTGGCAGTGGGGGATTACACTCCTGGCGTGAAGCGTTCATATTTCCAGCCTAAGCTTGCTGACCCTCTGGTGGGCAAGGCGTGTAGGCTCGGGCAGGCGGTATTTGACGGCACAGGCCAGAGTTATTCTTACAGCATCTTTCAGCAGACACTTATTGCCGACCGAGACAAAGAGCGGCTTTACATTGTTACGCGTTCTTAACACGGCCCCGATGGTCTCACTTCCATCCTTCAATAGAGAATAATCACCTTTTTGAAATCCCACGTCGTCGAATGAGCCTGTGAGCCTGCTCTTAGCACAGCCGATGGTGGGCCAGTCAAAGACAATTCCCAGATGGCTGGCTATGCCGAGCCTGCGAGGGTGGGCGATGCCCTGACCGTCAATTAAGAATATATCGGGACTGATTTTGAGTTTCCGGGCCGCTTTTATGCAAACGGGGGCCTCGCGAAAAGAAAGCAGGCCGGGAATATAGGGAAAAGAAGCCTTGGCGACGGCGGTTGACGTTTCGACAGGCTCAAACGTGCCGAACTTCAAAACTATGGCCGCTGCACAGATTCTTTTACCATCTTTACTGAACGCACAGTCAAGACCGGCGACCAGATGGGGCATGCCTTTGAAACTGCAAAATTCAACCTTTTCGGCCAAAGCGGACTGGATAGCCCCGGCGCGAGCGTATGACAGCCTCCAGTTGTGCAGACGTTTTACGTTCATAATAATCAAAATATCATAATTATCATACCAATAAACTATTTTACCGTTATAGCCGGTTATGGTAAAATAGTAAACTTGTCTCTGCGCGCGGGTTGCAGGGAGCCATAGTACAGTAGTAACCAATACAAGTGAGGCTTGGGACGGGTGCAAAAGGCTATAACGATAACCGGTGCCGGCGAGCACAACCTCAAAAGCATCAATGTCACTATCCCGCGTGACAAGCTGGTAGTGATAACCGGTATAAGCGGCTCGGGTAAAAGCTCTCTGGCGTTCGACACTATATACGCCGAGGGTAAGCGTAAGTACGTCGAGTCGCTAAGCGCCTATGCAAGGCAGTTCTTAGAGCAGATGCAGAAGCCTCAGCTTGAGCACATCGAGGGCCTGCCGCCTACGATTGCCATCGAGCAAAGAAGTGCCGGCTCAAACCCGCGCTCAACGGTTGCTACTACAACGGAGATTTACGACTATTGCAGGCTGCTGTTTGCGCGGGTGGGTCAGCCGCACTGCTGGGTATGCGGTGAGCCTATCAGCAGTCAGCATTCTTCGCAGATTGTTGACTCAATCCTTGCCAATGCCGAGGGTACGAAGATTCAGATATGTGCACCTCTTGTACGCGGTCAAAAAGGAGAGCACAGAGAGGTCTTTACCAACGTTCAGCGGGCCGGTTTTGTGCGGGTTCGCGTTGACGGTGTGATTTACGACATCAAAAACGCCCCCGCCCTGGACAAAAACAAAAAGCACGACATCTTCGCCGTTGTTGACAGGTTGATTATCAAGGAGTCGATCCGTATTCGCCTGGCCGATTCTGTGGAGACGGCGCTGAAAATCGGCGACGGCGTGGTCTGCGTGATGATGCAGGAGCCCGGGGCCGGCGACGGCCAGTGGAAAGATATTGTTTACAGTGAGAAGTTCGCCTGCAACAAGCACCCGGAAGCGTCATTAGAGGAGCTTTCGCCGAGACTCTTTAGCTTTAACAGCCCCTACGGCGCCTGCCCCGGTTGCGACGGCCTGGGTACGATCCTCGAGTTTGACCCCGACCTTATCATACCGGACAAAACCGTATCCCTTGAAAACGGTGCAATTAATGCCTGGCGCAAAGGTGGAAAGAGAATGAACATTTATTACAACAGGATGGTCAAAAGATTCTGCAGGAATTTCGGAATCAGTAAGTCAATACCCTTTTCAAGGATAGGCGCCAAAATCACCAAGATTCTGCTTTACGGCACAACGGATGCCGACCAGAAAAAATACGGCGTCCGCTTCGAGGGCGTGATACCGAATCTGGACCGGAGGTGGAAGAGTACCACCAGTGAATATGTAAAGGCAAGGCTGCATGGTTACCTGTCCGAGCAGCCCTGCCGGGCCTGTAAAGGGACACGTCTTAGGCCCGAAACGATTGCGGTTAAGGTCGGCGGGAAAAATATCAGCCAGATAACCGGGATGAATATCGAAAAGGCCTACCGGTTTTTTAAGCGACTGAAACTTGACAGGGAAAAGACGCTCATTGCCGCACAGCCTTTGAAAGAGATAAGAGCAAGACTTCGGTTTATGATTGATGTCGGATTGGGGTACCTGACACTCGACCGTACGAGCAGGACACTGGCGGGCGGAGAAGCGCAGCGGATTCGTTTGGCCACACAGGTAGGCAGCGGTCTGGTGGGTTGCTGTTATGTGCTCGATGAGCCTACCATCGGTCTGCACAGACGGGACAACGACAGGCTGCTCGGCATACTGCAGAGGCTGAGGGATATAGGCAATACGGTAATTGTTGTCGAGCACGACGAGGACATAATCAACCACGCCGACCACATCATCGACATCGGCCCGGCCGCCGGTGCGCACGGCGGCGAAGTCGTAGTTACTGGTTCCCTTGACGAGGTTCGGGCCTGCGAAGAATCAATAACCGGCAGGTACCTTTGCGGAAAAAGCCGTATCGAGCTTCCCCCTGGCAGACGCAAATATAACTTGAGGCGAAGTATCGAGGTCAGGCAGGCCGGCGAAAATAATCTTAAGGCAATCAACGTCAAATTTCCGGTGGGCGTGTTTACCTGTGTAACCGGTGTTTCCGGCTCCGGCAAGAGCACATTGGTTACCGAGATCCTCCTAAAGAGCCTGAAGCGCAGGCTCTATGGTTCACGTGAAAAGCCCGGCAGGCATAAGAATATTTTAGGTGTATCGCACATTGACAAGGTTATCGAGATTGACCAGTCGCCTATCGGAAGAACACCACGCAGCAACCCGGCCACATACACAGGCGTTTTCGATTTGATAAGGCAGCTCTTTTCTATGACGCGGGAGGCCAAGATTCGCGGGTATAAACCGGGCAGATTCAGCTTTAACGTCAAGGGCGGCCGCTGCGAGCACTGCCAGGGCCAGGGCACAAAAAAGATTGAAATGCACTTTCTGCCGGATGTTTACGTTACCTGCCAGGAATGTAAAGGCAAGAGGTATAATCCCGAAACAATACAGGTTACATATAAGGGAAAGAATATTGCCGATGTCCTCGATATGAGAATTGAAGATGCGTGCCGGTTCTTTGCAAATTTTCCCAAGATTATGAGGCTGCTAAAGGCCCTGTACGATGTGGGCCTGGGTTATATGACCTTAGGCCAGTCTTCGACAACGCTATCCGGCGGTGAGGCCCAGCGCGTCAAGTTGGCAAGCGAATTAGGCAAACCTTCTACCGGCCATACATTGTATCTGCTCGATGAGCCGACGACGGGGCTGCACTTTGCAGATATTCATAACCTGCTCAATGTGCTGCGGAGACTGTGCGACCTCGGCAATACCGTTGTGGTAATCGAGCACAATCTTGATGTTATAAAGATGGCCGACTATATAATAGACCTCGGCCCCGAAGGCGGCGACGCCGGCGGCGAAGTAATTGCAACCGGCTCCCCTGAAGAAATAATTAAGGTTGACGGCAGCTACACCGCCACATACCTCAAAGAAAAACTAAAGTCCGAAAAGAAAAAAAAGCGAACCTAAAAATGAAGTTGTTTTGTGCCAATGGCCTGTCGGGACCCGGTCTGTAAATTGTCATTCCGGGCGAGCCTGTCCTCCGTAGCCTCGTGCGAAGGAGGGATCCGGAATCCAGATTTTGTAGGGTGGGCCTGTGGCCCACCTTTTTGAATCTTTTAATTGAATTAAGTAAAGGAAGTTGCGTGGAAAAGGTTTATGTTGCAAAATGGTACCACATGATTCTTTATCCGGATTGGTTGAGAAGCCTGCATCAAAGGCCGAAAAAGTTTCTCGCCGAACTGGTCAAGCCGGGCATGACAGCGGCGGATATCGGTTGTGGATTGGGTTTCTATGCACTTGAATTGGCAAAGATGGTCGGCCGGGACGGACGGGTACTGGCGGTTGACTTCCAGAGCCAAATGCTCAATTGGGCCAAAAAGAAGGCACGAAGGGCGCAGGTCCTGGACCGTATAAAGTTCATACAGTGCTCACAGGATGACCTTAAAATATCAGAACCTGTCGATTTTGTCCTTTCGATGTGGATGGTGCATGAGGTGCCTGACCGCGAAAGATTCTTCAGACAAATTCGAGGCCTGCTGAAGCCGGACGGGAAGTATCTGCTTGCCGAACCGAAGTTTCATGTTACGAAACAATTGTACGATGCTATATGTGATGAGGCCCAAAAAGCGGGGCTGACAAAGATTTCTGAACCACGCGTCGGAGCAAGTTTTGCAGCTTTGTTTGCCGGTGCCGACAGACGTAAACCGGGCGGATAGAAGCAAGGAAAAGTATTATGAATCTGCTTTGTAGAAATCGTAATAAATGTCATTCTGAGCCGTAGGCGAAGAATCTCATTCTTCGAAAATATGAGATTCTTCACTCCGCTGCGCTCCGTTCAGAATGACAATTCTGATATCATTTCTACAAAGTGTTATGAAATTATTATTTGTTTGCAGAAAGTTGGTAATGGCATTCGAGACACTTAGATGGGTGGGCGATATTGACGGCTACCCGGAGCTTATCGACCAGCGGCTGCTGCCGGCACGGCTTGAGATGCTCAAATGTGAGACTCCCCGTCAGCTTTACGGTGCCATAAAGACCTTAGCCGTGAGAGGCGCGCCCGCAATAGGTGTCGCAGCAGCGTTTGGAATCTGCCTGGCAATGCAGAAAGCAAAATCGAACGATTTAGCAAAAGCTGTTAGCTGTCTCGAAGAGTCCGCCGATTATCTCGCAACCGCAAGACCGACTGCCGTGAATTTGTCCTGGGCGCTGGACAGGATGAAGGAGTGTGCGCGAAAATTTATTGCAGAAAATGACAAGGTATCGCTTACAGATTTACGCCGTGCACTTTTATCCGAGGCGACAGCGATATGCGATGAAGACAGACAAATGTGCAGGCGGATAGGCAAAAACGGCCAGAAGTTGATTAAAACAGGTACTGGAATTCTGACACATTGTAACGCTGGTGCCCTTGCGACCGCCGGTCGGGGAACGGCTTTGTCGATACTATATGAGGCCCACGATAGAGACAAAAAGTTTAAGGTTTATGTTGATGAGACCAGGCCGTTGCTGCAGGGCGCACGCCTTACAATGTGGGAACTGACACAGGCAGGTATCGATGCAACTCTAATCTGTGACAATATGGCGGGCACGTTGATGAAACAGGGCAAAATTAAAGCCGTGATAACAGGTGCCGACCGGATCGCTGCAAACGGCGATACCGCAAACAAAATCGGCACTTTCAGCCTGAGCATCTTAGCTAAACAGCATAATATTCCGTTTTATGTCGCGGCACCTCAAAGTACGTTTGACTTGAGCACGGAAACAGGTGATGATATACCGATTGAGCAAAGAGACGGCGACGAAGTAGCATCTTTTGGCGGAATAAAGATTGCACCTGAAGGTGCCGATATCTATAACCCGGCCTTTGATGTTACCGATGCCGAGAACATAACGGCCATAATTACCGATAAAGGTGTTATCGAAAACCCAAATACAGAGAAAATCGCCGAGCTTTTGGTAAGATAACAGAAGAAAAAGGACAGAGGACACAAGCCTGCCGGCGTAAGCCGGCGGACCCTGATACTTGATATATTTAGCCCCGCGTTTTACGCGGAGTTGATACCGTATATGGGACAAAAGTCAGAAACAGGAAGAACGAATGAACATTCTTATTGACATTATACACCCGGCACATGTTCATTTCTTTCGCCACGCGATAAGTGAATTTGAAAATCACGGCCATAAAGTCGCCGTTACCGCACGACAAAAAGATGTTACAATAGAATTATTAGAGAATTTTGATATACCTTTTACAATACTCAGCAAGGTTGGCAAAGGCATAACCGGGCTGTTGGGCGAGTTAATTTGCCGCGACATCAGATTGTGGAAGTTCTGCCGAGATTGCAAACCGGATGTGCTGACAGGTATCAGCGGGATGTTTGTAGCACACGTCGGAACGCTTTTACGTAAACCTTCGGTAGTCTGGGACGATAGCGAACATCAGAAGCTGGCACATATCATAACCTGGCCTTTCGCATCACAAATCCATAATCCGGACAGTTACTACATGCCGCCCGGCAAAAAGCAGTATCAATATGCCGGTTGCCACGACCTGGCGTATCTGCACCCCAAGCGATTTACACCGAGCGCCGATGTAGTCAGAGCGGCGGGCATTAATCCGGAGCAGAAATTTTGCATAATCCGGTTCGTTAGCTGGGGCGCACACCACGATGTCGGTCAGCATGGTTTTGCCGAGGATAAGAAACTGAAATTTGTCAAGGATGTCTCCGAACACGCAAGGCCTTACATCACATCGGAAGGCACTTTGCCGCCCGGTTTGGCCGAATATCAACTGAAGATTCCCGTTCACCAGTTCCATCATGTTCTGGCGTATGCGTCGTTGTGTGTGGCCGAAGGTGCGACGGTGGCCACCGAATCCGCTGTTCTCGGTACGCCTGCGATTTATATAAATACCCTTAAGGCCGGTTGTATCGATATGTTTGAAGAATATGGTCTGTTGAGACAAACCACAGATACCGACCGGGCATTGGAGCTGGGCCTTGCCTTACTTAAGGATGAAAATACAAAACAAAAGTGTCTGCAGGCGCGCGAGAAGTTCTTAGCCGACAAAATAGATGTTACCGAGTACATTGTTCAAACCGTTGAACAAGCCGGTACACCCGCCGCAGGAAAGGATTCAAGACTCTTAAGGGAGCAAGGATGAATATCCTGATGGTACTTTCGACCAAGGTGTTTCCGCCTGACGGACGAGTCGAGCGAGAAGCCAGGTCTTTGATTGGCGACGGGCACAACGTGTTTTTGATGGCCAGGCGCGGGCCGGGCCAGCAGGTACGGGAAATTGTCGAAGGCGTACAGGTTATTCGCGTGCCCCTGCCGATGCAGCGTAAAAAAGCAATCGCAGATTTCATATACTTTTTCGTTCAAAGATACTTCATCCTTTTCCACATCCTTCGGGCATGTCGAAAAAATCGGATAGATGCCCTGCACGTTCACGATTTGTGTTATGCCCTGGCGACGACTCTCGCCGGTAAGCTTTTGCGCCTGCCGGTTGTTTTCGATATGCACGAGCACTATACGGCCATGCTGAGAATGAGCTTCGAAGCGAAGGTTTACCGCAAGTTCAAGCCCTTTGCGTTTATCCTCCTTTCTTTGCTCCGCGTAGAGGAAAAATTTGCCTGCCGCCGGGCACAGAAGGTAATTGTGGTAGCCGATGAGCACATCGGGCGGATAGAAGGTCTGGGTGTCGCCCGTGATAACATTGTTGTTGTTACAAATACCGAAGACACCGATTACTTTCGTGCTTTTCCGATTGATGAATCACTCCTCCATAAGTGGGACCAGGATTTTGTCATTCTGTACGTGGGCGGTTTCAGTCCGCACCGAGGCCTTGAGACTGCAATAGGTGCTATGCCTGCTGTCTTGGAAAAGATTCCGAATGCAAGATTATTATTAGTCGGCGACGGAGTTATACGAGGTGAGCTTGAACAGTTAGTTTACCGGCTGGCCCTTGCCGAAAAGGTAACTTTTACCGGCCACCAGCATTTCAGGATGATTCCCACATATATTCACCTCAGCAGCGTTTGTCTGATTCCGCATATATCAACGCCGCATATCGAGACGACGATGCCCAACAAGATTTTCCAGTTTATGATGCTCGGAAAACCCGTCGTTGTAAGCAATACACGTCCGATGATGCGTATTGTCAAAGATGCCGAATGCGGCCTGATTTTCAAAGAGCGAAATGCACAATCTCTTGCTGAGACGATTATCCAACTTGCCGACGACAACCTGCGCCGCCAATTGGGCGAAAACGGACAGCGGGCAGTCGATGACCGATACAACTGGAAAAAAACAGTGCAGGCTTTGCTGGACCTTTATCGCTAAGGGAGTGTCAACTTTTTTACAAGGATTGGATTTATGAAGTGTCGGTCAAGCGGGATACTTTGTCATATTACCTCACTGCCTTCAAGGTTCGGCGTCGGCGACCTCGGTCCCGGGGCGTACAAATTTGCCGATTTTCTTGCCTCGGCCGGGCAAAGCTGCTGGCAGGTGCTGCCACTTAATCCGCCGGCAATCCAAAGCCCTCACAGCCCCTACAGTTGTCTTTCGGCCTTTGCAGGTAGCGGCCTGCTCATCAGCCCAGAACTATTATACCGGCAGGGCCTTTTAACGCGTAGCCAGATTAGGGACATACCTGCCTTTAATCCGAACAAGGCAAACTTCAGACAGACAATAAGACATAAAACGGGATTGCTCAAGGCCGCATACGAGCACTTTAAGTCAAAGCCGACAGACGAACAATACAGGCGTTTTTGCCGGGAAAACGCGAGCTGGCTCGATGATTTTGCTGTTTATAACGCCCTGCGCCACCATCTTAAAACCGGCTGGTGGTGTGACTGGCCGGCGCATTTCAAAGATAAAGACAAGTTTGAATCGGGTTCCCTGAACGCAGAGTTACAAGACGCGATAGAAGCGGAAAAATTCATTCAGTACACATTCTTCAGCCAGTGGTTCGCCCTGAAGCGGTACTGCAAAGAGCGTGGTATCGGAATAATCGGTGATATGCCCATTTACGTTTCCTTCGACAGTGCCGATGTATGGGCAAATCCACATTTTTTCAAGTTGACCAAGCATAAAAGGCCTTGTGTTGTATCAGGTTGCCCACCGGACATCTTCAATAAGAAGGGACAGCTCTGGGGCCATCCGGTTTACGACTGGCAGGAGCTGAAAAAGGCTGGTTTCTCGTGGTGGCTCGGGCGAATGAGACATAACCTGTCACTATTCGACTTTGTCCGCATTGACCACTTCAGGGGCCTTGTCGCATATTGGGAGGTGCCGGCCCATCATAAAACCGCCGCTAAGGGAAGGTGGATAAGAGTACCGAAAGAAGATTTTTTCGCCAAACTCCTGGATTCTTTCCCTGCACGGGCGATTATAATTGAGGACCTGGGCCATATTACACCTGCTGTAAAGGCCTTTATCGAAAAACTGGGATTATCGGGTATGAAAATACTTATCTTCGGCTTCGGCCCTGACGCCGACAGCAAGGTTCATGCTCCCGAAAATCATGTTAAAAACAGCGTCGTATATACCGGCAATCACGATACAAACACCATCAGAGGCTGGTTCGAACAAGAAGCCGACCAACGGCAAAAGAAAAGATTGTTCGACTATCTCGGTAGCCAAGTCAGCGCAAGCCGACTGAACTGGACCTTGATTGAGCTTGCTGCCGCCTCCGTTGCAAAGCTGGCGATAATTCCCTTACAGGATGTATTGGGCCTGGGAGCCGAGGCAAGAATGAACAGACCGGGCACCTCGGATGAAAATAACTGGACCTGGCGCTTCAATTGGCACAGGATAACGCCCCGGATTGTTGAACGCTTAAAAGAAATAACTCAGACTCACCGAAGAGCCTGACTACTCCGGCAAATTATATCAAGTTCTGTTAGTTAGAGCCGATTGGCCGACAATGTCATTCACGCCAAGCTTGTCCCCGCGAAGGAATGTCAGGGCTCCCAAACGCCTTTCATCGCGTTTGGGAAACCCTGTCACCCCTGCGGAGGCAGGGGCGGGGAGCGGGAATCCAGAAATCCTATACTTTAGGCAGGCTATCGAAATATCGGCTCTTTTTTAACTAAAATTATTATTATCACCCTTTTACAAGTGAAAGGTTAATATCCGCCATTGGCTGCCGAAGCTGGTCTCCGATATGCACAATAATATCAACAGAAGCCGAGCCGCGCACCCGTCGAGACGCGGTCTCGCCGCGGCTGAAGCGGCCGAACAGAACTTCCCGGTAGTTCGGGAAAATTCCTTTAATTCACTCCCGAATTTGTCATACCGGCCTTGAGCCGGTATCCAGTTTTGGTCATTTGAATTCTTGCCGTAGCGGGGCGTCGGCCCGGCGGGTTGATACCTGTCCTGAGCGAAGCCGAAGGATTGCGGAATCAGGCATATTCAGTGGTAGGGTGGGCCTTTTTTCCTCCATAGCTTTATGCGAAGGAGGATGGCCCACGCGGTTTTTCTTAAGGTCATTCCGACCACTGCGCCGAATTTTATACCCTTAAGGGTATAATTTTTCCCGGGGGTGTTATAATTGCTTTGAGCCGGACAGCCGGGCGCACTATAATAGGGAATAACAATAAGATGATGTATTTTGTTACCGGTTTTGTCGTTATGATGGCAGGGAAGACCCAAAAAAAAGGTCTGACCCTAATGGCACTGTCATGTTTTTCTTTCGGTATGCGCACAATACAACCTCTGCGCGCGACTATATTTTAAAATTTTAGCCGAGCGTTAATACTTTCAGTCCTCTCTGGCCGAGATT
>DUZQ01000035.1 GCA_013349435.1 Planctomycetota bacterium | reverse complement strand
AGGGCTTCGCCCTGGGCTGTATTATTGCGCCCCTTCGGGGCTTTAATTAATTTTTGTTATTATTCCTTTCCCTCAGGGCTTCGCCCTGGGCTGTATTATTGCGCCCCTTCGGGGCTTTAATTAATTTTTGTTATTATTCCTTTCCCTCAGGGCTTCGCCCTGGGCTGTATTATTGCGCCCCTTCGGGGCTTTTTGTAAACCCCGCGTGAAACGCGGGGCTAAATATGTGTTGTGGCACGTTAACTACGAACTTCAGGTGCACCCCCTTTGGCCTGTTTTAGAACTTGTTCCTTGCTTACTGTGTCAAGGGGTCTGTATTCATTGATTTGCCAGTCGAATTTGCAGACGGGTCTGTAGTCGCAATAACTGCAGGGTGATTTATTGCCGAGTCGGTAAGGTGTTATGTCAATACAGCCGGAGGTTATCTGTTCGGCTGTCTGGATAATCTTTTGGCGTGCAAATTCGACAAGGTGCTCAAACTCATCCGGTCTCAAAGCCCCGCTACTTGAGAAGTGGCCGTACGGTTGGCCTTTTGTAATGAAGAAATTATAGAATTGGTCCCAGCGGCCGGGCGTAAGCTCACTGTGAAGCGCATCGGCGAACCGGCCGTTGAATATACCTTTTGCCTTGTAAGCGAATTTGTCGGCTTGCTTTTCAAGATTGTTGAGACTACCTTTGTCCGGTGTCGCTTCGACGGGTAAATAGAATGCGCCGGCTGCGGAATCGATTTTTCTGCCGGCAACTTTTGCTCCGGTGATAGCGAGCATATAGACGGCAAGCTGCATGTCGAGAGCGTGATAAAAGCGGCTCCAGGAGAAGCTTTGCGGTCTTCGCTTGTAGTCTAATATGAGGGCGACCTGGGTGCCTTTGATGTTTGCGCAATCGATTCGGTCGATTATACCTTTTAGCAAAATATCCACTTTGTCCGGAGTTTTGAGGCGGCAGGGGGGGATATCTTTATCATTTAAGCCGAACTGAAATTCGGAGGCGATTTGTCGGAAGGAGCCGGCTTTTGCCATTTTTGCGTAATCGGCGACGGCCCGGGTCAGAGTGTCGGTTGCCGAGTCAAGGATATATGCGTTGTGCCGGCTTCGTTTTTTGAAGTTTGACAGAAAGGTGTCGGTTTCGAGTGTTGTGGCTATCACTTCGGCGCAGGAGTTTTGCAGCGACTCATCGGAAGCGGTGGCAAAATCTGTGTTATCTTTACTGAGTCTTTTGAATAGTCCGTCAAGGACGCGGTGATAGAATCTGCCGAGGTCGAGAGGCTCAAAAACGAATTGCTTTCGCCGCTTCAGGTCGAGGACATACTCGGCGAAATATTTATAGGGACAGGCTGCGAAGCTGCCCAGGCGAGTTGAGGAACATTCGAGAGAATCGCCGTAAAAGTCTTTCGCAAAATCTTTATGCAGAACCGCCTTGTTTTCGTAACCGAGGGCGTATTTGACCTGCCGACTCAAACGAGCGAACTTTTTATCTTGTTCAAGGGCTTCGATTAGGGCATACAGCTTATCCGCCTTGGCTCGGGGCAACAGCGAATCTTTGCCGAGTTTTTCGCAGAGAAAGTCCGCCAGTTGAGTTTCGCTGGAGGTATGTTCTATATCATCATTACCGGTGGCGGTCTGCTCGATGAGGTCAACAAAAAGAGACTTCAGATTGTCCAGGAAGGGCGAAGGCATAACCTGCGTTGAGGAGTCGGTTGTGATGGGGTAAGTTATACACAGATAGTGTGAGGGCCTGGTAAAAGCGATGTAGGCAAGGTATTGACGGTTTGTTAGTTTTTTGACGGCCTTTTCGGCCAGATAAAAGTCGCGGTTTTGAGCGATGGTTCTGTCGTCATCTGTAAGTATGCCGTCGAAAGTAACCGGCTGCGGAAATTGTCTTTGAGTAGCTCCTGCGAGGAATACCGCCTTTAGGTCGGGATGCCGGCTTCGTTCAATAGAGCCGACAAGGACCTGGTCGAGCGTTGGTGGTATGCGCTTGAGCGTCAGTTTCGACAGGGCGGTTGCAAGGATGGCATTCCAGTCGGCCACGGTCATTAAGTCTTCGCCGAAGATTTCGTCAAGCTCATCGAACAGGTTTACGAGTTTGTCATATAGTTGCCGGTCTCCTTCCTGCCGGTCAGAGGAGTCTTGTTTGCTCCACTGCTCAAGGGTTCTTTTAATGTCAAGACGCTCCAGGAACCGCCAGACGGCCTTTGTGAACTGGCCGGCTGTGATGAGCCGCTCGCCTTCGCCGATTCCGAGGTCGGTTCTTAGTTTGAATAACGGAGCGATTGCGTTGCGTCTGATTTTGTTAATCATTTCCTCGTCGAACTGGTTATCGTCTTTGGGGGCGAATGCCCAGTCGCCGCGGGCGAGCCAGTCTTCGGCGCGGGCACCGAAGGCAAGACAGTAGTTTTCAAGTACATCGACATCTGTCTGTTCAACCGCGGCAAGGCCGGTCTTAAAACAGGCAAAGACATCGCTGTTACCCCAGCCGTTTGTTACAACCCGCAGCGCCGAGTTGATAAGCTCAACAGCGGGGTGTGAGCAAAGCGGTTTCGGTTTGTCGATGAAGAAGGGGATGTTGAAATCATTGAATAGAGCCTCTATGTAATACTGATAGGGTGTTATATCCGGGATAATGACGGCTATTTCCCGGTAGCGATAGTTGTGGCGCCTGACAAGTTCCGATATGCGACCGGCGATATACTCAACCTCAGCCCGCCTGTTTGCAGTCGATAAGATTTGTATATCATCACGGGCGGTTACAGGTGGTGCGGCTGGATTGAAGATGTTTTTTTCGATATGTTCAAGGGGCGGCGAATCTGTAAAGCGCATCGGCTTCTTGAGGAGAATCGGCTTTTCCAGAGGCAACCTGCATTTTCTGACCGCTTCTGTCAGGTCGGAGAAGGTTTGCTCGGTGGGGCCAAACAGACTGGTATCGTCAAGCTCGCAACGGTCCGGATATGTAATGTCAATAGTGTGCGGGTCGATACACAGGGCGATATAAGATTCGGAGGCCGCTTTTAGCATCTCGACGAGGCAAAGACGTTGCTGAACGGTAAAATCCGCGAAGCCGTCCACCCAGAGCTTTGCGCCCCTTAAAAAATCGGCTTGCTGGATTTTTTTAAGCGCATTTGAAAGTTGAATGTCGGGGTCATCAAACTTCTCGGCGATAAATTCCGTGTACTCCTTGAATATTAGTGCGATGTCTGCAAATTTCATTGCGGTCACATTTTGCGGCCGGGCATTTTCATTCGGTCCGGCAGTACTGCCGGACTCGGCTTCTGTGTTCGGCCGCTTGCGCGGCTCGGGTTCTGTGTTCGGCCGCTCGCGCGGCTCGGCTTCTGCGAGGTCCCGGGCCAGTTGCGATACCTCTGAGGTACTGTAGTTGCATTGTTGCATTTCAATGATGACCTCGGCCAATTTTGCCGCTGCCCCCGGTGTCTGAGCGGCCCGGCCCAGGAGTGTCAGCTTGTCCCGGCAGGCTCTTAGTATCTTCTGAATAATCATCTCGCGGCCGATTCGCGAGATTTCCGGGCGGACGTTGCTTTTGCCTGTGAGCCAGAACGAGAGCCTTTCAAAGGAAAGTACGCGAAGTCGGCTGTAACCGGAGATATTTTCGTTTGCCAGGATTTCCCGTTGGGCCTGGTATGTGGCCTGTTCGGGGACAAGCAAGACAAGTGGGGGGCCGGAAGGGTCATCGACCAGTTCACGAGTTACGGACTTGATGCAGTAAGTCGTTTTGCCGGTACCGCTTCTGCCAAGAATAAATTGTACAGCCATCGGAAAGGCTCCGTTAAGTATATCTCGGTTACAGAAGCAATATTTACCACATAGGGGCGATTTATTCAATTGATAACCTGTTTTGGGCGATAATTGTAACAGGTGTGGTATCGGGTTTGATTATCGGCAGGGAAAACGATGTACTATCAGGAAGATTTGATTGTTTGAGAGAAGAAAGCAAATTTTTTCAAAGGAGCTTGTATGAAGACGCCTAAGACAACGCTGAACATTTTAGTGGTTACAATTAGTTTGTTTGTTGTTGCAGTTTGGTTTTGCTCCCGGACAGGTGCAGCCGAGAAAACTTACGAGATTCGGCCTGAATCGACGTTGGGAGCATACAGGAGTGATTCGGCCCGCATTATGGATGCTTATGAGCGGCTTATGGAACGGTATATGTCGCTGGTGGAGGGCAAGCTTGTTGATATAGGGGCAGGGGGCCAAACAGTAGTAAAGAAACTGGATACCATCGAGAAAAAAATTGACAGGCTTGCAACGAGAATCACTCGCATCGAAAAAGCCCTGGATATCCAGCCGCCCGAACCAGGAACAAATAAGGCTGCCGAGAAAAAAACAAAGCAATAGAGCGGGTTTTCGGCTGGGGTCGAGATTATGTCTTATATTGAAACTGTCCCGGCAGAGTTTTGCTACTCTGTTACCTCGGGACAGGCCATTATGTACTCTCTTAGCAGGTCCATATCTGCCATAGCGACGGCTACCTTGTCATCCGCGGCTCCGTAGTATGCATACAACTGGTTCTTTTCTTCCATAACCACAGCGCCGCTAACAAATGTAACATCATTAACATCTCCGATTCGCTCGTACCGTTCCTTCGGCCCCAAAACCCATTCCTCGCTTCTTCGCAAAACGTGCCAGGGTTCTTCGAGGTCGAGAAGTGCCACCCCGATTCTGTACAACTGGCTGGAAGTTGTAGTGCGCACCCCGTGGTATAACATCAGCCATCCTTCCGGCAGTTCAATAGGCTGACATGCAAGCCCTACTCTGGAGGCATCCCAGTATGCGTGTCTGGTTCTAAGCAGAACTCTGTGGTCGCCCCAGTGTTTGAGGTCTGGTGAGAGGCTCAGCCATATATGTGCTTCTCCTCTAACAATCGGACGATGAATGAGGGCAAATCTGCCGTTGAAGCGTCTGGGAAAAAGACAGGCATCCTTGTCCTCCGGTGGCAGGAGTCCGCCGAGACGTGCGAAGGTATGGAAATTTTTCGTAATCGCCAGAGACACCACAGGCCCGCCCTCGCTGAACGAAACGTATGTAATGGCGTATTGCTTCTGCTCTTCGAGCCAGACAGCCCGCGGGTCTTCAAGACCCCATTTTTCCTCCTTGTTACTCTGGTCGGCCTTCATGGTCGGCTTTTTGTCAATGACCCAGCCGGTCAGGCCGTCATTGCTTCGTGCACAGGTCAGATGGCTGAAACCGCAAAGCTCCTCGACACGGTTAAGCAACAGCACCTGTCCGTTGATCTTTACGGCGGCGGGATTGAACACCGAATTAATCGGATAAGGCCAGATATCGGCGGTCAAAATCGGATTGTGTTCGTATCGCTTAAAGAGCGTTGCCGCCAGTTTTTCACGCGATGAATTCATAGAATAATTCCTCAAACTTATAATCCGGCCGGTTATCCCAAATATCTATCTGTTGCTAAGTTCGGCAAAACCGGCAAATTTCTAAAGACTAAATTGTTCCTGCTTGAGATGTCAAGAAGAAAATTCTAATACGGCTTTTTTTATAAATATCTCTTCTTAATTATCGGACTGTGGTTTTAGCTGCCAGCTTTATTCCGAGACGACCATTTGTGTTTCGTACAGGTTTTGATACAACGTGCAGCTTTGGCTCAACTGTTCGTGCGTGCCCCGGGCCGCTATTTGTCCATCCTCCATCACGATTATGTTGTCGGCGGACAAAATGGTACTGAATCTGTGAGCGATAACGAAGCAGGTTCTGCCCCGCATCAGTTCAGCTATTGCCTGGTGTATCTTTGCCTCACTGTCGGCGTCAATCTGGCTGGTGGCCTCGTCAAAGATGAGTATGGCCGGGTCCTTCAGGATAGCCCTTGCAATCACAATCCGCTGGAGCTGTCCGCCGCTGAATCCGGAGCCGTGTTCACCGATGAGAGTGTCGTACCCATTTGGGAGTGGCTCGATGAACTCATGTGCGAAGGACCGTTTTGCCGAGGCGATGATGTCATCCATTGTGGCACCTCTTTTGCCGTAACCGATATTTGCCGCTATCGTATCGTTAAAGGTTACAACTTCCTGTGTTACCATACCGACCTGGTCGCGCAGGCTTTTTAGAGTGCAGTGCCGAATATCGGTGCCGTCAATCAGTATCTGACCGCTGTCGATATCGTAGAACCTCGGCATAAGATTTACCAGAGTGGTCTTTCCGGAGCCGTTCGGACCGACAATAGCAACTGTCTGACCGGTTTTGACGGTCAGATTGATTCGGTTCAAGACGGGCCTGTTACCTTTTGGATACGTGAAGTTAACATCCCGGAATTCAATTTTGTCTCTTAATGCCTCCAGCTCCACAGCGTCTGAATCTTCAACTTCAAGCGGCTGATCCACAACAGAATAGACTCTCTCGGCGGCGGCATTTGCCTGCTGTACCTTGTTCCAGACGTCACTGACCTTTCGTATCGATTCGGCGGTTGTCCCCAACAGAACCAAAAGGGTGAAAAAGGCGCTGGGCTGCATGCTAACGCTGGCACTGAATATCCAATAGGTCCCGACCAAAAGTGCCGCAGAGCCCGCAATCATTCCCAAAATCTCCATTATCGGGCCAGTAGCGGCCTGCACTTTGGCGACCCGCAGTATTTGTCTTAGAAACCTGCGGTTAAGTCCCGCATAAGCTAAGACCTCGTGTTTTTGGCGGTTATAGACCTTAACGACCCGAAGGGCCTTCATAACTCCCTGCAATTTTCCCAACATCAAGGCACTGCTGATAAGCGACCGTCTTGTGGCCCGTTTAATCTTCTTCCCGAGCGAACCGAGCAGCCAGACCGTTACGGGTGCACAGCCTAAGAATATCATTGTCAGTTTCCAGTTAATTAAAGCGGCGCACAGAAGGGTGCCTAAGGCTTTCAGCGGCTCCCGAAGCGTTTTTCCCAACAAAATCTTGACGCCTCTTACTATTGTCGAGATGTCGCCTAACAATCGACTGATAGTGTCGCTGGTCCCTTCGTTGGAGAAATAGCCCACGGGCATGTCCATCACGTGCTCAAAGGCGTCTTCCCGCAACCTGGCCGCTGCCACCTGAACGACCTTTTCGGCTAAATAGGTTTGATAGAATTTTGCAATACAGCGGGTTGTAGTAACAACGGCCATCAAAAGGATTATGAATATGACGGCGCGTTTTCTGTTGGCTCTGTCCTCGTCTCGTGGCATAAAACTGATTGACCGCTGCGCCAAACCGGCGGCGCCTGTCCTGACGTTGTCAATGATGGAAGGGTCGGTTCGACTGGTATTCAACCGGATTAATCTGTCTTCGGTAGCGCCTTGTTGATTGGCCCGGCGCACCTGTAATGTTATTGTGCCTTCTGGTGGGGCGGTGGCAAGTGTTTCAAACAATCTTGCCGAAGGCACTTTGGGTTCATCTTCATAAGATAAGTCGGTTCCTGCGGCGACGATTTTGTCGCCTCGAATCAGCCCGGCGGCATGGGCCGGGCTGGGCTTTTTGACATCAGTAATAAGAAGGTAGTAAGCTATGCCGGCATTTGTTTGGGTGAAAGAGACCGTGTCCGGCACATAGAAATCCACACCGAATCGCCAGTGGCAGGTCTTTCTGTCAACCCAGCCGTGCAGACCCTCTTCGCCCATCATTACCTTCAGCAGCGGCATAATCGTCATAAAGCTGACCGAAAAGAGTATCGCAATCAGCACAGCGGTAAAGATAATAGCCGCCAGCCGAGGCCATTGCGGCCAGACGTATTTGAATATTCGCCAAAATGATTTCATTGACACCCTTCAGGGCAAAAAAACCCGCCGGTAAGATTATGATTTATTTCTAAAAGCTACTCGTACGCGAAGTAACCCTTCGCGTTTACTCAGGACAAACGGGAAAACTCAATCGCCGGTACTATTGTTAATTCCGGTTCCTGTAAAATACGACAGCCAGACAATATCACACTTAGAGCATACGGTCAAGTGCAAAGTAGTGATATCCAGGCGGTGTTTTGAACAGGGCAAATGCACTTTGTAAAAGGTTTTTGATTGCCCACCGGCCCGAAAGGACCTAAACTGTTATGTTATCAGGGTTGTCGGTGCGCACTCTTGCCCGGGCAAAAGAACCGGTCGGTTTGACAGGCGTATAAACGAGTAAGGCATGTAAAGTGATTGAGATATGTTTGCTGAAAGGGAAGGTTGTGCGGCGCAGAACATTAATAATCACAAACCTGGTCGTAATTTTAATTGCAACCGGATATACGGTTTGCCCGGTTTTCGGAGGAACCGAGCCGGTTGAAGTGGCGAGATATGAGCAGGAGTATTCTACCGCAAGAGTTGAGCCGGCGCGGATGGGGGATAATGCGGGGCTGGCGGTAGTCTTCGAGGGGTCAGATGATTTACATTTTTACGCCAAAGAAGAAAGTGCACCGGGTGGGTATAAGCTCAGGGTCGAAACGAAGTCGGCAGGCCTCGATTTTGGCGAGGCGGTTTTTCCCAAATGGGGCTTGTTCTATGACAAGGCCCAGCAAAAAGATGTCGAGGTCTATGTCGGCCGATTCGAGGTTTTTGTTCCGATTGAATCCGATTATTCGAAAGTGCAGCAGGCCGAAGTCGAGGTAAAGATTTCAGGGATAGCCTGCACCAGCAAGGTTTGCCTTACACCTTTTGAGCACAGGCTGGAAACGAAGATTGATTTCGGCGAGGCGGATTCGTGGCGCCAAGTAAAGATTACCGCAGCAGGCGCCGCAAAGCCTGCAAAACAGACCACAAAACCGGCGGCGTCTTATTCTGCCCCGGTAGCATTTCTGCTGGCCCTTGTTGCCGGCCTTGTCCTTAACGTGATGCCGTGCGTCTGGCCTGTGATTCCGATTATTGTAATGCGGATATGGAACCAGGCGGGCGAAAGTAAGAGCCGAAGTGTCGGGTTGGGTCTGGCTTTTTGTGGCGGGATACTGCTTTTCTTCGCAGCGATAGCGGTCTTGAATATTGTACTTATCTTAGGCTTCGATACCGTCTTTCAATGGGGCGACCTCTTGCGCAATCCGGTGTTTGTAGCAGTGATGGTTTTGTTAATGGTGGTGCTGGCGCTTTTTATGTTCGGCGTTTTTTCAATAGGTATCCCGGCTTCGGTTACGAGCAAGGCCGGGGCCGGAAGCGGGTATGCGGGTTCTGTGGGTATGGGGTTTTTGGCGGCGCTATTGGCTACCCCGTGTAGCTTTGCAATACTGGCAGCGGCGGTGGCGTGGGCACAGACCCAGACATTGGGAGTGGCTACGTTTACGCTGATGCTGATCGGTGCGGGAATGGCGGCGCCTTATTTGATATTAATTTTAACACCGGGCCTGCTTAACCGCTTGCCAAAGCCCGGCGGCTGGATGGAGCATATCAAGCAGGGATTGGGTTTTTTGTTGCTACTGGTAGCGGTTAAATTATTAGGCGCCCTGCCGGGCCAGTGGCGGATAAGCGTTTTATATTATGTTGTGATACTTTCATTTTGTGTATGGATGTGGGGCGGCTGGGTAAGTTACTCGACGCCGAGGGCCCGCAAATGGCTTATCAGGGGCATCGCATTATTGTTTGCAGTTGCAGCAGGGGTGGCGATACTGCCCGCGCAGGAAAAGACGATTGACTGGCTGGATTACGATGCGGGACAAATCTCAGACGCTGTCGGTGAAGAAAGACCTGTCCTGATTAAATTCACCGCCGACTGGTGCAGCTCGTGCAGTATTGTCGAAAAGTTTGTATATATGCGAAAAGACATCGGCGAGCTTATCGAACAAAAAGGCGTCCTGGTGTTTAAGGGCGATACAACCGCGGCAGGTGCCCCTGCAACGGTTGACCTTGCTGATGTTTATAATGAGCCGGGCGTTCCGGTTAGTGTGTTACTTTTGCCCGGGGGCAAAACCGAGAAACTCCGCGGCCTTATCGGCAAAGACGACTTGAAAGAGATTCTTAACAGCTTGCCGGATGCAAAGCGGTAGATACTGGGCGTTTATTGGAATCATTCCAACTTCTGAACAGGAAATAACACCGAATTCGCTAACGGTTTTGGTTTGACTTGTCACGGACTTTCAGTTACCGTACCCGCTTGGTGAAAAAGGTGTAGTTCTTAGATTGAATTTTTATGATAATGTATTATGCGACAAGATAATATATGCAAGTTGTGCTTGGTGTTGAAAATTTGGAAAAAGATGGAGGTTTCCTGAATGAAGTCCCAGACCAAAGTGAATAATGAACCAACTCTTTTTAATCGTTCACGGTTTAAGCCAACCGGCAGGCCGTTGTTTATTAACAGATCAAGAATTTTAAGCGAGATTGAGAAGCTGGGGAAAGAAGAATCTTTGGTTTCTTTAAGAAATTCCGTTTTCTCTTTGGAGGACAAGCTTCGCAGCGTAAAAACAGATAATGTCGGGATTTTAAATATTGACTCAAATGGCGATACAATAACCATGAGCCAACAATACATCTTCGACCAACTTGACCGAATTGCCGAATCCCAAACCATCGATAGAGCGAAATATTACGAAGAAGTATGATATGGATAGGTATAGAATTACAATTAACGCTGAAGTAGCTTCATCTTTAACAAGAACTGATTTAGAAGCAAAATTGGTTGCATCACTTTTTGATATTGAAACCGAAGAGAAAATCAGCGATGGGCAGAGCGTTCAACTTGAAGTCGTGGATTATGAATTAACTCAGGCCATACCAATCGAAACAAAATGACAGTTCACGAAATTACTTTTAGTAAAGCTATCGAAAAGATTATGTTGGCTAATGGGTATTTTGCTTCGCTGCAACATATCTACAAGGAATTTCCTAAATATCGGGCATTGACTGGAAAAACCCCGTTTAAGACAATTCAAGAAAGAGTTCAAAGAGACGAAAAGTTTACCCGGATTGGGGTAGGAGTGTATGCCTTGACGGAGTTTTTTCAAAAAGTACAAAAGAGCGAGATACCCAGGAACAAAAAGGAAAAAACTGAATTCCAACACAAACGGATTCAAGGCATGTTATTAGAGATTGGTGAACAACGTCAATACGGAACTTATACACCTGATAAGAAAAAAACATTTGACGGGAAAGTGCTGGGCCTGATTGCAAGCATTGAAAAGTGTCCCCAATTTACTTTTCCATATATAATTGAGCAAAGCATCAAATTTATCGATGTAATCTGGTTCAATCAAAGAAATTTTCCATCTCACGTTTTTGAAATAGAACATTCCACTGATTTTAGAAGCGCACTAACCAAGTTTGTCGAGTTACAGGACTTTACAACAAGGTTTTTCCTGATAGCTCCCGAAGAAAGATATAAAAAATTTGAAACAGAAATAAGGAAAAGAGCATTTGAAGTGATTGCCAACCGTTGCAATTTCAGGTCATATGAAAGTATCGAGAAGTATTATCGAGGATTACTGAACTATTCTACAGTAAGAAATTTACTGTAATGTGTACAATACTGGACAGACTTATGGGGGAAAGATAATAATCAAATGGCGAAACGGGCGAAAATCAAACTTAAAGTTGATAAGGCTGCTGCTGCCCAGCGGGTGCAGGTGATTTTCCCGCTGCTCAGGAAGCTTTATCCGGCGGCGAAGACCGCTCTTCGACATGCAAACCCGCTCGAGCTTTTGATAGCAACTATTCTGTCGGCCCAATGTACGGATGTGCGGGTAAATGCGGTTACAGAGGTTTTATTCGCAAAATATAAAAGTGCCGCCGACTGGGCCGGGGCGGACATCAAACAAATCGAGGCCGATATTCGGTCAACCGGCTTTTACAGGAACAAGGCGTCGAATATAAAAAGCTGCTGCCGGACAATAGTAGATAAATTCGGCGGGCAGGTCCCGGATAATATGGAAGATTTGCTGACGCTGGCCGGGGTGGGCCGGAAGACCGCTAACGTCCTTTTGGGCAATGTATTCAATACCCCCGGCATTGTCTGTGATACGCATGTGATTCGTCTCAGCAGGCGGTTGGGCCTTTCAGACGCCGATAAGGATGCGGTAAAGCTCGAATTTGACCTGGCTGAGATTGTGCCGAAGAAAAAGTGGGGGGGCTGGACGATGTTCAGCCATTTGCTGATTTTTCACGGCAGAAATGTTTGTAAGGCCCGCAGGCCCGATTGTGGTAATTGTGTGTTAAGCGAGTATTGTCCCGCTGCGAATAATCCGAAATTGTGGTGAATTTTGGGCTTATTATGCAGCTCTTTTGAGCCGATAATATACTGATAATAATTAATCGGGGATAATTCATGAGCGAAATTCATGTACCGACCGAAGAGACCTGGCGGATATTCAGGATAATGGCCGAGTTTGTTGAGGGCTTCGAGGAGCTTGCGACTGTGGGGCCGGCTGTGTCCATATTCGGTTCATCGCGTGTTACCTCTGAGGATAAATATTACAAACTGGCGCAAGAGACGGCCTGCGAAATCGCCAAGGCGGGCTTTGCAGTAATTACCGGCGGCGGAGGCGGGATTATGGAGGCGGCCAACAAAGGGGCGGCCCAAGGAGGCGGCAAGAGCATCGGTCTGAATATCGAGCTTCCCATGGAGCAGATTCCCAACAAGTACCAGAACCTTTCGCTGCACTTCAGATATTTCTTCTGCCGAAAGGTTATGTTCCTCAAGTATGCCAACGGCTTTGTGGTAATGCCGGGCGGATACGGCACGATGGACGAGTTCTTCGAGTCCTGCGTTTTGATACAGACGCTCAGGCAGGCGCATTTTCCGGTGATTCTTATGGGAAGCGAGTACTGGAGCGGTCTGGTTGACTGGATGACCGACCAGATGTTGAATAAACGCGGCTATATATCACCTGAGGATATGAACGTCTTTTCGATTGTGGATGAGCCGGCCAAGGTGGCCAAAATCATACGTAAGTTCCACAAAAGCAACGGCAGGATAGGCCTTAAGCAACCGTTCGGCATAAAAAGACCAATCATTTAAGGCAATCGATAATATCGTTGCCATCCACCTATCGGGAGCTTCCCGCAACAGGAGCCCATGGAGATCATTCGGGCATAGCAAAATCGGCAATGGCCATAAGATTCACCACATTGGTAATGGTCTGCGTTTTTTATATGTATTCAACGGTAGCCGGCGGCTTTGGTGTCAAATCATAGAGGCACCGATTTACGCCGGGTATTTTCGTGATTCGTTCGCAGATTCTGTTTAGCTTCGGCCAGTCAAGCTCGGTGGCTGTTGCCGTTCGTGCATCAACGCTCTCGATACATCTTACAACAATGATTTCGCCGAACTCACGCCCGCCGTCTCGAATCCCGGTTGCCTTGTCGTTTAGCAGTACCGCCAGGTACTGGAACGCACCGCTATCAGCTAACTCGTCCTCTACAATAACCGTTGCCGCCCGCACCGTTTGTAGCCGCTTTTCGGTTACTTCGCCAATTATTCGAGTCGCTAAAGCCGGGCCGGGGAAGGGAATCCGACGTGTTAGCTCAGCAGGCAGCCCCAAAACCTTTGCCACCTCGCGAACACCGTCCTTGCGGAGCGTTTTCAGCGGCTCAATCACCGTATATCCGTATGCCTGTTGCGGGTCGATGCCAAGCTGGGCAAGGATATTGTGCTGCCGTTTGATGCCGGCGACGGTTTCTTCAATATCCGTTAAGATTGTCCCGTGAAACAGAAACTTTGCCCCCGTTTCTTTGACGAGCCTGCTGAACACCTTTTCGTAAAATGTTTTTGTTACCGCTTCGCGTTTTTCCTCCGGGTCCGTCAATCCTTCGAGCGCCGCCAGAAATTCGGCCCTTGCGTCAACCAACCCAACTTCGATACCCATATCAGCGAAGATTTTCACGATGTGTTCGGGTTCGCCGGCACGCATCAGGGCACTATCGACAAAGTAAGTCTTAAACCGTCCGCCCAAAGCTCTGTGTCCCAGGACCGTTACCACCGAGCTGTCCACACCCCCACTGAGAGCGTTGATTGCGGTCGCATCGCCCACCGTTTCTTTTATCTCGGCAATCTGTAAATCTACAAACTTTTCATAATCCATTTAGTACTCCTTGCAAAGGCTCCTGTTTCAAGAATATCTCACCGGCACCGGCGGTTTTTCGAGAAGGTATAATAAGAAAAAGCAACAGCACAGCTCAAACCGGTATGCAGAGCATATCAAAAGACCCCGCAGATTCAAACTAAAAATTTATTCTCCCCCCAACCGACTTTACCATCGGCGCGGATGTGGAAAGCGGGAACCAGCTTTGTCGTTATCACATCATTCTGTTATCTCGGCTTATGTTTGTTTTTGTCAAATGTTTCGTTTTCGGCCGAATTTTCAGCACGTTCCATGGGGTGATAACAGCCCTGGGATTTATTTTTCATTCGCAGGCAACCACTTTTCGTGCTCTTTCATCACTTGTGCATATTCAGGCACAGTCGCAAGGTTTGTCCACTCCCAGGGATCTCTGGAATGGTCATAAAGTTCCTGGGAGCCGTCTGAATATCGTATGTAGCGCCAGCGGTCGGAGCGAACGGCGTGATTGCCTTTTCCCCAGGTCATAAGGGCGGGATGCCATTTCTGTGTCGGGTTCCTTAACAGTGGGACGAGACTTTTGCCGTCCAGGTCTTGTTTTTGGGGCAGGCCTGCCAGTTCGACAAGTGTCGGGTAGATGTCGAGGAGGCTGACGGGTCTGTCGCAGCGACTGCCCGGCTTTGTGACTTTGGGGGCGACTATGATAAAGGGTACGTGATTGGCTTTTTCCCAGAGGGTAAATTTCACACATGATTCCTTGTCTCCGAGATGGTAGCCGTGGTCGGCCCACAGAACGATAATAGTATTGTCCGCCCTGCCGGTCTCATCGAGCTTGTCTATCAGACGCCCCACCATCTGGTCGGCGAAATCTGCTGATGCCTGATAACACTGAATCATCTTCTTAAGGCTGCCCGGGTCGTTGTCAGGTTTAGCGGTGGTGTTCGAGTATATGAAGTGTTCCGTATGAGCCATTTCCTTGCCGATCTCGGGTACATCATCGAGGTCATTCTTTTTAATCTTTGGAAAGATTGTTTCATCGAATGTATATTTCTGAAAAGTCTCCGGCGGGGCGTAAAAGGGCAAATGCGGCTTAAATATTCCCGCGGCCAAAAACATTGGTTTATCCCGTTTCTGCTCCATTACCTTTTCGATATATTCTACCATATCAATATCGATCATTTTTTGGATATGCTGACCCCAGTCGAAACAGGTTTCGTTTAACGGAGCCTCTTTCTCTGTGTATCCGTTATAGTTTTTCCTTGGTCCTCTGGTCTGCTGCATAGGCTGAAAATCGTCAAAGCTTTTGCCCGCCGGGTCCCCTCCCATTGCTCCATTGAAGTGGGTAAATATTTTACCGGCCCCTTTTGCCGAATACCCGCTCTTGCGGAAATAATCGGGTAAAGTAACCGCATCAGGAGCTACATCCCTTAGAAAATCATCGTTTTTGTAGCTTCCGGATGTGGTCGGCCTGTATCCGGTTAATATAGCTGTCCGTGAAGGTGTACATGCCGGGGCGGCGCAGTAGGCTTTACTGAAGAACATGCCGCGTTTTGCAAGACGCAGAAGGTTTGGGGTCTTGATAGGGTTTTTCGGATTGAATAGCGTAGTCCAGTCGTTCATATCGTCTATCGCTATGAACAACACATCGGGTCGCCCGCCCCAGGATTTAACCATCGTACCTATGCAACCTGGTAATACCAGATCCGCGACACCCAAAGCCGCACTTTTAAGAAAACTGCGCCGATTCATACCAACTACCTTAACTGTATCTTAATGAGTCGGGATTCAGCAGAAAAAATTTTCAGAGGCCCGCTGTCGGGCGAACCGACTTATGGTTTATGGTTTACGTTATTCTTTCGCCGCCAAAGCCTCTTTAACTTCAAGGCACTTTAGTTGATGCTGATCCCGAATCACTAACTTGCCGTCGGCAATAGCTAAAGGCGCCCAAATTTCCTTTCCTTTGAGAACCTTCTTTACCATTCCGACTTCGGTGTACTCTTTTGCTGTAGGCTTTATCAGATACAAATGGCCTTTATCACCCTCGACCATGTAGATCATGCCATCAGCCAATATCAGACCACCCCGGCCGAAGCTGGGCCTTCTGCGGGTTTTCCAGAGGACTTTTCCCTCCAGCGACAGACACATCAGGCCGTTGCGTCGTTCGTTACTGTTGCCGTTCAGGTACAGGTGGTCCTTATAAAATAAAGCTGGATGTATCTGCGCGTCATATTCATCTGTTTTGAATAGCTCGTGAACCTGAAATTTGCCAAGCTTGCGTACCACTTTTATCATCGCTGAACCTGCCTCGTAACCGGCGGTTACGAACATTCGGCCGTTACCGATGAGCGTAATCGGCGGAATGGTGATATTGCAGGCTATGCCCTTGTAGTTCCACAGAATCTCGCCTTTCTTGGCGTCAATTCCGTACAGACCGCCTCCTTCAAACGTCGGTTTCTCCTCTTGCTCTTCTTGCTCTTGTTCATCCGGCGCAGAACGCAACGGTGTCATAAGGACTGCCTGGTCCACCCCGTCAATGGTAGTAAGCACAGGTGAAGAGTACCCCGTCCTGTCGCACAGTTTGGGTGTTTGCCAGACGACCTTACCCGAAGTTTTGTCGTATGCCACTGCCCCTGCCTTTGGACATTGGGGAGCTACTATTACCAGGTTCTTGTAGAGCAAAGGCGACTGGCTGAATCCCCACATTGGGCGCTCGGCGTCGTAATCGGCTTTGAAGTCTTTCATCCAGACCGCTTCGTGTGTCGAACGGCTGATGCAATAGACCGTCCCCATCGGCCCGACACAATAAACATTATTTTCGTCAACAGTCGGGGGATTGCGAGAGCCGTTGAAGTCGAACTCGCCGGGGTCCTTATGGCTGAAGTTCCAAAGCTCATTGCCGGTCGCCAGGTCATAACATCGCAGCACATCCTCTTGGCTTTTGACGCGGTCGAGCAGATAGACTTGACCATCTTTAATCGCCGCGGCGGCAAACCCTTCACTAAGAGGTTTTGTCCAAAGGACCTTAGGCCCGTCTTTGGGCCAGGATTTTGCCAGACCGGTCTCAGATGAGATACCGTTTCGGTCGGGACCGAGATATTGCGGCCAATCTGCCCGAACAATCCCGATACTTACGCTAATTAAAGATAGAATAGCTATAAAAAACCAACTTTTCATTTCTGACCTTCCTTAAATCTTGAGATTTGTTTAAATTCCACCCCACAGTTACGAAACTGAAGAACTATTAAGTATTTTACCAAATTTGCCTCGGCCCGGCAAGCATTAAACCAGAAGCGCCTTTTGTGGAAATTGTTTTGCATAGCCGGTTAGAGGATTTATACTGAGTATTGGTTTTAATTCAGCAACTCGTATGGAGAGGCTCCAAAGTATGGGGTAAGGTTAATATGCGATGGCTGCTAAATTCGTTACGATAGCTACATTCTGGGAGCCTTGGGAGGCCCATTTGGCAAGAGATATGCTCTTGGATGCCGGGGTCAACTGTTTTTTGTCCGGTGAAAATTTCGTGGCTACATACTGGCTGTTAGCGGGCGCCGACCGAGGCATTAAGTTAAAAGTAGCCGGGCAGGATGCCCCCAAGGCGGTTAAAATACTCAAAGCAGATAAAAACGAGGCAATCAAAGAAACCGCCGATAGTGGTTCGGACGGTCAAGAAGAAACTGAAGTATGCCCAAAATGCCGAAGCACAAACATCGAATATGAAAGGTTCTCCCGTAAGGTCTTTTTTTTGTCTATACTGCTGCTCAAATTCCCTTTACCGTTCCCGTGCGTTCGCTACAAATGCAGGAGTTGTGGATACACCTGGCGATGATAAGCAGTCGCTCTGGCCGACAAACTACATATTTGCCAACGAAAAATTTGATTGACTTTTGCTCTGTTGAAAAGATGCCGGACCGAAGTCTGCGCTGGCCTGAGCTTTGCCGAAGGAGTCCGGCAGGACACGGATGATAGTTAGCTGAATTTGGTCTAAAAAGTTAAAAAATCGGCATGGCCATGCAAGACACTACTAAAGCAGCGCACACTATTACCAGGACTGCAAGGATTTCTGCAATAGTAAAACCTTCTCCAGTTTGCATATTCATCACTCCTCTTTTTAAAAACCCTGGGCACACATATACCCGTTCCATCGGGAGCCACCCAAACTAACCTTGATTATAACAATTAAAAAACTCTTTGTCAATATAGATATAATACTCAATTGTATAGAGGTAATGTTGTCTTTGTGAAAAACTCTCCAATTTTCTTCTTGACTTGGGCAAATTTTTTATGATAGCATATAAGAGTACATGGATGTTGATAAGCTTGTGTGAGAGTATATAATTGCAGACAATAGAGGGCACATAATGGCCGAAGACAATCGTCTTATTAGTGACGATGTGAAGGACCATCAGAAGCAGTGGTACAGCGTACGCGATGCTGCTGAGTATCTTGGTGTAAGTCAGCCCACAATTTTTCGATGGATGAAAGAGGGAACGTTGTCCTTCTATAAGGTCGGCGGCTCCACCAGGTTCTCACAGGAGGGACTTGATGCCGTAATTGAAAAAACAACGGGTATCAAGGAGGCCGAAATAGTCGCGGGCCGATGTGCTGCTTGTGGTCATAAGGTACTCGTCGCAGGAAGGCTTAGAGGAGCAGGCAGGTTGTATTTCAGGCCGGATAAGCCTCGATTCTGGACCTTTGCCGAAGCAATGGTTCCAACCCAGGCTCGTGTCTGCATGGCCTGCGGATATATACAATTAAATGCAGACACCAGCAAGCTGAATAAGTTGAAGCCTAAACCAATTGGAAACGGCGAACCGGGCTACAATGAAACCGTAACCGGTTCGAACGGCGAAGATACAACCTGATTAAACAACCGACGACTGCGTCAAGTGTATATCAGGAAGATGACTGTAATCTTTTGGAGGTATCGGCGTTATTGAAAAAATTAAAAATCGGTTCGGATTATTCATTTTTTAATCCGAAGGTTATGTATTGAACGGCAAGGGTAATCGTCGGGAAAGTGGTCTCTGAAAAAGCTATGTAATAACTCTACCTCCTTCCAAAAAAATTAGGGCTGCAGTTACCACGGCATAACCATGTACCCGCCTGTGGGTAAGAATGGTGAGACCCCCTCGATTACCCTTTTTTTCTAAGCAAACCGCAGAGCCTGGTCAATATCGTTAATGATGTCCCGGGCATTTTCCACTCCGACGGCGAGGCGGATAAGACCGTCCGTGATTCCAAGTGCTATACGCTCCTGCCTGGGGACACTGTAGTAGCTGACGGATGCCGGGTGTGTTATGAGCGACTCGACGCCGCCGAGACTGGGGCCGATATTGACAAACTTCAAACGACTCAGGAATTTCAGTACATATTCTACGTCGTCCCTGACCTTAAAAGTTACCACACCGCCGAAGCCGGCCATCTGGCTTTTGGCGACATCATAATGCGGGTGGCTCGGCAGGCCCGGATAATATACACGTTCGACTTTCGGATGCTTTTCAAGATACTCGGCAATCTTCTGGCCGTTGGCATTGTGCCTTTTTATGCGAAGCTCAAAGGTCTTCAAACCCCGTATCAAAAGGTATGACGAATGCGGGTCGATCACGCCGCCGGTAATCTTGAGGTATTCGCGAATCGGGTCGGTCAGCTCTTTTTTGCTCAACACGACACCGCTGAGCAAATCGTTATGCCCGCCGAGATACTTCGTACAGCTATGTATGACAATGTGGACACCGTATTCGAGCGGTCGTTGGTTGTAAGGGGTGGCGAAGGTACTGTCGGAAATAACCAGGATGTCCCTGCCTTTGAATATTTTCATCAAACGCTCCAGGTCCATAATATTGAGGTAGGGATTTGTCGGTGACTCCGAGAAAAAAATGCGGGTGTTTGGTTTTATCGCTCTTTCGATAGCCTCGTAGTCGCACATCTTGACGACGGTGCACTCGATATCGAACCTGTCGAGGCAAGTCTTGCTGAAATCCAGCGTGCGCTTGTACGCATCATCGGTGATTATTATGTGGTCGCCGGCCTTTAGCAGAGCAAACATTGAAGTTGTGATAGCACTCATCCCGGATGAGAAGAGCACCGCATCCTCGGCACCTTCAATGGCGGCTAATTTACCCTCGGCTGCCAACTGGGTGGGATGGCCGTACCTGCCGTATTCGAAACGCCCGGCCTTGCCTTCCGCCAATTGCTGAATCTCGGCGATATTTTTGAAGATAAAGGTCGAGGTTTGAACGATAGGCGTAGTGATTGAGCCGTACTCGTTATAGCGTATTTCACCGGCGTGCACCGCCTTGGTCGAAAAGCCCATGCCTTTACATTCCTGCATAAAAACACTCCTTAAATTGACGGATTGTTATAGTTCCCTGAGCAAAGGATTAGCGGACAAGATAAATGAAAAGACGCGCTTAGTCAAGTTATTACCCGGCCAAAGAGCAATCGAAAGTGGATTTCGAGCTTTCGCAAAAATGACAATTATGCCTCCGGGATTCTTCGTCCCGACAAGTCGTAGCTCGGCCTGGAACGAAGGTGAATGCAAGTCGTGGCTTCGGATTTATTACTTTGTTTCTACGAGATTCGGGTCCCAGATGGTGGCGGCGATGTGCTGTTCGGGATTTTTCTCGGTAGAGAAGTAATAAATAGTAACAAGCTTTCCGTCCGACCGCCGGACCATTCGGCAGTAGCCAATATCCCAGTTGGCGCCGTCTTTTCGCAGAAGAATCTCTTTGCCCCAGGTCTTGCCGTTATCTGCGCTGATTTTGGCACGGATGCCATAGGGCTCCGAGCGATAACCATAAGCGACGCACAGCCTGCCGTCTTTTAACCTGACCAAGCTCGGCGGATTGCCGTTTCTTTTGCCCCGGTCGGTCTCGGCTACCTTGCTGAGCAACCGCCAGCTTCGACCGTTGTCATCGGAGCGGTAAACATCTATCCAGTTTCCGCTCCTGTCGGGAAGACCTTTGCGGCGGACATCGTGTCTCCTGCGCATTGCTGAGACAAGCTCATTTTCCGATATACGGCAGGTGGCGGTCATGACCGAGCGAACCTCGATATTGTCCGTCATCCATGAAACAAAGTTAAAGGTCTTACCGCCGTCTGTAGTGCGTGCGCAGAATGCGCGGTCCTGCAGACCTGCCTGGACCTGCGGCTCTTTGGCCGAGAAGAAGAACAAACAATCCTTCGGGCCGTTGACGATATAATCGGTTCGGCTGGTCATTTCCTTTCCGCCAAAATCAGGTATGCGGTAAGGCCCCTCCCAGGTCTTACCCCTCGTATAGGATACCCAAAACTTATCATCACCGCATCGCATAGCAAAACCGGGATGCGTAAAATCTATATCACCCTTACAGTCTGTAACGGTATCGTCATCATCCACGTAGTTATCCGGGTCCTCAATAGTCCATGTTTCGCCGCCGTCCAGACTGCGGGCGAGATATTTTAGTTGCGGCTTATCGTTATCCCTGCTGTGGCCGTTCTTGCTGTAGCGGTAATAGCAATGCTCAAAGCCGACTACTATTTCATCACCCCAAATCCATACGCCGTTGTTGGCGGGCCAGGCGCTGAATCTGCCCGGCTCATCAACAACGATGACATTCTTTACCGGTACAATATGAAAATCATCCGAGTTAAATACATAATCCTGGCTCTGCCATCCCCAAAACTCTTTCTGCTTGATGGTATGCGTCAGATTCTCATGACCGATTGCCGTTTTTTCCTGACCGTCCCAGCTCCACTCGACCTTGAGATACCCTTCGAATTGACCATCGTGCGAATATATGACTTCAATTGAATACCGCTTGCCCTTAACCATCTGGATAGTTCCCTGAGTTTTGTTTAACTCAGGCGGCTGCTCCTCTGATAGTCGAATTATCTCATTTCCCTCGATAGTGACTGTTAAGCTTTCAGCAGTCTCACCATAGAAAGTTACATTACCATCAGAAGACGCCGTGATGAATCCCTGCCATTTTGCCGACCATTTTTTGCCGTAGTCATCACTTTCGCGCCAGCTAAGGTCCAGACTTTTAATAAGGTCCGCATCCTTACAGTTCGTCAAATCAGACTCGCCGAACCAAGCTCCAACAAGACCTGCCGGGTACGGTTCCCAGCGGAGTGTGTCGAGGTCCGCCGTTTTTATAAACACACCCTCAGGGTTACCTGCAAATAAGATACAGCAGCCCCTGCCTTTATGATTTTTCGTAGTCAATAGTTCTGGTCCACCGACTTCGTTCCAACCAGGAGCAGTTTCAAATAACAAGACAACGTCTTGAGGTAATTCATCAAGTTTCATGCCAGCAACTTTTTTGTTAAGAACATAGGACGCTTGCCCTTTGACCGCGGCCGAACCTTTACAGCGGAAATGTTTTGTGTCAGGATTAACTTCAGCTTCTTTAATAAGTAAGTCGCACCAGCTTTCGGCTGTAGGTAAATATCCATCATTTTCCACAGCGTAGTATCGAATAGCGGAACCTAAAGCTTTTAGGTTTATGCAACAACTCGTAGTCAAAGTGACTTTTCGGAAAATAAGAGAACAACACAAAACTATCATCAAAACCAAGCATACTACTATTATTCCATTCCAAGTTTTCAACAATTTCGGCTTTTGTTCGTTATTTATTTCGTTCATTGTTTCAGCCTCTTTTTTTCATGTGATATTATAACATGAGCGGTGTTGTGCTTCTACTGTTGTTATCCTTGGCGCAATACTGTCACCCCGAGCGCAGCCGAGGGGTCTGTTAAAACAGCTTCGCGAAGCGACTCCTTATGAACATTGCCGCTATCAGTCATACCAGTCCTTGCTCAGGTCTTCCCACTTGGGATTTTTTGTATCGATAAGCGCGACCTTTTTGGCGCGACGCCACGCCTTGATCTGCTTTTCCCGTTCTATCGCACTCGATGGCTCGCGAAAGGTCTCTAAATAGAGCAACTTGGTAACTTTATATTTATCAGTAAAGCCTTTAATGAGATGATTCTTGTGCTGGTATGCTCGCTTCTTGATATTATTGGTCATCCCCGTATAAAGCGTTCCTGTTTTACTGGTCATGATGTAAACATAAAATGTTTTCACAGCATCTCCCTGACTGAAAGCAAGATTTGAAATTCTTATTTGGAATTTTTCTTTTTCAACAGATTCCTCGACTCCGTTTCACTCCGCTCGGAATGACGTGGGTACACCTTTGCTCTCTTGGCTCGGAATGATGTGGTATAGTCGCCCCGAGCGGAGCCCTGTTCCGGATGGCACAGGGCGCTGTCGAGGGGTCTATTAAAACAAGCCCGCGCAACGGCTCCACTAACGCAATACTCATCACGTTTGTCCTGAGCGCAGCCGAAGGGCATCACTCAATACGAATACCATCGCGAAGCGATTCCACGGTTTTGCGCTTTTATTTTTGACTTTTGCACTTCCTATGTTACGGCAGGAAATCACCGATGATTGGCAGGCGTTTGAAGAACTGGACGGCCTGGAAGTCGGTGCGGGTCATGGTCCATGCGAATTCGCCGCCTCCAAACTGAGCGAGTACGTATTTGCCGAATGCGAACTGTCCGATGGCGACGTAGCCGGTGGCGAACTGTCCAAGCCCGAACACAATTCCGATAGCTGCCTGACCGACGGCCCATACACCGGTCGCCAGTTGACCTAAGCCGAAGAGGATTCCGATGGATAGATGCCCGATGGCCACGAGACCGATGCTGAGCTGGCCTATAGCGATGACACCGCAGGCGAGTCGGCCCACGGCGATGATGCCTTTTGCCCATTTGCGTCTGCCGATTTCCGGATTTCGGCCATACGTATAATGCAAAAGAGGCACGCCGAGAATCCTGGCGCGGGATGTGAATTCGTGATAGCTGGTCCCGTCGATATAGCCGTATCTGCGCCAGGTGCCAAAGCCGGTCCGGTCAATCTTGTATTCGATTTCTTCAAGTAATATGTTAGGCATAGGTTGTCCCTTCATACCACAGACATACTGATTATAACCCTATTTTGGAAAATTTCAAGCATTTTTGGCAGGTAAAATTTGACTGCCGCATCAGGGCGGTTTTGTGCTTTACATTTGCAGGCACTTAAAATAGAATAGAGTGTTCGAAATTACAACAGCTATGGGTATCATTATGGAAACAGTGAAGATTTACGATACAACATTAAGGGACGGCATGCAGGCCGAGGGGGTCAGTTTTTCCCTTGGTGATAAGCTGCTTATTGCCCGGCGTCTGGACGAGTTCGGTGTGGACTATATCGAAGGGGGCTTTCCTCTGAGCAATCCCAAGGAGGCCGAGTTCTTCGAGGAGATTCGCAGAGTCGAGATGAAAAATGCCAAAGTCGCCGCCTTCGGCAGTACCAGAAGGACCAATACGAAGGTCGGAGATGACGCCGGCCTTGGTGCGCTGCTCGATTGCCAGACACCGGTGGTAACGCTTGTCGGGAAAAGCTGGGACCTGCATGTAACCAGTGTGCTTAATTGCAGCCTTGATGATAATCTGACTATCTGCTCCGAATCCGTCAAATATATGAAAAGCAAGGCAAAAGAGGTCATCTTTGATGCCGAGCACTTCTTTGACGGCTATAAGGAAAATCCCCGGTACGCGATGAAAGTCATTGCGGCGGCGGCAGAAGCGGGTGCTGATATAATTGTCCTGTGTGAGACGAACGGAGGTGTTCTGCCCGGCGAGGTTTATGATATTACCCAAAAGGCCTGTGCCGAGCTTGGCGGTGCCCGAATCGGCATCCACGCCCATAACGACTGCGATTGTGCCGCAGCGAACTCGCTAAGTGCCGTTACAGCAGGTGTACGACACGTGCAGGGTACAATCAACGGATTAGGTGAGCGGGCGGGAAACGCAAATCTGTGTACGATAATACCGAGTCTGGTAATTAAAATGGGCTTTGATGTGGCGAGTCGCAACAGGCTCAAATCGCTTACCGAGCTTTCGCGTTATGTTTTCGAGATAGCCAACCTTGCTCCGGTGATGAACATGCCCTATGTCGGCGAAAGTGCCTTTGCCCACAAGGGCGGATTTCATATCGACGGCCTGCGAAAAGAAAAACGCACCTACGAACATATCAAGCCCGAATTAGTCGGTAACAGGAGGCGTTTGCTGATATCGGAGCTTAGCGGCTCATCGAACGTTCTGGCTAAACTGGAAAACAAGAACCTTCTCAAAGACAAGGCCTTTGCTCGTAAGATTCTTAAGAAGGTTCAGGAACTCGAAAACGAAGGCTATCAGTTCGAAGCCGCCGAGGCGAGTTTCGACATTCTTGTGGCGAAGCTAATGGGAACATACGAGCCAAGTTTCGACCTTGATAAGTATCATGTCAACGTGGAGCGTAATACAGCCGGTGAGCTTGTTACAGAGGCGACGGTTAAACTGAAGGTTGACGGCAAGAGCGAGCATGTCGTCGCAGAGGGTGACGGCCCGGTAAATGCCCTTGACAAGGCACTTCGCAGATCGCTCGAAGGATTCTATCCGAACATCAAGGATATGCACCTTATTGACTATAAGGTTCGTGTGGTCAACGCTCGTGCAGGTACGGCGGCACGCGTACGCGTGATAATTGAATCACAGGATGCAGAATCAATCTGGGGCACGGTCGGCGTGTCTGAAAATATCATCGATGCAAGCTGGGAAGCACTGGTTGACAGCGTCGAATATAAGCTTCTGAAGGACGCTGGGAAAAACACGTCAGGCAGCCGTCCCGGATGAGAAAAGACAACCCCGACAATATAGCCGTGTATGCCTTTTAGCTATGCCTTTTAGCGGTGATAGAAAAGCAAGCTTGGCGGTATCCCGTCCACCGACAGAAAATAAACTTTTGTTCTAAGAGAAAATTAAACGCTGAAGGGAATTTTCAATTGTTCCGGGGAGCATATATTTTTGAGATATATTTTTGAATAGGTGGGTGAATAAGTCCTGATATTGGAACGGGGAACCGAAGTTAAAACTGATAAATGGAAGTTTGATTATGCGAAGCTATCTTGATTGTATTCCGTGTTTTGTTCGGCAGGCGCTCGAGGCGGCCCGGCTGGTCGCCTGTGATGAAAAAACAAGCGAAAAAGTGGTTCGACGGGTGCTCGCTCTCGCTGCCGAGATGGATTTGAATCAGAGTCCCCCTGTCATGGGGGGCAAAATTCATCGGGTTATTCGGCAGGTAACCGGCAAAGACGACCCATACAAGAAGATAAAACAAAAGTTCAATGCATTGGCTTTGCGGATGTATCCGGAGATGAAGGGTCTCGTAGCCGGTTCGCCGAAACCGCTTGAGACGGCGGTTCGATTGGCGATTGCGGGTAATATTATAGATTTCGGCGTAAGCAGTTCATTGAAAACCGCAGAAGTTGAACAAACAATCGAGGATTCACTTAAGACGGATTTCGACATGAGCGAATTTGAAGAGTTTTCTGCCGCGGTCAAAAAGGCCCGAAAGATTCTTTATCTTTGTGATAACGCGGGCGAGATTGTATTCGACCGGCTGCTGATTGAACAGTTGCCTTATGAGAAAATTACGTGTGTTGTTAAAGGTTCGCCCGTTATAAACGATGCGACAATGGAGGACGCCGTGATTACGGGGCTGACCGAAGTAGTTAAGGTTATTGAAAACGGCTCGGATGATCCGGGAACAGTTCTAAAGGCGTGCAGCGAGGATTTTCGCAGGCGATTTGACCGGGCGGACTTGGTCATAGCCAAGGGCCAGGGCAATTACGAGACCCTGAGCGATGCGGATAAGAATATTTTCTTTATCCTCAAGGCCAAATGCCCGGTTATTGCAAGACACTTAGGTTGCCAAGTCGGCACCATGATTTTAAGTAAGAGCAGGGCGTTCAAAAAAGCCGTCGGCTGAGGTGGGGCGGCGGGCCGGCTGGTGATTAGACGAACACAAAGAGCGTTTTGCCGGTTTTCCTAAATATAACAAAAGGTAAAGGCGGGAGCAGGCAGAAAAATATAGTGACAGCGGAGCCGAAAGTTGATAATATGCGGCTTATTGTAAACTTGAACACGGAAGAAGCAAAATGACCCTAAAAGAAAAGACAGCCTTAATATCCACCATCTTAAATACAGCACTGACTGTCCTGAAGTTTACAGCTTTTTTCTTTACCGGGAGCCTGGCCATTCTCGCAGAGGCCTGGCACAGTTTCTCGGATATTACCACATCGGTTCTTGTTTTTATCTCTGTAAGAGAGAAACGCGCATCTGAGCCGGAACCCGAAGAAGCTGAAGAAGAAAACAAACCAATACCCCTGGAATATCAAATATCATTCTTAATAGGCCTGTTAATGTTTTTTGTTTCGATGCTTTTGGTATGGAGAACAATAACAGGAGGGGCGCCGGTAATCGAAAATTCTCTGCTTTCGGGAATCGTGTTTATCACTTTTGCAGTCGCTTCTTATATTGTATATCGTTTTGAGACGTCCGTCGGCAAGAAAGAAAACTCCGTCGGCCTTATCGCGGATGGTATGCACGCAAGGGCCGATATGGTCAACTCTCTTTTGATAGGCTTTTCTCTGGTAATTTACAGAATGGGAGTCAATATTGATACTCTCGTGGCGTTTATAATCGCGATGCTTATATTATCTTTTTCAATAGAAACAATGGTTAACGCCGTGTCGGCATATAAAAGAAAGGAATCGGAATATGTATTTCGATATAAGACGACAACGATGGTTCTCGGTCTTTTTGAGAAAAGAACCTGGGCGGTGGTATTAAGATATTTACAGCAAAAACTGGGCCCGAAAATTCCGGGCTTGGTTTTGTTGAAAAAGCTGCTTCCCTTTTTTTGTACGGTTATCATTTTAATTTTAGGTTTGTTAGTTGCTTCAAGGTGTGTTTATACCATAGGGCCTTCTCAGGAAGGTATTGTTGAGCGTTTCGGAAAGCCGGTCAATTACAAAGAACCCGCACAGCCCGGTGTACACTTGAAGTTTCCCCGGCCCGTGGATGAGATTGTAAAAATCGACTCCAGAATCATCAGAACCAAAAGCGTGGGAAATATCACGGACAAAAGCAGCTTCGCCCTGCTGTGGACGAAAAAGCACGGGACGGAAACGGCTTTTATATCCGGGGACAACAACTTTTTCTATCCTTACCTGGTTATCCATTACAGAATAAAGGACGTTTTTAAGTACACATATAACCATATCGACCCTGAGATACTGCTTGACAGTGCCGCCAGTCGGGTTATCTCGAACATTTTTTCCGGGAAGGCATTTTACGAAATAGTTACTTCCTACAGAAAGCAGTTTGAGTCGGACACAGCTCGGATTATCCAGAATAAGCTCGATGCCCTCAACAGCGGACTGGAAATAGTAAATGTAAATATGAAAGATGTACATCCGCCGATTTTCATATCATCTTCTTTCGAGGAAGTCATCGCCGCTTACCAGAAAAAAGAAGAACTGATTAACCAGGCATTGGGCTATAAAAATGAATCCATGCCCCAGGCCAGGGGAACCCAATCAAGACTGCTCGGACAGGCCCAGTCCTACGTTGTGGACAATACAAAAAAGGCAAACGGCGAAGCTTCGAGGTTTGTAATGCAGTTGGAGGCTTATCAGAAGTCGCCCGACATAATAACGAGAAAGATATATTTCGATTTTTTGAAGGAAACTCTTTCGAAGAATCAAAAGACTATCGTTGACCCATTGTCCGGTTTTCCTGAAATATGGCTGGACAGCAAACAACTTTTCAAATCTTCTAAAATCGGATTGGATTGATAATGAAAGCAAAATTTATAATTTTAATCATCGCAATTGTATTGCTCGTACCGGCGGGCTATTCGATGTTTACGGTGAACGAGAAGGAATTTGTGGTTGTAACTCGATTCGGCAAACCCGTCAGAACACTCGATAAGGCGGGACTTTACCTTAAGCGGCCCGGTTTTCTGGAAACCCTGAACCGGATAGAAAAGCGGGCAAATGTCTTCAAGACTCAGCCGATTCAGCTTCTGCTTGGAGACAAAAATCCCCTGATTATCACCTGTTATGTTTGCTGGGAAATATCCGACCCGCTGATATTTTTGCAATCCTTGGCAAGCTCCGACATCGTTGACCAGAAAATAGGCGATATGGTGAATTCATTGTTGGGAAGCACACTCGGTGATTATACCATAGAAAACATCATAAATACAACACCCGAACTGGTTAAGCTTGAGGAAATAGAGACGAGAATTTTATCCGAATCCAAACGCAAAGCGATAGACAAGTACGGGATAAGAATTATTGACGTGGGTATCCGGCGCCTGGCCTACCCCCAGATTGTAACGCAATCGGTCTATAACAGAATGAAAGCGGAAAGAGAAAAAGAGGCCAAGAAGTACCTGGCCGAGGGCAAAGAAGAGGCGGCTAAAATAGAGGCCCAGACCGACAAAGAAGTCGCCGGGATAATTGCCCAAGCCAATAAAGAATCGGAGATATTAAAGGGTCAGGGTGACAAAGAGGCGATGAGTATCTACGCCGATGCATACGGAAGGGACCCCGATTTCTTTGAATTTACCAAATCACTCGAAGCCTGCCGCCAGGTCCTGAAAAACAAGAGCACTTTAATACTGTCAACCGAGTCGGAAATTTTCAAGTATCTCAAATACAACGAAAAGACAGGTGAGTAATCTGCGACAGCCGAATATATTTTATATCCTTACTTAAAAGAGGCAGCGCCCGATGGAAATGAAAAATGCAATTTCGAGCGGTAAAAAATTTACATTTTATATATTGATCGCCCTTATTGTGCTTTATTTCGCTTCCGGTATATACTCCATTAGTCAGACTCAGGCGGGTGTTCAGCAAAGGTTCGGCAGGATAATAAATCCGAATGTCAAACCGGGAATACATTATGCGCTGCCCTGGCCCATCGACAAAATCGACAAGGTCTCGGTGAAAATCGTTCAGAGGATTTTAATCGACGATTTTTCAAGCAGAACCGAAAAAGACTCGACTTCGTATGTCTTTGGCGAGATGACCGGGCTTACTCCATACTGCATTTCGGGGGATAATAACATCGTTAATATGATTTGTGCCGTTCAATATATGGTTTCGGACCCCGTTGATTATCTTTTCAGAATAAAAGACAACGAAAGGCTGCTTAGAGATGTTATCAGCAACTCCATAATTAAATGCTTCGCCGGCCTGGGAGTGGATGAAATACTGACCTACGGTAAAAGATTGATAGAAAACACGCTGAAGACCAAGGCTCAAAGGAAACTTGACGGCTTAAACTGCGGCTTGATTATTTCTTTTGTCGAACTTCGCGATGTCAGGCCGCCCGCCACCGTCCAGGCGGCTTTTGATGATGTAATAAATGCAAAGATCGACAAGAGAAAGATAATAAGCCAGGCCCAGTCACGCAGAAACGAGCTGCTGCCCCAGGCAAACGCAACAGCGACAAGAACGATTGAAAAGGCTGAAACGTATAAACTGCAAAAGATTTCGGCTGCGGATGGTGAGACGCAGCGATTCAGCAAGCAGTTGGAGGCATATAACAAAATGAAAAAAGTAACAAAGAAACGATTGTACTTTGAGTTTGTAAAGCAGATTTTCCCCGAAATCGAAAAGGTGTACATAGTTGACAGGGAAGGGGATAAAAACCCTGCGAAAATCAAGATTTTTTCGGATAACTAAAAGGATTAAACTTTTAAAATAGGAGAACCAAAATGCGTATAGCGATTCCATTGGTGCAGGGCAGGTTAAGTATGCACTTCGGGCATTGTGAACAGTTTGCAATTGTTACCGTTGACGACGAGTCCAAGGAAATAATAAAAAGAGAAGATATGGCGCCGCCGGCCCACGAGCCGGGGGCACTGCCCAGGTGGCTGCATGAGTTGAGTGTGAACGTCATTCTTGCCGGCGGTATGGGACAAAGAGCTCAGCAATTATTCGCACAAAATGGTATCGAAGTAGTTGTGGGTGCACCTGATAATAACCCCGAAGAGTTGGTTACTCAATACATAACAGGCAAGCTTCAGTGTGGGGACAATATTTGCGACCATTAAAACTACCACGCAAGCTGGTTGTCGTTTAATCACGATAACACATTGGTATAAATGCACTTATACCAAAAACTAAAAAGAAAATATCAAAATGACAATGCAAAAATCAAATAAGCAAAAGCATCGTACATAGTTGCCGTCCAGACTGTTCTGCCGGCTTAAGGCATATCTGCCGGTCTTTAGACTTAAAACCGCCCTTATTAAATTTTGATTTGTTGTTTTGCATTTTGATTTTTAATCTTTGATGTTACTGTTATAAAAGTGTGTCCATCTAAGGCGGGCCTTTCGAGAGTGAGCCGGGTTTTGCCTGAGCAACTCGTGCTATATCGCCGGCGGGACCGGATTGATTCGGACCGGCGGGCACGGGTCAGACGGTGGTCGCTCTCGAGGGCGGGGATGGATGGAGCAAGTGGTGGGGGTTGTGAGTAGGGCGGTCAATCTTGCGATTGTCTTGGCGACCGGCGGGCGGATTGTAGAAATTGACATCTAACAGATGGACGAACCGTGTCTTGAGGGGGGCTTGTGCGAAGGTTTGTACCGAAAATTGCTGTCTGTGAAGATCACGGTAGCGGCGCAGAAAAAGGTGAAACCGACACGCATTGTCCGGCAGATGCCTGTAATATATTGGTACCTTCTTGAACTTTGCTGATAGCGAAAAGTCAAAGAAAGGTTTCCGACCAATAGCACGCATTTCTCACAGAGTCGGTGAAAAAGCCCCTTGTTCTGGTATATCAACTTCAGTTAATTCGGGCCGATTACTATCAGCGTCATTGCGAACCCGTTCGGCTATGCTCCTTCGGCAAAGCGAAGGACAGGTCGGGGCGGTATGACAAAAGCATCGAGCACAAAAGCCGAGCCGCGCAAGCGGCCGAATCAAATGGTGGAATAATAAAATTATCCTTCGGGCGGCTTGCGCCGCCGCGCTTCTGTTTTTTGGTTTGTGCCGCCGCGTTTTTGTCTTGGTGATTCT
>DUZQ01000034.1 GCA_013349435.1 Planctomycetota bacterium | reverse complement strand
GGCATGGGCGGCGGCATGGGCGGCGGCATGGGCGGCGGCATGGGCGGCGGTATGGGCATAATGGGAGCGATGATGTGGGCATATCAGCTCACCTATATTATACAGCAGACCATCGAGCCGGAAAGTTGGTATATATACGGCGGCCAGGGGGAGATATATCCCTTCCAGGGGACCAGGCTGATTGTGTGGCAGACGCCTGCGGTCCATAAAAAAATTAAAGACCTAATAAGCAAGCTCAGGAAATTTGTCGGCGACCAGGTCGCCATCGAAACCAGGTTCCTGCTTGTCGATGAAAACTTCCTCGAAGACATCGGCCTCGATACAACAATAATCTTTAGTCCCGGCCGAAGGTGGAACAGCGGTGAGCCAATCAGACTTGAACAGGACTCCTTCTCTATCGTGGCACCTACTGCAACAAAAATTTCCAGTAGTTTGGGAAGTCTCACTAGCCAAGCGTTAACCATCGGAACGGAGCTTTCCCCGATTTCTTATGCCGGAGGCGCCCTGTTAGACGATCTTACCGTTAATTTTGTTCTCAGAGCAACTCAGATGAATTCAAACAGCAAGGTCCTCACAGCACCGAAGGCCACGGTCTTAAACGGTGAATCCGCCTCACTTTCTATTACTCAGCAACGCAACTACATATCTAATGTCGAATTTAACAGCGAAGTGGTGCAGACAGGAGTCGATACACCGACAACTACGGTTGCCTACTGGACTCCCGAGATCAGTAACCTTTCCACCGGTATAACTTTGAGCATATCTCCGACAATCACGGCAGATAAAAAGTATGTGCTTTTGATGGTAATGGCATACCTTAACGACCAATTATCAGGGGGAGAGAACGAAGGTGTGGTCCAGGGTCTTCTTGGTGATCAGGTTATTGAAAATTTCTTTGACCTGCCCGAACTTCAAAATACCAATCTTATGACAAGGGTTACAGTCCCGGACCAGGGAACCGTCCTGCTTGGCGGATTGACACTGACCGCTGAAAAGGAGTTGCAGTCCGGTGTGCCGGTTCTGAGCAAGATACCGGTTTTAGGCAGATTGTTTTCCAACCGCAGCGAAGTTAAAGATAAGCAGATACTTTTGATTCTTGTAAAGCCGACTATCATTTTGAAGGAAGAGGCCGAAAACAAGGCGGTTGCCGCGATGGAACAGGATAATCGGTGAGTCGGTGAATCGGTGAGTTGGTGAATCGGTGGATCGGTGAGTCGGTGAATCGGTGAGTTGGTGAATCGGTGAGTCGGTGAATCGGTGAGTTGGTGAGTCGGTGAGTCGGTGAATCGGTGAGTCGGTGGATCGGTGAATCGGTGAATCGGTGAATCGGTGAGTTGGTGAGTTGGTGAGTTGGTGAGTCGGGGTAAGGAAATTTGGGCGGGTATCAGGAGTTTAAAGAACTGAGAGTATGGCAGGAGGCTAAAGAATTAGCCGTTCAAATCTATAAACTTACAACAAATACCAACTTTGCCGGGGATTATGGATTACGAGATCAAGCCCGAAGAGCGGCAGTTTCCGTTGCGTCAAATATAGCTGAAGGCTATGAAAGAAACAGCAATAAGGATTTCATAAGATTTCTGCTAATCTCCAAGGGTTCTCTCAGCGAGCTAAGAACCCAGTTGGAAATAGCGTTGGAGATTGGGTATCTTAACGGAAAGCTTTTTGAGAATATTGAAGATCGATGTAAAAAAGTCGGCGCTATGCTGACAAAACTGATGCGTGCGAGAAAGAACCAAACAGACAACAAATAAGCAACGCCCCCTCACCGACTCACCCCCTCACCGACTCACCGACTCACCGACTCACCGACTCACCAACTCACCAACTCACCGACTCACCGACTCACCGACTCACCAACTCACCGACTCACCGACTCACCGACTCACCGACTCACCTATTCACCGTTTTTGAGTTTTTGGTATCCATAGTGTGCCATCAGGTTATCGAGTATTACCATAGCGGTATAATTTTCTGCGACGGGCCAGATTCGGCCGACAATCGTTGCGTCACGCCTTGTAATCGCAGCTAAATCTTTGTTTTCAAGCGTATATTTGTCAATCGTGTGTTGAGGTTTGTCGATTGTAGGCGTTGGCTTTACTGCAAGGCGGGCAATTATTGGTTGGCCGGTAGCAAGGCCGCCCGTGATGCCGCCGGCGTTATTGGAATCGAAGACGACTTTACCATCTTCTGCATGCATCTGGTCGTTACACTCAAAGCCCGTCATATCCTTAACAGCGAAGCCTGCGCCGACCTCAACTCCTTTGACTGCACCTATACCCAACATTCTGCCTAACTCACCATCGAGCTTACTGAAGACCGGCTCGCCGAGCCCCGCAGGCACACCGGTTACAACAACCTGAACAACCCCGCCGCAGGAATCCCCCGTGGCGCTGATTTTATTCGCTGCCTCGACCATCTGTTCGGAAACATCAATATCGGGACAGTTCACTATATGATGAACGCCGTAACGCTCGCGAATTTCTTCGGGAATCATTTTTGGCGTTTTTTGGCGAATGTCATCGATTTCATTTTCGACCTGTGCCAGGATTCGCGTCTTTTCGAGAAACCTCATCTCGGCGGTAATACGGTTTTTGACGTATATTTCCTGGTAGAACGGGTCGAAGTCACATCGCATTTTTTTGTAAGCTTCCGTATATTCGAGCGCCTTTGCGTGGTCAATATCATCGCATCGGACACCCGCTAATTCCCTGATATAGGAGAACACTTCTATGCCGCATCTTTTCAGGATTTTTTTTGCGACGTAACCCGCCGCGACGATGGTAGAGGTGTATCTGCCGCTGAAAAGACCGGCCCCGATTGCATCATCGTCAGGCCCGTACTTGGCAAACGAGGCGTATGAGGCGTGTCCGGGGCGCGGAGTACGGTTTGTATCCTGGTACTGCTTTATGTGGATAAAGTGACGGTCCAGGTTCGGAATGAGTATTGCCAGCGGTGTGCCGTTGGTATGGTTCCTGTTGGCGGCTCCTTCGATAGTATCGGCGGCGTTTACACCGGAGTAAATAACGGGCAGGTCAGGCTCTTTTCTGGGGCTGCTCAATTCATCGGCGCCCGGCTTTCTCAAGAGCAAATCCCCGTAAATTTCCTGCTCCGTTATCAGCATCCCTGGCGGCACACCCTGCAGGACAGCCGACAGGCCATCCTGATAAGAACCCCCTGCCACAGTAACCTGAAACATTCGTCCAATATGACAACCTAACATATTTTATTCTCCTCAATAGCCAATGACTTATCATATAGTTCCCAAAGCCGAAACTTTGGAATCTTTTTTTTCCCTGTCAATCAGGTTTCGTTTAATCGACCAATATCATCTCTGCACCGAGGTTTTTCATCAACTTAACATAATCAGGGAAGGTTATATTCATTGCCTCGGCTGTATCAACAACAGTTTGACCCTCTATCGCCAGACCCGCCAGAGCGAGCGCCATCACTATCCTGTGGTCGCTTCTTCCGTCAAGCCGGGCGGCCTCAAGGCGGCTGTTACGTATTATAAGGCCATCGGGCAATTCTTCAACATCCGCACCCATTTTTTTCAGTTCAGCCGCCATGCAACTTATACGGTCGGTCTCTTTGCTCCTTGCCTGGGCCACATTAACCAGTTTTGTAGCTCCGGCTGCAAATGCACCGACTACAGCCATCGCCGGCAACGCATCGGGGGTCCTGTTCATATCGATTTCGGTGCCGGTCAGCTTTGAGCCTTTGATACGGACGGCGGCTTCGGCAATACTGATATCGGCCCCCATCGAGCGCAGATAGTCCACGACCGCCTTATCCGGCTGGCTGTCGGAAAAATCGAGTCCTGTCAGGGTTACATCCCCGCCGGCAATGGCGGCGGCGCATAGAAAGAACGTTGCGCTGGAAAAATCGGCTGGGATTGATTCATCAAATGCCTTGTACTTCTGGCCTCCTTCAATCCGGAAGGAGCGCATACGGTTGTTTTCGTACTTGATTTGCTGTTTATTGAGCCAATCCAGCGTCATCTGGACATAATCCGGCTCATTAAGTAAAGGGACATCGATAATTGTATCTCTGGAGGTGAGCGGTGCGGCCATAAGCAGACTGGACAGATACTGGCTGGTAACAGCCTCGATAGATGTGGCTCCGCCTGTGAGTTTGCCGGATATTTCCACGGGAGGTTTTCCGTTGTTATTAACGGAGCGTCCATTTGCCCCCAGGTCTTTCAGGGCGCTTAGAAGTGGTCCGATTGGTCGGCTGCGAATCTGCTCATCGCCCGTGAAGGTTACCGTTGCACCCCTGTCAAGCAAAGCCGCCGAGCCGACCGCAATCCTGAGCGTGGTTCCTGAATTGCCCACATCGATAATCTTTTCAGGAACCGATAATCTGCCGCCTGTGCCGCCAACTTCCCACATCTTTTCGTTGGTTGTATTTATCCGGGCACCAAGCGCCCTGTAACAATCCACCGCGCTGAGGGTATCTTCCGAAACCAGCGGATTTCGGATTGCGCTTTGTCCGTCAGCCAGTGAGGCGATGGCTACGGCGCGGATGGTGTGTGATTTCGATCCCGGAATCGATACGGTGCCGGCCAGTTTTGATTTTTTAACGACTATTTTCATAACTAAACGACGACTTTCATAACAATATATCAACTTGTTCAAGATAGCCCGAAAGCACAACCGCTGCTATTTTTACCAGAAATACTAAAAGCATGAAAAGACTTTTTGTCGAAGGCTGGATTTTTTTGGTTTTTGGCGGGAAATTTAAGGGCCTGCCATTTTTAGTTATATCCGTATAACTTCTTGACAAAAAAGAGTTTACACCAGCTTGATGAAACGTTGTACAGGGCAGCCCAATATTTTCCCGAAATGTTTCGAAAATGGCGAAATATTTCTTGCATTTTTTTCGCAATTATGTTAAGCTTCACAGGTACATTAAAAATACATAAGCAGCGCAAACTCGGCAGCATTGATAAGCGTTGTAGCTTCTTATGCGTTTACTCCGATAAACTTGGGATTGTCGTTACAGATACTCTGATAGACGCAGGAAAAAGGACTTCGCCGGCTGATTTATGTGTTCACCATTCGTATCGCGGCCGGCAGGCCCCGACAAGGCACAACTTGGTTTTCAGAGTGATTTTACAAGAGAATAAGGTCATTAAAACAGAAAGAACAGAGGGTGGACACCTGGAGCAAGAGTTTTCTCAGGCCAAAGCCCTATAAAATCATCGCGGTTAAGTTTTAAGCTTGACATTAGTGCGGCAGATATGGTAGATTATGGTTAACCTGCTACAAACATTTTCCGATAAGGTAGTAGTATTGGTGTCCAGGGGCATAATGTGATGTTATGCCCTTGATGTTTATTGGCAGGTTTGCTTCTCGGAACCGAAATGTTGCCCAAGGTCATTATACTTTGTGAGGAGGTTACCATGACGCGTAAAGTTCTTGTTAATCTCGTAATTTTATTCGGCCTGGCAGGTTTAGCGTCGGCCAAAACGATATATGTGCCGGGCGAGGATTACGCAGCGATTCAATATGCAATTGATGATCCGTGCACGGTTGACGGCGACATAATTGTGGTCGGTCAGGAGTGGGCGGATCCGGAGGTTCCCGAGGTCTATGTTGCTTTCGGTAACGGCAACAGGGATATAGATTTTAAGGGTAAGGCCATTACCGTCCGCAGCAGATATGGACCGGAATATTGCGTTATCGACTGTGAGGGAACAGAAACAGAGCCGCATCGCGGATTTCGTTTTCACAGCGGTGAAACCGAAACCTCTGTTGTTCAGGGCTTTACAATAAAGAACGGCTATGCGGGCTTCGGTGGTGCGATTGAGTGCGCTTATGGTTCGTCGCCTAAGATTCGCGACTGCATCATTTATAACAACCACGCCGTTTACTATGGCGGCGGTATCGAGTGTTATCAGTCGTCGCCGGAGATATTCAATTGTATCTTCTACAACAACATCGCCGCAAATTTCGGTGGCGCAATCGATTGCGAAGACGCTTCTCCAAAAATACTCAACTGTAATTTTGACAGAAACCACGCTGAAACAGCAGGCGGCGGCATTTTCAGCAGTTGGACCTCCACTCCCCAAGTCTTAAGTTGTATTTTTACCCGATGCAGCAATTATGCAATATATGAATACCCCCAGACACTCGACAGTGATTTATATGTGATGACGTGTCTGTTTTATGAAAATCACTTCGACCGCAATGACGAAAATAGTGAGCTTCGCGATTACTATGATGCCGATACGGATTCGTGGTACACCGGCAGCGACCTTGGAAGCATGCCCGAACCTCCCGGAGAGAAGTTTATCTTTACTGTTTATCCCAATAACCCGCGTTTTGTAACGGGGCCTGCCAGTTATGTCCTTGAAGAGCCTTTGGGCAAGTATTATCTTAGTCAGACGGCTGCGGGACAACCGTACACCAGTATATGCGTGAATAACGGACAGTGGCTGTTATCTCCGCCGAGCCCAATCCCGCCCAATCCCTTTGTCAGCGACCCGGACTACACCTACACCACGCGAACGGATAACGTGGGCGAAGATACCTCGTTAGACGTCGGTTATCATTATCGGGCAAGCGACCTTGAGCCGACCGAATACCTGTTGGTGACGGAAATTCGGACATTGAACGGGGCCGAGGGTACCATCGAGCCGAATTGTCCCTCAGGCTGTGTACGCCCGGAATTTATAACAGAGCTTCTTACGGCCGATCCCAACGAAGATTCCATAGTAAGCTTCTGGGGCGGGGGTACGCAGTACGATGGTACGACCGGGCCGGCGCAGAATATGCTCCAGGGACGGACAAGTAACTCGGTGGAAATTACAGCAGATAACGTAGTCGCCGGCACCAACGAGATACATGTAATCGTTGAATTTGACAAGCGCCCCAGACATAAGCTCTCGGTAACGCACAGCGACGGCGGCACCGTTCGCCTCATTGCTCCGGAACCGGTCGGCGGAACCCAAGACAAATACTACGAGTGGGAGTATGTAAAGCTCGAAGCAATCCCGGATGACGGCTACGTGGTCAAAAGCTGGAGCGGCAACGACACCAGCTGGGCCGAGTACACACGTGCCGGGGTTTATATGTATCAAGACAGAAATGTACACGTTGAATTTATATCCGGGTATGTGGAGTTGACGGTGGTGTACGACGCAAGCCGTGGAACGGTACACCCCAGAGGCGGCAGGTACCCCTACCCTGCACCCGGGCAGACTCCGGTAACAGAAACGCTTGAGGTTTACCCCATGCCGGGCTACAGACTCGATGCATACAGGGTAAATGGTGGTGATTGGATTACTTGGCACAACAATTCCATAGATATCTTGATGGATGATGACAAGACGGTTGAGGTTTGGTTTGAGCCTATTGACTGGTACTGGCTGTACACGGAAGTTTTGCCGAGTTCGGACGGGCTTCAGCACGGCTGGATTGAAGTGGATCCTCCCAGCGGCCAAACCAGCGGCCAATTCTACGAAGGCAGACAGGTACGACTGCTCGCGCATCCGGAGCCGGGCTATATAGTTGGCGAATGGTTCGGAGTCGATTCGTCGGACCCGAACGGGGCGGTGGTAACGGTTTTGGGGCCGACAACCGTCTCGGCAAGATTTGTACGAACTCAGCTTCCCGGCGGCGAGCGTATCTGTGTGTATGCGCCCACACCGGAAGGCGAGCCGGACTGGTCCGCCGGGCCAAAAGGTTGCTACCCCACCATTCAGGACGCTATCGATGCGGCTGAAAGCGGTGTGGCCGGGCCTTTTATTGTTGAAGGAGACGATGAGGCAGATCCGCCTGTGCTTGGGAACGAGGATCGCCCCGGTGATATTGTCGTTGTAGCGGACGGCGTCTATACCGGGCCGGGCAACCGGGACCTGAACTTTCGGGGTAAGCTGATAACGGTTCGCAGCGAGCTCGGGCCGCAGCACTGTATCATAGACTGTGGCGGTACATCCAGCGACCCTCACCGGGCCTTCGTATTTGCAGAAGAGCCCCCGGAACTCGGAGATGTTACGTATGATGAGCAAATGGGTGTCCTGGTGCCTGGCGCGGAAAATAACGGCTCGATTATCGATGGCTTTACAATCATAAACGGATACGCGGATACCGGCGCCGGCATATCCATCGGAGGAATTTCAGCTCCCTTGCTTAGAAACTGCATAATAGGCTTAGAGGGAAAGGATAATTACGCCGTTGGTGGCGGAGGTGGTGTATATTTTTCGGGTTTAGCCGAGGAGGATACCAGTTGGGCCGACCTTGCCACCGCCGCCGGCGAGGAAGCTACAGCGGCTGAGGAGGAAATTAGTGACCCCGGTACGGATCCTAACGGAGACCCGTTGCCGGTTAACCCTGCTGATTTGGCTGCCGCCCAGGAGGCGAGGCTTATAGCCACCGTATTAGAACAAATTGCTGACTTTATAGGCGGAGATGAAGCGCAAAGACCGACTCTTACGAACTGCAGGATTCAGTATAATAACACCGCTTATAATTCTGTGGGCAACGGCGGCGGGATATTCTGCACCAATGCATCTCCGATTATCATCAGCACCGAAATCAGCAATAATAAGGCCGGAGAAAGGGGCCTGGGCCGGGGCGGCGGGGTTTATTGCGAAGCAGCTTCACTTGCCGAATTTATCAATTGCCTGGTTGTCAGTAACACTTCGAGTCAGGGCGGCGGCGGATTTCAGCTCAACGAGGCCTCCGGTGCTATCATCCAGTTGTGCACGGTTGCAGACAACTCCGGTGGAACCAACCTCAACGACGGTATCGTTTGTGATGCAGATACCACCCCCACAATCAGTCACTGCATAGTATATCACGCCGGCAACGACCTTGTTAACTGTACCGCGGAGTTTTCACTCGTCGGCCAGGATCCGATGTTCGTTACTGGGCAGCAGAATCAATTCTATTCGAACGGATACTACTTGAGTCATATTGAAACGGAAGGTTCTGACAGTCTCGCCGTCGATCTGGGGGACGGGGATTTCTTGGGAACACTTCAGCAGCCGCCTCAAGAAGAAGGGGGCTACGGTCTGCCCTTTAATCTGACAACATCAATTTTAGATCGATGGTCGGGCATACCAACCTGGGACATCGAGCCTACCGATGCTGGCTTTCACTATCCCTTCCACGAGACGGATATCAGGTATAACTTAACAATGTATGTAATCGGCAACGGCACGCTTAATTATGAAGGACGGGGTGTTGTCGGCACAGTTACCGCCGATACCAGCGGCGTTGTTGAAAGCTTCGCTCCGGGAACACCTGTAATCCTGAACGCCGAGCCTGAATCCGGTTACAGGGTCAGGTATTGGTACATTACGGGTACCGGATTATCGTTTGCCAAGTATAACTTTCTTGTGATGTACACACTTAATCAGTCCATTTACAGCAGCGACAGGATTTTAGTTGTTGAATTCGAGGAGGTTTACAACAGCTATATAGAGGTTCCGGGCGAGTTTCCGTATATAGGGATTCAGGATGCCTTGGATGCTGCCAGAGACGGCGACACCTTAGTTATCGCTCCCGGTACGTACAGAGGCACAGGCTTTACCGTCAACAAGAACATTACGATTACCGGTACGGAGCCGTCCAATCCGGATGTTGTGGCCAACACCGTGATTGATTGCGCGGGGGAGCGGTGGGGCTTTGAGCTGTTTGGCGATGACGGGACTCTTTATGGAAGTAGCGGGCACCGCGAGCCCGAGGTGGTGCTGGCAGGTATTTCGATAATAAACGCACACAGTGGACGTCTTACCGCCATTGACGGGCAGGACCCGGGCGACCCCGGTTACAATGGCGGCTCAAGATACGGCCAGGGGGTTACTATCATCGGCAGCCACTCTGTTGTAAACTGCGTTATCAGAAACTGCACCGTTTTGGGCAATCACGGCGGCAATGGTGTTGATGGCGGCACCGGTGAAGGGGAGAGACCAACAGGTGGTGCGGGCGGTAACGGCGGTGATGCCGCAGGTGCGGGTATTTACGTCAGCTCTTATTGGTGGGGGTGGGGCAATAGCCCTGTTATAAAGAATTGCATAATTGACGGATGCGTTGCGGAAGGTGGCAATGGAGGGGACGCCGGCGCCGGTGCAGCCGGCAGTGAAGAGGAACCTGCCTGGCCGGGTGGTAACGGCGGCCTGCCGGGTAATGCTTATGGTGCAGGCATATATTACGATTCCGGCACAGAGCCGACATTTATCGATTGTACAGTTAAAAACTGTATCGCCCGCGGTGGTAATGGCGGTAACGGCGGCGTCGGCGGAGAATGCCCGCTCGAACAGTCGGGTACCGGCCCCGGCGGTGATGGTGGTGTGCCCGGTTTGGCGTGGGGAGGCGGAGTTTACTGCGGGCCGGGTTCTGCGCCGATATTTACTGGACTTACCGTAAGCAACTGCCAGGCGATTGGCGGCCAGGGCGGCGACGGTGCCGACGCAGGTACGGAGTTCGGCGGTGCCGGCGGCTATGGCGGGGGAACCAGCTATGACCCCGCACAGGACAAGCCGGTGAATCACAGCGCAAGCGGCGGTGGTGTCTATTGTGGCCCGGATTCTGCTGCCGTATTTGCCAACTGCAGGTTCGAAAACAACACGACCACCGGCAGTATAAGCGGAATCGGTGGATTTGACCAGAATACCGGTCATCAAAGACAGCCCCGCATAAACTATAACATACCGAGCTTCGGCGGCGGTGTTTATTGTGCGTTCCCTTCGAGCGCGATGTTTATGGACTGCGTTGTTCGCGGCAACGAGACGACGTTCCTCAATGACCAATACACAGGCTACGGAGGCGGCTTATGCTTCGGCGGCATTGAAGAAGCCGCTCCCGAAACGTTTGACCCTAATACTATGCAGCTTCAGGGCGGTGAACCGATAGAAAGTTACGTCGGTCTGACTTCCTGTGACATCGCTGATAATGCATCACCGGTAGGCGGCGGGATTTACGTAACCGGGGCGGAATTTGAAATTACCGATAGCAATATGTTAGACAACTCGTCATATCGCGGCGGCGGGATGTATTCGACGAAAAATGTCGCGGATATTTCGCGTTGCACAATTCGCGGCAATATGGCATCACAGCAAGCCGGTGCCGGGCAAATCGACCCGGGCCAGCCCGGCAGCGTGAATACAAACCTGTACGGTTCGGGCGGCGGGCTTTACCTGTTTATGACCGATGCCGAGGTTGCAGACTGTGTGATTTCCAGAAACGATTCGGGCGGCACCGGCGGCGGAGTTTATTTAGGCGGCAGTCCGGAAAGCATCTCCGCGGACTACTACGCTGCGCCAAAGCTGAAGAACTGTCTAATCACGGACAACACGGCCTTTGAAGAAGGGGCGGGTGTTTCGTGCAACTTCGCTGTGGAAGCAACTATATCCAACTGTACGATTTCGGGCAATAAACTTATAGATATGGACTCACATGGTGGAGGGCTGTGCCTGTCGACCGACAGCATCGCCGAGGTTATCGACAGTATCATCTGGGGTAACAGGGCTGCAAAAGGTTCTCAGCTTTCGGTCAGAACTGGTGATATATATTATCCGACTCCGACAAATCTTGACATTATTTATAGTGATATCGGCCCGCCTTACGGTCTGGAGCTATTGGATTTCGACGAGGTCCCGGATTCCGGCTCGCAAGGTTCGACCGGCCCACAAACAACAGGGGCGTTTCTCGTCGAATCCGATACGATATACGAACAGCTCAACACCGGCCAGGGTCTGGCCGAAGTGATTGTCAGCCTTGTACAACCTGCTGTAGCGCAAACCACCGACTGGAGCGACTCAGCGTCTGTCGGTGCTCTTCGGGCCGAGATATCGACTCTTGAAAATACGGTTCTCGGTTCTCTGGCCCCCGGGCAGTTCACATTGAGGCATCAGTACACAAACCAGGCCGCCTTCAGCGCCAATGTTACAATTGATGCGCTTAACAGCCTGCTTGATAATCCGCTGGTTTATGCGATTGAGCCTGTAAGGTATGTCTATCCAATGCTGGCCCAGGCGATTCCTCTGGCAAATGCGTCCGGAGCCAGACAGCTCTTTGATGGTTCGGGTATATCCGTTGCCATTGTTGATACTGGTGTTGACTATACTCATCCGAGACTGGGCGGCGGTCTGTTTCCAAACAGCAAGGTTATCGGCGGTTATGATACTGGCGAAGACGACGATGACCCGATGGCCGTTGGCGAGGCACACGGGACGTGCTGTGCAGGTATCTCCGCAGGCGATTTAGGAACGGTTGGCGATTACATAGGAGGTGTAGCGCCGGGCGCGAAAATATACGCGCTTAAAGCCGCTGTTGACAATTCCGGGTCATTTTTCAACGATGATACGCTGGCGGCTTGGGACTGGTGCGTTACCCACCGAAACGACGACCCGGCCAATCCTTTACTGGCAATAAGCAATAGCTGGGGCATATATTTGCTGCCTTTTGACAATCCTGTAGATGCGGACAACTTTTCTCCAGCTCATACCATCGCTGCTCAAAACGCCGTAGCTGCCGGCATTACAATCCTGGCTTCTTCAGGTAATGACGGGTATGCGGGAGAGGGCATATCCTGGCCGTCTGCAATGAGCAACATAATATCGGTCGGCGCGGTTTATGATACAACTGATGAGGTTACGGGGTACTCGAACACCGCTGGGATATTGGACATTCTTGCGCCGGCAGACCCTGTCTATACCACTGATATTGTCGGGCCCCAGGGGTATGACCCCGGCGATTACTTCCCGAGCTTCAACGGCACATCATCGGCCTGCCCGTTCGCGGCAGGGTCGGTCGCCGGCTTACAGCACGCCGCATTTACCAAGCTGGGCCGCTACCTTCCGCCCGATGAGGTGAGAAATATACTCGTCCAAACGGGTGACCCCGTTACCGATACGAAGGTTGATATAACCAAGCCGCGTGTGAACGTGGGTGCGGCAATAGGCAGTCTCGAATACGGGCCGCCCGTCTGGGTTGAAGACGGCGGCACGCTCAACGGTCAGGTTTTTTATGACTTTGACCCGAATACCTTCAGATGGGACCCCGCCGCACACAACATTCAGGACGACCCGCTGTTTGTCGGGGAGTACTTCCTCAGTCAAATCGCGGCCGGGCAGTTATACGACAGTAACTGTGTCGATGCCGGCAGCGACCCGGCGGTCAATCTCGGGCTGGATACATACACCACCAGAACAGACAGCACAGGCGATGAAGGCATCGTTGATATGGGTTATCACCACGAGTTGTTTACGGTTCAAAAGTACAGGCTGACCACCCGGCTAATCAGCACCATCGGCGGTGCCATTGACCCCAACCACCCGACCGGCGCCGAGTACGACCAGTACACAGTTGTCCCGCTGAGGATATGGCCGACTCCTCCGCCGGGCTATCGGGTCAGGTGGACCGGTACAGACGATGACAGGTGTACTGATTTGAGCAACACGGTAACGATGGACAGAGACAGAAACGTTACGGCTGAATACGAACAATACTGGTACACTCTGAAGATTGTAATAGAAGGACCCGGCAGGGTAACGGCAGACTCAAACAGTGTGCCTTACAACGACAACTATCCGCCCGGTGCAATCGTACGCCTCACAGCCGACCCCAACGCCGGATACAAGGTGCGCGTCTGGCGGGGTGCGGATGTAAGCCCGCAGTGGGGCGGTAACACCGCCAGGGTAACGATGAACCGAAACAGAACGGTAACTGTCGAGTTTGTGCCGGACGTCAGTGACAATCTGCTCGTACCCCTTGAATATCCGACGATTGAAGAGGCGATGGCCGCCGCCAGCAGCGGCGATAGAATCATTCTGCAACGGCAGGATACTCCGCACATGGTAATCAATCCCGACGGCATCGACTTCGGGGGTCGGGCCATAACCATAATGAGTGAGAACCCGGAAGACCCGAATGTTATCGCAGAGACGGTCATAGACTGCGCGGGCTCGAGGTACTCTACGAAGCGCGCGTTCCACTTCCACAGCGGCGAAGGACACGACAGCAGGATTTGGGGAATCACGATAAAGAACGGTTTCATTCCCGGTGCGGTTGGTGGAAGCGGGGCGCTTCCCGGATATGTTGTTGACCCGGATGCTAACCCGCCGGTGTACAGCGCCAATAATGGTGAAAACGCCGAGGGTGATGGTTACGGCGGCGCTATACTTTGCGAGAACGGCAGCAGTCCGACCATCGAACATTGCGTGATTATGAACTGCACCACCACCGGTGGTTTGGGCGGCGACGGGGCTGACGGTTATTACGTTTCTGAAGGAATGGAGTCAACGGACGGCCAATGGGGTGGTCATGCCGGTTACGGCTACGGTGACGGCTACGGTGGTGCCATAGCCTGTCTCGGTAAGAGTAATCCGCTAATCACCAGGTGTACCCTGATTAATAACAAGGCAACCGGCGGTCGCGGGGGCAGGGGCGGCAACGGCAGCCAGAAGGCATCCGGTGTCGGCGGCTCCGAGAGCCGGGGCGGCAACGGAGGTAATGCTTCAGGCACAGGTTTCGGTGGAGCGGTTTACGCCGACGGCGGTTCAAGTCCTCTGTTTGTTGACTGCATTTTCCGCAAAAACGCAGTAACTTCGGCGACAGCCGGAGCGGGAGGTATGAGGGGGCCGGGCGATGCCCTTGACCCGCCTGCACAACCAACCGGTAACACCGGCTCGGTTACTCTCACCGGAGCTACCGCCGGCGGAGCCGTATATTACCGGAACGACTCGGACCCGAATTTTGTCGGGTGCACATTTACGGAAAATGAAGCATACGATGTCTATACAGGCTATCAATACGTTTCCGGTTACTTGGTGGGCGGCTACGGAGAGACTTCGATTCACACCAGGGGCGGCGCGGTGTACTGTGAGCCGAACAATGTTGTTAATCTCAGGGATTGCAGCTTCAGCGACCATCTCGGCGGAGCGGTTTATTGCCAGCGCGACTGCGAGTTGTATATCGGTAACTGCGATTTCAGTAACAACCAGAGTGTTCCACAAACGGCCGACAACAGCTCGTATTACAGCACTTCCGGCTATTTCGGCCTCTACTACGGCTACTACGGCTACTATAGCTATTACGGCTATTACAATTATTACGGCACGCCCACGGCACCGGGCGGCGCGGTTTACGCCGGCAGTAACTGCAAAGTGGATATTGAGAACAGCACCTTTGCAAGCAACTACAGTCACGGTGACGGCGGCGCCATCAATCTGAGAAGCGACGCGATTTTAAGAGATTGCTCGTTCGGCGGCAACAGGGCCGGCGGTGGGGGCGGTGCTATTGCCGCACATAATCCCGACACAAACACTACGGTTTCGCTTGACCTTGAGGTGTGCAGCTTTGGTGGTAACGAGTCCATATTGGGAGGTGCGTTATATCTCCACAAATCCGACTCCAGCTTTTCCGACTGCTATTTTGTCGGCAACAAGGCCCAAAGCGGCGGAGGGTTGTTCCTTGTCGGGGGCAATATTACTTTGTCCGGAGGACTTATAAGCGAGAACGAGGCTACGGGAATAGTGAATCCGGCTCCCGGTGTTGTATCGAGCGACGAGGCGGGTCGCGGCGGGGGCTTAGCTTCTGCGGCGGCATGCGTAACTATCCGTGACTGTGAGATTTGCAGGAACACGGCTAACGGCGACTACTCTTACGGCGGCGGTATCAGTTTCTACGGCGGAAGCGACCTTGATACGCAAGAGGTCAAAAACTGCCTGGTAACGGGCAACAAAGCGGAAATCGGCGGCGGCGGGATTTCCTGCCGTATATTCACGTCGCCCTACATTGCCAACTGCACATTCAGCGGTAACTCGGCCGGTCGAACCGGCGGCGGCATATTCAGCGACTGGACCAGTGAGCCTCGGGTTACAAACTCCATATTCGCCAACTGCAAAAAATACGCGGTATATGAAGACCTGGTCGGGGATAACGCGTACCTGGAATACTCTTTATTCTATGACAATTCGTTTGGCGATTTTTATGACGCCTATACGGGCCAAAGCTATATATTCTCCTTTGTGGACCCGCTTGATTTGCCCGCCGGCGTCTCGAATGTCATCTCCGGGAACCCATTGTTCGCAAACGGCCCGCTTGGAAGCTATTATCTCAGTCAACTTGCTTCCGGCCAGCCGGCAAACAGTCCCGCCGTTGACGGAGGCAATCCCGAAAGCACGGGCTTCGGAGAAGGTTACACAACCAGAACCGACGGCGGAGTCGATGAAGTTCCGGTTGACATCGGCTATCACTACAGTGATGCCACCGAGGTCCCGAGGCATGACTTAAAGGTTACCATCCCCACCGGCCACGGTCTGGCGATAGTCAGGCATAATGGAAGCGAATATTACGCTGAACAGAATTCGCCGGCGGTGATAGAAGCCATCTCGTTCGGCACGAAGATAACTATTGAGGCCTATCCGGATGAAGGCTACCGTATCGGAAGCTGGTCGGGCGGAACCATTAATGACCGCTCAAGAGAGCTAATCAACGACGTCATAATCACCTCCGACAAGACAATCAGTGTAATTTTTGAACAACCCAGGACCTTGTTCGTCGGAACAGTCATCGAAGATGAGTCTCATTATACCTCAATTCAACATGCTGTTGACGATGCGGTTGACGGGGATGTCGTGGTTATTTTGCCGGGTGAGTATATTCCGTCTCCAGCCGGAGCCAGTCCTTACGATGACATCCGTTTATATGGTAAAGATATAACCCTTACCACTCAGAACCCGGATAATCCCGAGGCCGTAGTGCTGCGAGCCTATGATTTCTACGTTTACGACACGGGGCCGGGCGCCATAATCGAAGGCTTCACTGTAACGGGAGGCCAGATGCACCTTTATCGCAGCTCACCTGTCATCCGGAACTGCATCTTCAGAGATACAAACTGGTTTGGTGCAACCCGGGTGGATCCGGAGGACTGTGGAGCGGATGGTTACAACGGTGTCAATTTGTACGGTGGGGCAATCGATATGTATGGCAGCTCGCCGACCATCCTGAACTGCATCTTCCGGGATATGTCGGTTACAGGCGGCAACGGTGCCAACGGAGCCGCCGGTTGTGAGGAACATCCCGGCGGCGGCGACGGGGGCTGGCCGGGCCGGGGTTACGGCGGTGCCGTTTACTGTGCGTTCAGCAGCAATCCGACATTTATAGATTGCCTCTTTGCAGATTGCTACGCTGACGGTGGCACCGGCGGTAACGGCGGGGCTGGTAACGAAGACCCGGACGGCCACGGTGGAAGAGGCGGCGGCTGGGAATACGCCCCATCGATTGAGGAGGACCTGTCGTGGTGGTACTGGTGGGACGGCTGGACATACGGCGACCATTACTATTTGTGGTACACCTGGGGCTACTACAATTACGACTGGGAGACGTGGGGCCAGTGGTTCGACACAAGCCAATGGAACGACTGGGCTCAGTGGTATGCGGACTACTCGGCTTCGAATTATACTTACGGGCAGATAACGCAGTACTATGATGCTTACGAAGATTACTGGGAATACAGCGGCTACGGCGGAGCGGTGTACTGCGAGTACGACAGCTCGCCGAAGTTCGACAATTGTGTATTTGAGAATAACTATAGTTCCGGCGGTCTCAGCGGCGTCGGTGGGCTTGGCGGCCTAAACAGGATTTGGCCGGTGCCAGGCAGAAACCTGAACATTGAGACGGCAGGCGGAGCGGTCTATGCGGCTAACGGCAGTAACCCCGAGTTTATGGATTGTTTGTTCGTCGGCAACACTGCCGACCCCAACACAATCGCCGCATATTACGACGGTGAAGAGCCTGGTGAGGAGGAATCAATATACCAGAATGCCAACGACGACTATTATGTAAGTTACGGCGGAGCGGTCGCCTGCGAGGACGGCTGTATGCCGAAATTTACCCGATGCAGGTTCAGGAATAATGAATCATGCCAGGGCGGTGCCGTTTACATAGGCGGTTCAAACATAACTATGGATAACTGCACGCTTGTTTCCAATACGGCGTATCAGGGAGCGGGTATGCAAACAGTTGGAAGTTCCGGTCTAATCAGACGTTCAACGTTAATCGGCAACACAGCGACGTTCGACCCGGCCCACGTGGCCGACCCCTGTAATATATTGACGGCCGTACCGGTACTTTGCCAGGGCGGCGGCTACTGCAGCCTCGCATCGACTGTTGATGTCCGCGACAGTGTGTTTAAGAATAATTATGCGTCGGCTTCGGGCGGTGGCATCTACTACGGCGGCAGTGATGAGAACGTATGGTACGCACCGGCTCTGCATAATTGCCTGCTGACTCAAAACACCGCTGTTCTTGAAGGGGCCGGAGTATCGTCAAACTGGTTCGCCGAACCTGTAATATCAAACTCTACTATTGCAGATAATCAGGTTCCCGGCGCCGACGGCTACGGGGGCGGCCTGTACTGCAGCCATTACAGCAACGCAACGGTGATTGATTCTGTCTTCTGGGGCAACGCGAGCGCTTACGGTCCTCAGATAGCTCTCGGCAGCGGCAGCGAATACGAACCGAGGCCTTCTACAATAAAAGTTAAGTATAGCGACATCGCAGGCGGTGAGAACGGGATTATGATTGGCCAGGGCTGCTACGCCGAGTGGGGCACAGGCAACATCGATGCCGACCCCTGCTTTGCCGCGGGACCGGACGGCGATTACTATCTGAGCCAGACAGACTCAGGTCAGTTATACCAGAGTCCGTGTGTGGACGCCGGCAGCGCTTCTGCCTTTGAGCTGGGACTTTATACATACACAACCAGAACAAATGAAGAAACCGATGACGGTGATGTGGATATAGGCTATCACTATCCTCTGGCTGAAACAGTACCGGAGGTCCTGGAATTCTGCTCAGACTGCGACATCGCCCCGGCTCATGAACCGGGTGACCCCTGCCGTCCGGGACATCTGTACGGCGATGGTTTTATAGACCTTAAAGATTTTGCGCTCATTGCACTTTACTGGTATGAGAGTTGCGAGTCCGATGACCCGACTCTGTGGTGGTGCCCGAAGTTTACATCCGGGGATTATTCCATCCACTTTGAAGAGCTTGCCTTTTTTGCCGGCTGCTGGCTTGAGCAGGATAACCAGGGGCCTGAGCCGGATCCGAGCGAATGGGAGACTTTGCCTCACTCCATTAGCTCCTCTGAGATTAAAATGACGGCAAAGACGGCTACGGACCAGTGGGGCTGGCCTGTAGAGTACTACTTTGCCAACCTTACTAACCCTGCACACGACAGCGGCTGGCAGAGCAGCAGTACATATACAGACTCCGGACTTACAACGGGCACACAATATTGCTACAAAGTAAAAACTCGTGACAAAGCACCAAACAAACAGTCAAACGGAAACGAAACCGCCTGGTCCGAAATGGAGGCATGTGCCACGGTTGGTGTGGATGAAGAACCCCCGGCTCCGGTTGCATGGCTCGTGGAGCCCTATGCGACAAGTGATACCTCCATCTCGATGACTGCACAGACCGCCACTGACGCCAGTGGAGGTGTTCAGTATTATTTTGAGGAGACAAGCGGCAATCCGGGCGGCGCTGACAGCGGCTGGCAGAATAATCCGACTTATGAGGATACGGGCCTTTCAGCGGGAACTACTTACAGATACCGCTTTATGGTCCGGGACAGCGTGGACAATCAGAGCAACTGGTCAACAACGGTCTCGGCAACGACAGACCAGCAGCCGCCGCCGCAGAACCTTCCGCCTTATCCGGATGGCGGTGTTGTGGGCAACCCGGCCGATTGGGACCCGGACGAGGTTGGCGGCTGGAGCGGCGAGCCACGAGCGGTGATAGGTGGACACTACATGAGGGCTGACGCTGCCGTTGACCCAGAAGGCTTAGGCGTGGAGTACTACTTCGATTGCGTCAGCGGTGAGATTTCCGACAGCGGCTGGCAAACTTCTCGTGAATGGATAGCCCCGGCCCCGGCGGGAACTCACTACTGCTACAGTGTCAAATACAGGGACACCTCCGCCGAGCAGGTCCAAAGCGCACCAAGCTCGACGCTTTGCGTGCCATAACAGGCCGTTGCCGGGTTATTGTGTCAGCAGCAGTGCCAGGGCCAGGTATATCGCCACACTGATGGAGTCGTTTGCCGTTGTTACAAGGGGCCCTGAGCTTATAGCAGGGTCAATCCCGATTCTTCGGAACAGGAAGGGTAAAAACAAACCGAGCGTTGTGGCGACCATTATCGCCGAGAACATGGCTGTTCCGAAGGCAAAGACGATTCGCATGTGCTGGGCAAGTCCAATCGGCACCACCGCCGTCGTCCCGGTGCTGCCAGCCAGCGCTGAGGTGTTAATAAGATTCGGAAGCAGTGCGCATATAAATCCTCCAACAACTCCACAGGCAAGGGCTACAAATAATGCCACCCTGACCTCTCTGGCAAAGACCTGTCCGAGCCGAAGTGCGGCCAGGTCTCCGGTTGCAAGGCCGCTTACTACTATTGCCGAGGTTTGCAGGCCGGCATTACCGCTGATTGCCGCGATCATGGGGGTGAAGGCGAAAACGGTTAAAAAGATGGCCAGATGGCCGGCCTCGATAAAGACATTTTTGAACAGGAGCACCACAACAGCAGTTACGGCCGTTCCCAGCAGGCAGGGCAAAAGCCAGGTCATCCTGACGCCGGCTGCGTGCAGGCTGGAGATATTTTCCAGCTCAGCCGCATCGGTTCCCGCCATTGCGTATATGTCCTCAGCAGCCTCTTCCTCGGCAACCTCGATAATTCGGTCCGCGGTAATCCTTCCGACAAGTTTGTTATTTTCATCCAGGACTGGTACAACAATAAGGTCGTTCTTGCTGAAGATGTTTCGCACCTCTTCCTGGTCCGTATCGAGCTTTACGCTGATGGTATCGGTGTCGATGAGCTGCTTTATCTTTGTATTTTCCGGGACCGTGATTAAGGAGCGAATGCGCACATCGCCGAGGAATTGCCCGATCCGGTTAACTACGAACACACTGTAAAAATCCTCGTCTATTTCGGCGGCTCGAATTTCACTTATTGCTTCTGCGACCGTCGCATCCTCGGACACGCTTACAACATGTGGGTCCATAATGCCGCCTGCCGAGTCTTCCAAGTAGCTCATCAGGTACTTGATTTGCTTGGCTTCTTCCTCGGTTAGGTGTTCGAGCACCTCCCGGCTTTCGTTTTCAGGCAGCTCAGCGAGGAGGTCGGCGGCATCATCGGCGTCAAGTTCCGAAATAAGGTCTGCAAATTCATCTGGTTTTAGCAGTTCAAAAAGTCCGGCCCGCGTCGCTCCATCAACTTTTTCAAGGACTTCTGCCGAGACCGGTTTTTGGAGCACGTCAAACACGGCGCGCCTCTGGTCGTTGTCCAGAAGCTCGACAACCTCGGCGATGTCGCTGCTGCGTTTTTCAGACAGAAGATTTTTGAGTGCGACAGGGGTGGATTGCGTCTGGTCTGCAAGCAATTCTTCGATTTGTTCCAAAAGTTGCTTTTGTTCCTGTGCCATAAGTCCTTTTCCGTTCAACTTTTTCTTTGCTTTGCAGAACGCATATCCCGATACCTCGTTTTTTCGGTCTCTTTGCCGAACGCTACTATTAGAACCTAACCAGGCAGTCGAGGCAAGGGGCGGCAAAAAAACTTTTGCCCTGAAAAATACTCTTTACTTACCGAAGCGATTAATGTAGAATTTTATCGACAGCCGGTTATATAAGGAAATACCGAAATGAGAACCTGTTTTATCAGTCTGATTTTTTTTACGATTGCCGTTTCCGGCGATGTTCGGGCCTATCCCGAGCCGGCGGTTGTGCAAAGCCCCGGCGACTGGACGCTCGGGGTGGAGTTCAGCCGGCTCCGGCAGATAAGCGTCAAATGCCCTGGTGAACCGGCTTCGCGCAGATACTGGTATATAATATTAACCCTGACAAACAGTACCGGTTCAGATGCGCCCTTTTATCCGGCGTGCGATTTGATGACCGATACTTTCCGGATAGTGCCTGCGGGTAAGGGCGTAAGGGGTTCGGTTTTTGAGGAGATTAAGCTCAAACATCAGGGACGCTACCCCTTTCTCGAGTATATCGATTTGGCCGGCAATAAGGTTCTCGAAGGTGTAGATAACACGAAGGATATAGCTGTTATCTGGCCTGATTTCAACCCTGAGGCAAAAAATATTACCCTGTTCTTAGCAGGCCTGAGCAATGAAACGGTTGCCATCGACCATCCGACAGCGACCGATGAGGCGGGTAATCCGGTAAAAGTTTATCTGAGAAAAACTTTGGCGCTGGATTATGCGGTTGGAACCGATGCCAGTCTTCGCGGACTTGCAAAGCTTGCATATAAAGGCAAACGCTGGGTCATGCGTTAGATTCCTCTGCAGAGGCAAGGCTATTGGTTTTTATCTCCTCTTGGATTTTGTGAATATGAAACAAGTTACGGGCAGGTAGCTCAGTCGGCAGAGCAACGGACTGAAAACCCTCATTTCTTATTGTAAATGCTTTTCCTACAAAGCCTTATGGCCGATTATTAAGCCAAAAACAAGGATTACAAGTGGATAGTGAAATAACAATAGATTCAGAAAAGTGGTTTACTGGTGGCGATTGACACTTTTTTTACACCGATATTCCGTGGTAATAGAAACTAAAACCGGGTTGGATTCCAAAGTCTTCAGGGCAAAAGGTAAGGGAAAGGGACATCGCTATCCCGAAACAATTAGCTGATTTTCTCCGTGAACACAAAAAGAAATCATCGTCGGATGACAACATGGTTTTTCACATCAAGGCCGGCGGCCTCCTTAATCCCGGCCCATCAATTCTTTACATAATTCTGGGGGCTACGCATCCGGACCTTTAAGATTGCTCGGATTGCCGATTTCCGCAAGATGTAGCGTAAGCGCAATCTTTTAGCTGTTGAGGCAACGGGTAATACAGTCTGGTTTGTTTCGCAGATTCAGGATCGCGTTAAAAAAGTAACAGTTGTTAATCCTTATCAGTTTGAGGTGATACGCAAGTCGGTCAAGAAGACCGACAAGCATGATGTAAAAACGCTGGCGTTGTACCTGAGTAAGGACAGGCTGCCTGAGGTAAGAATGAAGACAAAAGAAAACGCACAATTGCACTCGTTAGCGACAACACGGGACAAACTGGTCCAGCTGCATTAGACATATCCGATTGACACCTGTTTTCTACACAGTTAAGATTTGTAAAGGGATCTCAGGGAATACACTCAACTTTTGTTTTTTTTGTATTCGTTTTCCAATTCTTTGAGTCTTTTTCTGTGTGCGATGGCTGCGACTCTGCCCATGCGGTCCTTTATGAGCATTCCCTGGAGGTGGTCGTACTCGTGCTGGAAGGCCCTTGCGAGTAGGCCTTCGCTCTGTTGTGTGAAGCGGTTTCCGTCGAGGTCGGTTGCGGTAACGGTGCACTTTTTGTGTCTTTTTATCTTAGTATAAATACCCGGCAGTGAAAGGCAGCCCTCGTCATTTTCTTCGAGCGGGCCGGAGGGTGAGATTTCAGGGTTAATATAAACCTTTGCATTTTCCCTTGTACCATCAATCGAGACGACGAAAATCTGTAAATCGACGCCCGCCTGTGGTCCTGCCAGGCCCACCCCTTTTGTTTCGAGCATAATGTCAATCATTCGGCCTGCCAATCGGCGTATGTCGACGGTGATTTGGTCGATGGGCTTTGCCGGCCGGGCCAACACCGGCGCAGGAAACCGTGTTATGCAACATTTATCCGGGTCCATGGCTTTTTCTCGAATGAGTTTTCTTAAACCAATTATCAAAATGGGAGCTGTTGTTGTAACCAGACTGCGAAAAGATGCGGTGCTTTACGCCGAGCTTAAACAACCGAGAAAACGCAAGAGAGGCCGGCCTCGCAAATACGGTAAAAGGATCAAACTTAATAATGTCGTAAAAAGTTCTGACGGCTGGTTTAAGGTCAAGGCGTTTCTTTATGGCAAACAGGAAATCAAAGATGTTAAAGTTTTCACGGCATTGTATAAACCTGCCGGATGCTTGGTTGGCGTGCTTGTTGTTCACGAGGGCAAGGACTGCTTCAGGGCTTTGATGTGCACCGACTTGGCCGCCTCTGCCGCTGGGATTCTTGAGGCAGTTGCCGACAGGTATGCGATTGAGCAGAATTTTAGTGACCTTAAGGAAATCGAGGGAGCAGGCCAGCAGCAGGTTCGAACCCTTGGCAGTAATATCGGAGCTTTTCATTTGAATCTTTGGCTGCATAGTATGGTGGAGATGTGGGCCTGGGACAAGTCTGCGAAGGTTCTTTGCAACCGCAGCAACAGCCCATGGGATGATGCAAATCGTCGTCCATCTCATGCTGACAAGTGTGCCACTCTTATAAGAGAGGTTTTGAAGCAAACATTTTTTGTTAGTTCTGATAAAAGCCATGAAATTAACAAAATTCATAAACAGTTCTATAAATTGCTAAAGCTCGTTGCTTAGCGTTTTACTTTTTGGAAAGTACAGATTAATACCATATCCCTCATAAATGTGCCAAGTTATCATTGTCAGGGCGTAGAAGAAGGGGAAGCCCAATTTTTGTCTAAAATCTACTCTACCGGGAATAAAATGTCAACGAAGAAAAACGTGTTTCGTGATGCGTAAAGTGGAACTGAATACCGGCTCAAGGCCGGTGACAGAGGGAGTGTGAGGTGTTTACCAATTACCAATTACCAAAAACCAATAACCAATTACCAATAAACCAATTAGTGTGTAGCGGACAGCATTTAGGGATTATCCGGCGAATCCGGGTTTGTTGACAATTGGGGCATCAGCTTTAGTTCTTTTAACCGGTCGCGGAGGAAGGCGGCATGCTCGAAGTGCGAGTTCTCTTGGTGGCGCTTTTTTGGGTTTTATGGAAAACATTTCTTGCAGGATGGGGGCTGTTGGGCTATAAAGAGGGATTGAAGGGGGGCAGGGTGTGATATTTCGCACCTACTTATTTTTTGTTTGGTTTTAAGCATTTTACAGGTGAGCTGGATATGGAGATATCTGAACTAAGAGCGGCGATAAACGATTTGGCGGCCCGGATTGAACAAATCCGGGACTGGCTTTGACCTGCCGGCAAAGAAATCCCTCAGAGCAGAGCTGGAAGCAAAGATGGCTGGGGCCGGTTTCTGGGACGACCAGAAAAAGGCCAAGGCGGTAGTCTCTCAGCTTAGTGCGGTCAAGGCTGTTATCGAGCCTGTGGAGGAGGTAAGCCGGGGGGGGCGGGATTTGGTTGAACTTTTCGAGCTGGCGGCTCAGGAAAATGATGCTGGAACACTAAATTCGCTCGAAGAAGACCTGGCCGAGGTATCCAGGCAGTGCGACAAGATAGAGATAGCGGGAATGCTTTCCGGGCCTGATGATATGAAGGGGTGTTTTTTCAGCATTCACGCCGGGGCGGGGGGAACGGAAAGCTGCGACTGGGCGAATATGCTGCTTCGGATGTACACCCGGTATTTTGATGCGAATAAGTACGCTTATGAGCAGCTTGATATTACGCCGGGCGAAGAGGTGGGGGTGCGCTCGGTAACGCTGAAGGTGAGCGGGCCTTTTGCGTACGGCAAGCTTTCCTGTGAAACGGGTGTACATCGGTTGGTTCGGATAAGCCCGTTTGATTCGAATAAAAGGCGGCATACGAGCTTTGCGGCGGTTGATGTGATTTGCGAGCACGAGGAAGATACCGATATTGAAATCAAAGAAGATGACTTTAAGATGGACTTTTACCGTGCCAGCGGCGCGGGCGGCCAGCACGTTAATAAGGTTAGTTCAGCGGTGAGAATTACACATCTTCCGACGGGTATAGTTGTTCAGTGCCAGAACGACCGGAGCCAGCACAAGAACCGCAGCGAGGCGATGAAGATGCTGCGTGCCCGGCTGTATATGCTCGAGAAGCAAAAGCGCGACGCCGAGACAGCAAAGCTTTACGGCAACAAGGGTGAAATTGCGTGGGGCAATCAGATAAGAAGCTACGTGCTTCAGCCCTACCAGATGATTAAGGACCACCGAACGGATTATCAGGTCGGTAATGTACAGGCTGTGCTGGATGGAGAGATTGAGGATTTTATCGAGAGCTATCTCAGGTATCGAAGCAAAGCGGGTAAAGGAGTAAAGGAGCGAAAAGCTTAAAGCCCAAAGTGAAAAACCATAGTGTAAAATTCAAAACATGGATTCCCGCTCCCCGCCTCCGCGGGGACAAGCTTCGCGGGAATGACAGAAGGGATGACAGAAAATGGCTAAAGATATTATTTCGGTAACGGTAAAAGCTCAAAAAGCGGACCCGGTTGCATTAAAATCGGATTTATTGGCTGTCGGGGTGTTCTCGGATGCAAAGCGGGACAGGATTTGTGAGGAGATAGATAAACTTCTGGGAGGGGCGGTAGCGAAGGTCCGCGAGTTGGGCGATTTTGAGGCTAAGGTTAATACAAGTGCGCTTTTGTACGGTGACGGTAAGACAGGTTCCGAGCGGGTGCTACTGGTCGGACTCGGCGAGCGCAGCAAAGCGACAATTGATACGATTCGGGACTCCGCTGCGCTTGCGGCGGGCAAGGCGGTGAAACTGAAGGTCAGGCAAGCTGTCCTGGCACTGCACGGTGGAATGGGACGAAGGGGCTATGCTGCCCGGCTTGGTCAGGCGCTGGCTGAGGGTGTTTATTTCGGCAGCTACAGGTATGACGAGTTTGTTACAACGAACGAAGAAGGCAGGCTGAAGGAATTGACAGCTATTGTTGCTGATACCGATGCCGGGAAGGTCAGGCAACTTGTTTCGGGGGTAAAGGTCGGCAGCGTAATTGGTCGTGCGCAGTCGTTTGCAAGAACGATGGCAAATCGGCCGGCCAATGCAATGAATCCCGCCAGGCTTGCAGCGGCGGCCAAAGAGGTCGCCAGACAAACACCCCAGCTTAGCTGTACCGTTTTTGATGAAAGGCAGCTTAAACAGAAAAAGATGGGCGGTATTTTGGCTGTCGGTTCCGGTTCGGCGAATAAACCAAGACTCATTTTGCTCAAGTACACGCCGGCAAGAAGAAAGTCTGGCCGGGCGACGATAGGGCTTGTGGGCAAGGCGATTACATTTGACTCCGGGGGTATAAGCATTAAGCCGGCTGCGGGTATGCAGGATATGAAATTTGACAAGTCGGGTGGTATAGCGGTTCTTGCTGTAATGAAAGCGGCGGCGGAACTGAAGCTGGATTTGAACATTTACGGGATAATACCCTCGGCGGAGAATCTTCCGAGCGGAACAAGTTACAGGCCCGGCGATATAGTTACGACCTACAGCGGCAAGACGGTGGAGGTACAAAATACCGACGCCGAGGGCAGGATGATTTTGTGTGACGGGCTGCATTACGCAGTCGAGCAGAAGTGTGATGTCATCATAGATATTGCCACTTTGACGGGTGCCTGCATAGTTGCGTTGGGCAAGCACAAGGCGGGTCTTATGGGAAATGACTCAGCGCTGATAAAGCAGTTGCAGTCGGCGTCCGAGGCCAGCGGCGAAAAGGTATGGCATCTGCCGAGCGGGGAAGAATATAGTGAAGAAATGAAGAGCAAGATAGCCGACCTGAAGAATATCGGCGGTAAATGGGGTGGGGCGTGTACTGCGGCGGCGTTTCTGGGCCGGTTCGTTGGGGATGTGAAGTGGGCGCACATTGATATGGCGCCGGTAGAAGCGATGTTTGAAGGCGGCAAGAAGCCGGTTTCGGTGGGTTCGACCGGTTTTGGCGTAAGGCTTTTGACGACTTATTTGATGACTATGGCGAAGTGAAAGTGAGCAATAAGAACGTTTTATAGAAACCATTGATATGTCATTCTGAGTGAAGCGAAGAATCTCAGATTTTCGAGCGCCTGAGATTCTTCACCCCGACAAGTCGGGGTTCAGAATGACGATTATAAGACATTCTCTATAGGGCAAAGTTAGAATTGCGGAAAGAGTGTGTTATGAGCAAAAACAGTGAAGTGAAAGTTGACTTGTCGAGGATTGAAAGTGCGGTCCGCGAGATTTTGTTTGCGGTCGGTGAGGATATGCAGCGTGAAGGTTTGCGGGGTACTCCGGCGCGGGTTGCGAATATGTACGCCGAGCTTTTAGGGGGGATGCGACAGGACCCAAAGGAGCATTTAAAGACCGTTTTTCGTGAAAATTATGATGAGATTGTACTGCTAAGAGATATACCCTTTTACAGCATTTGTGAGCATCACATAATGCCGTTTATCGGCAGGTGCCATGTAGCGTATCTTCCCGATGGACAGGTGCTTGGGGTAAGTAAACTGGCAAGAGTTGTTGACTGCTTCGCCCGGAGACTTCAGGTTCAGGAGCGCCTGACGGTTCAGATAGCGGATTTTCTGATGGATAATCTGAAGCCAAAAGGCGCAGCGGTTGTTGTGGAGGCCTCGCACAGTTGTATGACGATTCGCGGGGTAAAGAAGCCGGGCTCGGTAATGGTAACCAGCGCGCTTCGCGGCATATTTATTCGAGACCCGCGAAGCAGAAACGAGGTTCTGCGGCTTATGAATGTTGACAGGGAATAGGCATGCAACCTTAGTACTGCTACGATACCTTGGTTTTTTTAAAATCGCAAGTTTTTGCGATAAGGAAAGTTAAATCCTAAATGCTAATATCGAAATTCTAAACAAATTTGAATTACCAAAAACTCCAATGTTCAAAACAAAGGTTTTTTCGTTGCGAATTAGCGGTGTGAGTTTAGAGAATGCATAAGCTTGTAAGGGCAGTGAGGTTTTCGGTGAATCCGTTTTTGGCGCCGGCTACAACGGGCTTTAACTCATACTCTTCAAAACCCTGTGGTGAGGGGCTGAGCTTCTATCTGAATCTTTGGGTGGAGGTGGTCGGCGGGCTTGAAGCTGATACGGGGTTCGTTGTGAATGTCAGCCTGATTGACCGGGTCGTGCGTCGGTTTGTAGTGTCGATTTTCGACGGGCAAATAAAAAAGAGCTTCGACAGGGGCGTACATGTTTCGCTTATTGAACTTTATCGACTTCTGGGGCGCGCCTGGGGCGCGGCGGGCGGCAGACTCGGTTCGGCGAAGCTGTGCGGACTAAGACTGGAGCTTAATCCCTTTAGGGCGGTTGCGATTGATTCGGAGGATTGCAAAGTGTTTTATTTCAGTGAAAAATTTGAATTCGCCGCGATGCATACCCTTTGGAACGACAAGTTCAGCAAAGAGAAAAACTTCGAGTTGTTCGGCAAATGTGCAAATCCCTCCGGTCATGGTCATAATTATATAGTTGAAGTTACTGTTCAAAGGCCCGGCGGTGATGACGGCTTTAGAATTGCGGATTTTGAGAAGATTGTAGATACAGAATTTGTAAGCCTGGTTGACCATAAAAATCTGAATGTTGATGTGCCTGAGTTCGGCGACAGGAATCCCACGGTTGAAAATATTGCTGCCTTTGCATGGGAAAGGCTTGCAGGTAAATTCGATGCAGGCAAGCTTTCCAGTGTTACTGTATGGGAGAACGAAAGGACATATTGTACTTATCAGGAATAAGAGGACGGAAGACAGGAGTCAGACAACAGAAACGAGGCGGCGCGAGCCGGCGGATGGACGGGAAAGTGGTGCGATTCATCGCGCCCTACATTTATATTTAGCCCCGGCACCTGTGGCCGGGGTTGCACCAGTGGCCGGGGTTGAAACCGTTAATAATGTACAAGTCGGTTGACTGTTAAAATCTTGGGAGCAGAAAGTTGAAAGCACTTGTAACGGGTGGCGCGGGTTTTATCGGGTCGCACTTGTGTGAACGGCTGCTGGAAAGGGGCTGGGATGTGGCCGTAATCGACGACCTGAGCACAGGCAGATTATCAAACATCGAGCATATTCTTGATAATCAGCGGTTCAGGTTTGTACAGGGCAGCGTACGGCATCCGAAGGTTATGGAAAGCCTTGTAAGTGATTGTGACGCGATATTTCATTTAGCGGCGGCGGTAGGTGTGCAGCTTATAGTGGATAGGCCCGTGCATACTATAGAGACGAATATTCACGGCACGGAGGTGGTCTTAGAGGTAGCCAACCGATTCAAAAAGAAGGTTCTGGTAGCCTCCACGAGTGAGGTTTACGGCAAGAACGAGCAGGTTCCTTTTCATGAAGACGATGATACTCTTTGGGGCAGTACGCGGTTTTCGCGATGGTCTTATGCTTGCAGCAAGGCGATAGACGAATTTCTGGCGTTTGCATATCATGACCAGTTCGGCCTTGATGTGATTATAGCGAGGATATTCAACACGATTGGGCCCAGACAGGTGGGGCAATACGGCATGGTTGTACCGAGATTTATAAAGTGGGCTTTGAAAAATGAGCCGGTTTTAGTTTACGGCGACGGCCAACAGAGCCGGTGCTTTGGTTTTGTTGGGGATGTGGCCGATGGGTTAATCGGGCTTATAAGTGATGACAAGGCGGCAGGGAGGGTTTATAATATCGGCTCCGATGAAGAGATAACAATCGAAGGCCTGGCTGATTTGGTGATAGCAAAGACTCACAGCACAAGCGAGAAACGTTTCGTTCCTTATGAGCAGGCCTACGGTAAGGAGATTGACGATATGGCAAGGCGAGTTCCGGGCCTGGAGCGGATTCGAGGGCAGATTGGTTACGAGCCGAAAGTGAATCTCGAGCGGACATTAGATATTATTATAAATTACTTCAGGGAGACGGTTGAATGAAGGTCTCAGTTGTTGGTGTTGGTTACGTGGGACTGGTGGCGGCGGCGTGTCTTGCCGAAGGTGGCAATCACGTTGTTTGTGTAGATAACGACGAGAAGAAGATTGACGGTCTTAACAACGGGGTTATCCCGATTTATGAGCCTGGTCTTGCCGAGATTATCAAAAGGAACGAACAGGCCGGCAGGTTGCGTTTTACAACGGATTTGAAAGAAGGTGTGGATAACTCACTGGTGATATTCCTTGCGGTGGGTACGCCCAGCGCCGAAGACGGCTCGGCGGATATATCTGCGGTTCTGGCTGCTGCCGGCGAAATCGCCGAACTGATGAACGGCTACAGGATTATCGTTACCAAGAGCACGGTGCCGGTGGGGACTTACCAAGAGGTTAGTGAGGTGATAAGAAGCAAGACCGAAAAGCCTTTCGATTATGTGAGCAATCCGGAGTTTTTGAAGGAAGGTTCGGCGGTTGACGACTTTTTGAAACCCAGCCGGGTTATAATCGGGACCGAGAATCCTGCGGTGATGGAGATTATGAAACAGCTATACGCTCCATTTATGCGCACCAAGAGCAGGATAATCTTTATGGACACCGCCAGTGCGGAGATGACCAAATATGCAGCTAACGTGATGTTGGCGACACGGATTACTTTTATGAACGAGTTGAGTGGTTTGTGCGAGAAGTTCGGAGCCGATATTGAGAAAATCCGTACCGGGATAGGGAGTGATTCGCGGATAGGCGGCTCGTTTCTGTTTGCCGGGGTCGGCTACGGCGGCAGTTGTTTTCCGAAGGATGTGTGTGCCTTGGCGCACATGGGCCGGGCCAGGGATTGCCCGATGACGATTGCAGAGACGGTGCAGAAAGCGAATTACGCGCAGCAGGACAGATTCGCTCAGCGCGTGATGGATTACTTCGGGCAAAAGGCGGGTGATGTAACGTTGGCGGTGTGGGGGTTGGCATTCAAGGCCCGGACGGATGATATTCGCCAGGCGCCTTCGATACGCTGTATCAGAAGGTTTTTGGATGCGGGGCTGAAGATAAAAGCGTATGACCCGGAGGCGATGCCGGCGGCGGTCGGGGAGCTTGGAGGCAAAATTAGTGTGGCGCAAACCAGTTACGATGTACTCGAAGGGGCCGATGCCCTTGTAATATTCACCGACTGGCAGGAATTCAGGACGCCTGATTTTGAGTTAATCATGAACAAACTCAATAAGCCTGTTATTTTTGACGGAAGGAATCTGTATGACCCTGCCTATGTGCGGAAACAGGGGATTGAGTATTACAGTATCGGCAG
>DUZQ01000033.1 GCA_013349435.1 Planctomycetota bacterium | reverse complement strand
TCGGTGTCAACCTTTTGCCAACCATTCGAAAGGATAGTCAGGTCCGGTCCGGTTACCCACTGACGCTTGCCGTCTTTATCCTTACCACCAAAGCCACCATTGGCGTCACCCTTACACTGGTAGGCGTTACACCAGCAATCAGGCTTGCCGGCCTTTACCCACATAGCATAATCAGCGTGACTCGACGGGAAGCATTCTCCCGAAATGGTGATTGAAAACGGGATACTTAGGTTTGTGGCCATTGGCTCGGTGTCGCTTCCGACTACTCCGCCACGAAGGGCATTTAGGCTGATTGTTCCGGTAACGGCTGGGCCACAGGGGTCTGCAACAGCATTATCGGCGTGCAGGACAAATGCGGTACCCGACATCGGCGCCGAGGCCAGCGGCTTTGCCGAGCCGCCCAGGCCACCCATGCTGACGCAGAACTTCATAGACGGCAGCGACGCAACACCCGCAGCGCAGGGGTCGGCGATAGGATGGCCGGCACCATAGGTATAACTGCAAGGGTCGTTGTAGGCATAATCCATATAGATATCGAAGAACGAATCGATACCGTCAACTGCTGTGATTGCATCACAGGGATCGGAGCCGTCAACCGTAACAGTCAGACCCATCGCAACCGGTGGTACATTCGGGTCGAGGCCGGCGTCGAACTCGACCACACAGGTGCCGTCACAGGGGTCCGTCGCGGTGAACGTAATTGCCTGTACGGACACCGGAGCCGTTAGCGCCAGGACTACTAAAGTTAATATTAGCTTTTTCATACTACACCTTCCTTTCTCTTCTTCTTCTTTCCTCACTCTTTTATCTTTTCCTCCTCAGGGCAACTCGCCCGGGGAGCCTCTTAAACTTTTTTAACAACCAAGCGCCAAATAATTGCTCGCATGTGGCAAACCGGTGCAAGATTTCCTCGCTATCTGCTGAAGCCTTTGGGCTTATTCCTCCGCTGCTAATCTCTTTTTCTTCTTAGCGTATCCTAACACCCTTTTAGTCGATACAGACATAGCCTCCACTCTAAATACCGTCTGCATCTGATACACGGTATGATACCATATAAGAGGGTATGAAGGCAAGTTAAAAACATGTTATTTTGAAAAAAAAATTAAAATCTCGAAATTCAGGTCTTATAACAAAAAAACCGCCCCCAATTTCTTGAGCAGAATAAGTAGATATGCCTATCTTTCCGGCGGGGTATTTTGCCGAAAAAGTTTTTCGCAGACAAAATATATTTTTCCAAATTCGGGCATTTTGTTAGTATCATAACCGCTATGATAAAAATCCTCACAGGGCGTCTGGTATTTGTAAGGCTGACAATGCTGACAGCCATGACCTGTTTAATTGCTATAGGTATCATAACGATATACGCATCAGGCAATCCGGAAAATGTATCCGGTTCCGGGGCGTTTTCGGCGAGCTGGAAGAAGCAGGCTGTGTTTGTATTGATAGGTCTTTTGGCATTTGTGCTTGTGAACCGGACCGACTACCGCCGGCTGGGGCCTGCGAGCTACTGGATATACGGGGGCGTGCTTGCAGCGCTGGCATTGCTGCTGGTGGGCAAGGTGGTGAATCTTCGCCCCTTTGTTCCGGTTATAAACGGCACATGCAGATGGTTCAGATTCGGCACAACCGAAAGATATGTTCAGGTCCAGCCGTCCGAATTCTGCAAGATAGCATATATATTAGCGCTGGCGTGGTATCTGCGATTCCGGCGGAACTACCGCAAATTCTCCGGTCTTATAGGACCGTTTGTGCTGACGCTGCTGGCAATGGTGCTGATACTTTTTGAGCCGGACCTCGGTACGGTGCTTTTGATGATGCCGATACTTTTCTCGATGCTGTTTGTGGCGGGGGCCAAGGTTAAACACCTTTTATTTGTAGTCCTTATGGCTGTGGCGGTCAGCCCGATGCTGTGGTACAAGATGAACCTTTATCAACGTCAGCGTATAAGCTGCGTGCTGCTGCAGAGCGCCGCGGTCAGGAACAAATTGAAGGAAAGCCCGCATCTGGCAAAGATTCTGACCGGCAAAGAACACTTCAGTGAGACACAATGGCTGCACGGCAGAGGTTGGCAGTTGCGAAATTCCAAGTCTGCCATTGCCTCGGGCCGGTTAACGGGTTACGGCTTCGGCAAAGGACCATACCTTAAATATGACTACCTGCCTGCGCGCCACAACGATTTTATCTTCGCTATCATCGCACACCAGTGGGGATTTTGGGGTTCTCTTTTGCTGCTTTTTCTTTATGTTGTGATTATCGGGTGCGGAGTCGAAATCGCATATCTTAATACCGATGCCTTTGCCCGTCTCATATCGGTCGGCATTATTGCGATGCTCTGTGTGCAGGTGCTTGTCAATGTGAGCATGACGTTAGGGCTTATGCCTATTACCGGGCTGACTTTGCCACTTGTCAGCTACGGCGGCTCATCGCTGGTTGTGAGTATGATGGCGATTGGACTTTTAAACAACATCGGCAGACGCAGACCGTTCAGCGTTGCCCGCAAAGCGTTTGAAACCAAACCATGATAAACTGCATGCAGGTTTCGATATATCACAACTATAGGCTCTCTACCCCGCGCGAAACGCGGGGCGAACTATAAGTTGTGTTACATCCCGCCACTGACCTGAACCGTCTATAGGTCCCAGAGTCCGAAGTTGTTTTGCGAGGTTAGGACGACCCACGCCCGCCAGTCTTTTTTGTCAATCCGGACCGGCTCAATGGGCTTTACCCGGTCGAGCCAGATCAAGACTCCCCTTTTGCAATGCCTTTTGTCGGTCCAGTATTCCGCGGGAGCAATGATGCGGTCGTTGTAGGTATGCCTGATCTGCCTGATACGCTCCGGGGTAAGATTATCAAAACTCATTACCTTCTGAACACGAGCAGTCGCGCAGACGGGTCCGGAGGTTACTTTTAACAAAAGTCTGTCGCCCACAGCTACCGCTGCAAAAGGTGGACGTCTGGTGTGCATAAAACGTGACTCAATCGTTTTTCGGCCTCTCAAAACCTCATCCAAAAACGGCTTTTTCAGTATTACTAAGTGTGAATTTGCCATCGAAACCTATCTAAAAACCACCTGGCAGCCAAAGATAACCCACAGGTCGGGCACAAGGATACGCTAAAAACAGTCCAAATCAACAATTATTTAGCTCCAAGGCGGCAATCCCATACCAAAATTGCTCATATCAAACAAAAATACAATATATGCACTCTATATAGTAGCGCCATTGCACGTTTTGCACCGGCCTGGCCGTAATTCTCTTAATCTTTTTTAGTTATTTCTGTCGATAATATTATAGGACGTGCATATTTGAGTTGCATCGTACCGAAGCTGAAGGTCATAAAACCGGATCAGGTTCAGATGCAAGGGTATAGGGTATAGGGTATAGGGTATATTGAATCAGGTTTTATAATATGGATATCAAGCACACAAACGTATTGCTGGTAGAGGACGACCCGGCAGCCGGTCGCCTGATAAGGCGGATTCTGTCAAAGGCCGGTCAAAATTTTCGTTGCAGCCTCAGGACAGCTCCGACCGTATCGAAGGCCCTTGAGCAATTGCGCAAGAGGAGATTTGATAATGTGCTTCTGGATTTGGGTATATCGGGCAGCAAAGGTCTTGAGAGGGTGGACAGAATCCGCACAACCAGTCCGGATGTACCCATCATTGTCCTGACGACCACAACGGACAAAGACGTACAGGTTGAGGCCATAAAGCGGGGTGCGGACGATTACTTCATAAAACCGAAGGTATTTTGTGAATCACTGGGTGAGCATATTCAGTATGTGATACAACGCAAAAAAGCTATTGAGTCTCTGAGGCGGAATTGTGAACACTTCCGGGCGATTATCGAAAACGCTCCCTGTGCAGTCGTCTGCATCTCGCCTGAGGGGCATATACAGGAGTTCAACGCCTGTGCCCGCCGCCTCTGGAACAAAGACATCCGGGAAGTCGCGGGCAAAAGCTTTCTTCAAACGTGTGTCGAACGGGGCGAAAGATTCAATGTTTATGTGAATCTTCGAAAGGTGCTTTGTGGTGAATCCGTGCGGAGTGTGTCCACCACGATAACAAACCCGGACGGTGCGAGCGAATCGTTGTGCTGGGATTTTGGCCCGATACGAGCAAAAGACGGTCCGATTAGCTCTGTAATCGCGGTCGTGCGTCGGCAAAAGCCTGCGGAATTACAGTACGACAACGGTTTGTCGGCATTAAGGCTTGCCTTTAATCCGCGATTCGACGATGCGGTCGAGAACATCCTTGCGAGCCTGTCGGCTATACTCGAAAAGACTGAAAAGCTAAACAGCCGGGCCAATCGGGCCACTGTCAAACAATCAGCCGATAATATGCAGTCAGCCTATTGCAGCGAAGAGCAAATTCCTCCGCACAAATCGGCCGCGATAGAACGGCTGGTATTGAGTCTGATTACAGGCCGACAGGATACAAAAACGACCTGAGCATTGTAGATATTCGAAAAAAGATTCGTCTTTTTGTTTGCATAAAGACCCGCACAAGCATACAATTTCCCTGTAAAGCCTGTCATTTTCTCCGGTAAGCTAAGTTGGGAGACTTCAAAATGAAAAAGTTGATGCTTTTGACAATGTTACTTATTTTTGCATCCTGCCTGCAGAGCTGCGGCAAGAAGTCCGGTTCAGGGCCAGGTAAAGTTGATGAAACCAAACCCATCGCCGAGATTAAAACCGAGGCAGCGACGATGGATGTCGAGCAGCTCAGGGCCATCGCCAAAAAGTACAAGGACGCCCTGGTGGCCAGACAGGCCGAGGTCAAGAAGCTGACCGACAGCCTTGCTGCGATACCGCTTACCGAAAAGCTGGGCGAGGAAGCAAAAGGTCTCACAGCAGATATCGACAGTCTGATGAAGTCTGTTCAGGCCCTGAGCGAGCGGTTCCAGGTTTACTACGACCAAATCAAGGCCAAAGGCGGCGACCTTAAAGACTTGGCCATGTAAAGCTGGACTTTATCGTCAACAACAGGCCGATAACGTCCCGGAAAAGCAAAGGTTACTTGTAAACAACGCCAAGCACGGATATCTCTTTTTTGACCTGGCTGATACTTTCGAAAAGGATTGTATTAATACCAAGTCGGGCAGCGCCTTGTGTACATTTTGTTTTATCGTCTATGAATACCGACCGGGCACCCTGGGAACCAAGCCTTTCAAGAGCAAGTTTGTAGATTTTTCGCTCGGGTTTTTTCATCTTCTCCCAGCAGGAAAAAATAAGCACATCGAACATATCATACTTCTGCTGATAAAAGTATTGCATTGCGGGGATCTCGGTGTTGGACAGCAATGCCGTCTTGTAGCCGTTGGAACGTAATTTTTTTACGAGCGAGAACATTTCCTCTCTGGGCTGATATACGGCAGCGAAGGCCTCGCCCCACAGGGAAACCGCAACGGGTCTGGAAACGTCCAGTTCATTGCATATTTGAGTCCAGAACGTATCTTCAGAAACAGCTCCTTTTCGAAAATCGACTTCAAATTTGCCGTAGGCTTTCAAATATTGTTCTTCGCTTACCCCAAGAGCCGCGGCGCAATAGCTTGTCAGACCTGGTGCCGGGTCGTCTATCAAGACTCCGCCCCAGTCAAATATGACGGATTCTATTTTTTGGTTTTCCATAACGAAGAATCACAATACAAAGGCTGTCGGCAAGTATCAAGAATAATCCACAAAACAAAAGCACTTTGACGAACATTGCGGTACAACTTATAATTAATCCCGGAAGGTTTTTTAAGGGATGAAAACATGACGGTCTTAATTACAGTTTTAATCGTTCTGATATTATTAATGCTTGCTTTATTAACCTTTGTGATTATGGGGCTGTCGGTCAATCGCAAGGAAGTTTCCACTCAAAGCTCTTCCATCGGTCTTTTGCAACAGCAACTCGAAGCGATAAGAACCTCACAGACCAGCTTAGGCCAGACGATGGAAAAAGGCCTCGAAACCGGCAGGCAAAACATCGATAAACACCTGCTTTCCAGTAAAGAGACTCTGGAGAAGCTGCAGAACCAGCTTGGCAAGCTCAAGGGCGACAGCGAAAGGATGCTGCAGTTGGGTGCCGATGTGCGGAGTCTTCAGGATATTCTCAGGGCCCCGAAGCTCCGCGGCCAATTAGGTGAACAGTCTTTAGAGAAGCTTTTAAGGGAGATACTACCTGCCGATAGCTTCACACTTCAATACCAGTTCAAGAACGGCACAAAGGTCGATGCCCTTGTCCGGATGCCGGATTATTCAGTGCCGATAGACGCAAAATTTCCGCTGCCGGGCTTCGAGGCGATGCTCAAGGCCGAAAACGACGAAGAGAAAGGAAAAAAACGAAGAGATTTTCAAAAAGACGTAGTAAACAGAATCGATGAAATTGCATCGAAGTATATCAATCCTGACGAGGGCACACTCGATTTTGCATTGATGTATATCCCCGCCGAGAATGTCTATTATGAGACTGTTGTCAAATATGAAAGAGACAGGACCGACATTTTGAGATACGCACTCGATAAAAAGGTCGTACCCGTCTCGCCGAATCTGTTATATGCGTATCTTATGACAATCGTGATGGGTCTGCACGGCCTGCAGATTGAAAAGCAGGCTATGCAGATTCGCCGGAACTTAGGCAAATTAGCCGGCAGCTTCGGCGCCTTTACCGAGAACTGGGAGATTTTAGGCAAGCACCTCCGCAACGCCCGGGGCCAATACGATGAAGCCCAGACAAAACTAAATAAGTTCACGATGGAGCTTGACCAAATCCGAACAAAAGACGAAGGAGAAATCATCGGCGAGAGTGTGACGGAAAACCCCGCGTAAAACGCGATTAAAGTTAATAAACCCCGCGTAAAACGCGATTAAAGTTAATAAACCCCGCGTAAAACGCGGGGCTAAATAGAGGTGTTGTGGTGGCAAAGACATTGGGATATATGATTACGTGGACTACTTACGGTACCTGGCTGCAGGGTGATGAACGAGGTTATGTAAAAAACGGTAAGACTTATCCCGGCAACAGGGCATTGAAAAAGGTAAATGAATCATTACAATCGGCGGAGGCGGTTTTACTATCGAAACCCGAGAAACAGATAGTCAAACAGGCCATCATAAAAGAAGCGTCCCTGCAGGAACAAAAGATATATGCGATGTCTGTATGTTCGAACCATGTCCATTTGGTGGCCGAATATATCGAAAAGCCAGTAAGAAAAATCGTAGCTTACTACAAAAAGGCCGCCCGGCTCGCACTTAAAACGACAGGCAGAACCGGTAAGGTGTGGACAAGAGGATACGATAAAAGGTTTTGTTTTGACCAGACGACCCTGAGACAAAAAATCAAATACGTGCAGGACCACGAGAAATGATATTTAGCCTGCGGTTTTACCGCAGGTTGAAACCTTTTATTTTTCACGATTCAGCGTTGACTAAGCGTGCAAAACAAGATACCATTAACACAAATGCAACGGAGTAACCTAATCGCGAGGAAGGTTTAAGAGATGGCTGTTTTGGCAGGGATGCAAAAAAAGATATGGCATATCCGCCCGGCTTCGGAAAAGTCCGGCCAACTGGCCCGATTACTGAAAATATCACCAATTACAGCACAGGTCCTTATTAATCGCCAGATAACCGATGCCGAGCAGGCAAGGGCTTTTCTGTCTCCGAAACTGACCGAGCTGATAGAGCCGGACAAAATGCCCGGAATCGCCCCGGCGGTAGAGAGGATCAAGCGAGCGCTGGCTGACAGCGAAAGATTCGCGATTTACGGTGATTACGACGTTGACGGTATAACCGGCGTGGCGATTCTATGGCATCTCTTGACGATTCTCGGCGGGCAGGTTGAGTACTATATTCCCCACCGAATCGATGAGGGCTACGGCCTGAACGCAGGTGCGATAAAGCAGTTGGCCCAGGCTGGTGTCAAACTCATAATCACTGTCGATTGCGGCATCACGGCGGCCGGCGAGGCGGCCCTTGTAAAAGAGCTGGGCGTGGAATTAGTCATTACGGACCATCATCAGGCGGACGGCGACCTGCCGCAGGCTACAGCGATTGTGCACCCGGGGCTCGAACCTTATGCCAACCCGGATTCGGCGGGGGCAACTGTTGCACTGAAGCTTGCCTGGGCGCTTGTCAATGAATACAAAACAAACGGACAAACAAGGTCGGACCTTCGTGAGTTTCTTTTGAACGCTACGACATTGGCGGCGATGGGGACTATTGCCGATGTGGTTGACCTGCGCGGCGAGAACAGGATTCTTGCCAATTACGGACTAAAAGCGCTGAACCAATCTAAGCTTGTGGGTATCAGCGCATTGATCCGCTCGGCCCAATTAGACGCCCGAAGTATCGACAGCTACGATATTGCTTTTCGCCTTGCACCTATGCTCAATGCAGCGGGCCGGATGGGACACGCCAGATTAGCGGTCGAACTTCTGACAAGCCAAAGCGAGATGCGATGTTATCAAATTGCCGAGTACCTCAAAGACCAGAACAACAAACGCAGGCAGTGCCAAAGAAAGATGTTCAAACAGGTCCGTGAAAGGATAACCACAGCCGGGCTTAATCACCCGGACAAAAAAAGCATCGTGCTGGCGGATGATTCATGGCATACGGGTGTGGTAGGTATCGTGGCCTCGCGGGTGGTGGATCAATTTTTCCGGCCTGCGATCCTGATAAACACCTTCGAGGAAATCGCGCAAGGCTCAGCACGTTCGGTCGAGGGATTTAATATCCATGCGGCACTGAGCGCGTGCTCGGATCATCTTGTCAGCTTCGGGGGGCACGAAATGGCAGCGGGACTGAAGCTCGGCAAAGACAAAGTCGAGGCCTTCGCGCAGGAGTTTGAAGAGTATGCCCGTCAAAATATTAATGAAGAACATCTTGAGTCAAGACTGAATATCGATGCCGTGTGCAGTATCAGGGACCTTAACGTTCACGTGGTGAAGGAATTATTGAGACTCGAGCCGTTCGGGCAGGGCAACCCTGCGCCGGTCTTTGCGAGCCGGGGTGTGCGCCTTATTTCACCGCCGAGACGAGTTGGCGTAAAGGGCGACCATCTGCAAGTTTCGATAACCGACAACACCGCCTCGGTCAGGTGTATCGGCTTTGGTATGGGAAACTTGGAAAAGAAGGTACTTGAGGCTGAGGCCTTCAACATCGCATACGAAGCACAAATCGACACATATAACGGCGGCAATAGTGTACAGTTGGTATTGCAAGATATACAGTTTGAATAGTCAGGTACGCTATGACAATACGTGAGCGAATATTGGCGGTCTTGCAGCAGCACCCGGAAGGAATTGATGACGATATACTTGCCGAAACAGCAGTTTTGAAGCAGCGGCAACAAGCAAACAGTCGTTGCCGACAATTGGAGAAAGAAGGCTTGGTCGTCAGACGACGTGTGAGAGGTAAAATCCGTAACTTTTGGATAGACAGCAAGCAAATTGCACCGCTCCAGACTCCACTATCACAGGATCCACAACCACCGAAAAGAGTGGGCGCCAAATCCTGGTTTTGGGAAGGAAATGTCCAGGCAGCGGTGGTACGCTATCTGGCAATACAAGGTTATAACATCCGGTCAGTTGCCGACACTGCCAGTCGGCAGCCTGGTAAGGATATTATAGCAGAAAGGAGTGGGCTCCAATTATGGATAACTGTAAAAGGGTATCCGAGAGGTACGAGCAAGACCCCTGCTTCAACACAAGCCGGTCATTGGTTCAAAAGTGCAATATTTGATATCATAGTGTATCGAGGACAAAGCGATGTGGCCCAACTTGGCATGGCCTTACCCGATTTCCCACGTTATCGTTCCTTGACGAAAAAGAGCGGGTGGTTTCAGTCAGCCGCAACGTTTTCCTATTATTGGGTTTCAAAAAACGGTGAGATATCTATTGAATCAATAGGTTTTCTGCAACATCGAAAGACTAAGGCTACGTAAAAGAATTAATAATCAGTTTGATCTTTAGAAAAGACATCAGGATTGTCATTCTAAACGGAGTGTGCACACATGTCATTCCAGCGAAGCTTGTCCCCGCGGAGGCGGGGAGCTGGAATCCACGAACCTTGGTAGGAGAATCCCGATAAATCGGGAAATCGAGTTTGGAATGACATAAGCAGAACAAACAAGATTCTTCGTCCCGACAAATCAGGACTCAGAATGACAGGTCGGTGCACAGAATGACAAATCATACGTCATTCTGAACGGAACGAAGTGAAGTGAAGAATCTCATATATACGAAAGATTGAGATTCTTCGCTGCGATCAGAATGACACCTGTAAGGTTTCTTCATATACAACGGTCAGCATCTTATTTCGTATTCACGGCAGCGGGAGGGGCAGGTTTGGAAGTAATTTCTTCGATTTTGAAGTAGCCTAAGGTGCTTGCCATTGAAAAGAAATCAGCCGGGTCGCCATTACCCATAGCCATGGTGATATGCCCGGGGCCGAAACCATTCGGCGCCCTTGTCGCATCAAGACCTATCCATTTGCCGCCGATATAAGCCTCTGTCCAGGCATGGCCGCCGAAGACATTCTTTCTGTCTGCAAAGTCTTCTATATGTACAATACCCGAAACGACACGAGAAGGGATGCCTGAGGCCCTGCAAATCGCGGCGGTAAGCACGGCGTGCTCGGTACAGTCGCCCTGCCTGCTGGCGGCGACCTCCGCGGCGGAGGCGTAGCCGACGGACAAATTCTTCTCGGTTATATATTCGCTTACAAAGTTTTCGATTTTTCGGGCTGCCTCGGCGGCATCCTTTGTATTGCCGACCGCCTTGTCGGCAAGTGATACAATCTGTTCGTTATCGCTTTGCAGATACTGAGCGGGCTTTAGTGCCCCAAGGACGCGGGGGTCATCACCTTTGTAAGGCAGCTCGGCGCCTGCAGTCCCCTGAACCGGTTTTACCGTAACGATAACTTTACCGTCTTTGGTGTGTTTTACCGTCTGGTTGTCGGTTGAAGGTATCGAAAGCTCTTTGCCGCCCGCCGGTGCCAGAAAGTACGTTATTGACTCGGCAGAGTCAACATCTTCCAGCTCGACGGGGCTTGTTATCAGCAGCTTTTCGAGAAAGTCCACGATATCGTTTTCACTCAGTGCAAACGCCTTGTCGCAGGCTATCAATTCGAGGGTCATACCCATCATCGGCATCACGGTCTTTTGTGCCCTAAGTTCGCTATCCACATAACTCGTGCTGGCAAAGACCACGCCCTGCAAGTTCATCGAGGTATCGACCTTTGTAAGGGGTAAAATCCTCCCGAATAAATCTATATTTGTGGTCGGCCCTACACGAACAGACCCTTCAACAACATCAATCATCGCCGGGCTGAATATCCTTGCTGCGTACGTGGCGCCTTCTTTGAGGCCCTTTTCAATCTCTAACAGCCGAAGTCCCTCAGCCATAACCGCCCCTTCGGGCCAGTCGATAACCTTTTGTTTCTCGATTCCCATCTCCAAAGTAATAACCTCGCACCGGCCCTGTTCATTGAGCCTGCCTGTTATCTTCTTGCCGCCCATACCGCCGAGGTCTTCTGTATATTCAAAACCTATTGGTTTTCCTTCAGTGGTTTCGATACTCGTCTCGGCAGTGCTTATCGACACAGAGACAGCACCACGACCGATTACCATGCTGAGCGTCTCTGTGGTTTTTACTATACCCGCATCAACGTTACGAATATGAACTGCGTGGCCAATCTTACGGCCTTCCATCAGCACTGCGTAATATTCGACCTCATCCGCCTGCGTGTCCACCTGGATGCCAAAGGCACCACAACCGCTCGCCAACAGAAAAAGATAAAAAGCAAAAATAAAGTATTTCACAGCACACCTTTCATTCAACCAAATCCTGCTCAGAATTACCTTTTCAGGCTTAAAACACACCGCTTATTATAGTGGTTTCAAAACGGTTCGTCAAAACAGTCTATAGAAAGATTACAGCTTTGGGCCAAACAACCGATATAAAACACGTCAAAATCCCCACAAAGATTCATCTGCAACGCCTGTCTTTTCCGCAAAGGACATCCGACAGGCATTATCCGCCGACTTGTGTGCTGTATAAGTAGCTGTATTCAAAGATTTTGTATGCTATTTGACCTGTAAAACCGCAACCGTTTCAAAAAAGCCTGATTTTTCAAAATAAAACCCGGCAAAAACGAGTGCCTGTCCGAATTAAGTGTTGCAAAACGGGCGCTTTCTGTGAGAATTACAGTCATGGTTTTTACGATACACAGATATATATTTCGAGAACTGTTACGTGTTTTTGTTCTCGCCGCTGTCGCCCTTTCACTGACGGTGATACCCTGTATGTTGGTCGGCCCGATACAGAAATTCGGTGTCGGGCCTAAGCAGGTGGTTCACCTCTTAGGCTATTTTATACCGATTATTCTGACCTTTGTGCTGCCTATGGCTGCCCTTTTCGCCGCGGCCCTGACATACGGCAGATTTGCATACGAAAACGAGCTTGATGCCTGTCGCGCAAGCGGCATAAGTCTTTTGACACTTATTTATCCGGGACTGTGTCTGGCCATCATTGTCGCTATAGTTACTCTTGTCCTGAGCTTCCACGTGGTTCCGGCCTTCGTCCACCGCGCCGAAAAGGCGATACAGGGCAACGTCAAGCAGATACTCTTTAGAAATATACAGAGAAAAGGTTATTATACGCTTCCGGACGGGGAATTTCGAATCTATGCGGACCAGGCGGAACCGACTGAGGATATACTCGGCGGAGTTGTTGTCATTGAATCCAAAGGGGCCGACATTACAAAGCTCATTACAGCGCAGGCGGCAAAGATAGTATTCGCGGATATCGGAAAACTGTACAACAAGGTGACGGTGGTTGCACGCCAGGCCTATCAGGTTGATGACGAGGGTCGCCAGGCATACTTTCAGCGATTGCCAGTTTCCGGGAGGTTCGAGTCGCTGCTGGCCGACAGCATAAAATTTCAGAAAATCGACCAGATAAAACAAATAAAAGCAGATATGCTCAGTTTTAATCCCATCCGCAAGCTCGCTCTTAAAATAAGGGCACAGTTGGGGGCGGAACTGTTGGCAGAGCAAATCGCCGAGACGATAGCCGGCCAGGGCACGGGATACTATCAGCTTGACGCAGCCGACAGAATCATAAGATTAAGCGCCGGCAGATGCGTCCCGAAATCCCCCGACCTCAGCAGGAAGGGTGTCGATAAACCGCCTACGGTTGAACTAACCCACACAGTCAGACTGTCGGAGTATGACAGGATTTATCAAAATTTGATATGTCACTGGGAAAGTGAAAGAGGCATATTAAAACTTCAGGATAATCAGGTCAGTTCACCGCTGGAGATTGTACTGTACAGCCCCTCCTGGCGCCACAGCGACGGTCTAAACGGGCTGGCTCAACAGCATGTCATCAAAAATGTAGCGGTGCCCGATGATATCGAAGAAAAACTTTCTTCCAACAACCTGCTCCCAAGGCTGCTGGACATCCGCTCGATATTTCCGGCCGCCTCGACCGGCCTGGTTGAACTTAGTGACAACCTTAAAAAAGAGATAAAAAGCACAACAAACGAAATAAGTGCGGAGATTCACTCCAGGCTCGTTCTGGGTTTAGGATGCACAACACTGGTATTGATTGCTATCGCACTTGGTATAATCTTCAAAGGCGGGCATCTGCTCAGCGCTTTTGGAACAAGCGCGATTCCAGCGGCTGTGCTTGTCGTGTTCATCCTGGCAGGCAAAGACCTGACCAAGAATCCCGCCGTCCCGGCGGCAACCGGAATAATGGTAATGTGGAGCGGACTGGTAATATTGTCTGCTGTGGCTATAGTGGTATATCACAGATTACTCAAAACATAAAAACGACGATTATGAAAATTTTAGACAGGTACATCGCCCGAAACTTCATTACAGGTTACATCATCGTTCTGATAGTGCTGTTGGGGCTGTGTATTGTTATAGATTTATTTATCAACCTCGACGAGTTTGCAGAGCACTCGGAATTGGGCGCCGGGGCGGTCCTTTTGAATATGGCAAGATATTACGGCGTTCAAAGCGCCCTTTATTTCCGCTACCTGGCCGGTTTCATTACCGTGATTGCAGCGTTGTTTTCGCTGGGAAAAATGATATGGACCAATGAACTTATCGCCGTGATGGCCTCCGGTACGAGTCTGAAGAGAATCGTTGCACCTGTTGTGCTGCTTTCAATCTTGTTTACGGGCTTTTTGGTTGTTGACCAGGAGATAATCATACCGCGTCTGGCGAATGAGCTGGTTCGGTCCCATGACGCCCTGCCGGGCGAAGAAACATACGACGTATGGTTTATGGGTGACGAGAACGGCTCATTGATTAACACACAAAACTTTGATGAAAAAACCAATACCATGCAAAAGCCCACCATTATCGTTCGAAAACCCATACCCGATTCGGCCAGGTGGGATGTGACGGGACAAATCCAGGCCGATAGCGCCGTATATAATCGTCAAAAGAAACGCTGGGATTTGAAAAACGGAGTATTTATCAAAATCGTCAAGCAGGATGAGCAACCGGCGCTGCAACGGCAGCCTGAACCGGTCCCTTTTTACCAGACTGACGTAACACCCAAAGATATACCGGTAAGGCGGCAGGAAGATTACAAATCTCTTCTCAGCTCGGCGCAATTGGCGCAGATCGCCCGCAAGAGAACGAGGGTAAAGGACCTGGCGGAACTATACAGCCAAAAGCATTTTCGCATAACCGACCCGGTTATCAACATGGTGATGCTAATGGTGGCCCTGCCCCTTTTGGTTTGTCGCGACCCCAAAGCGATGAAATCCGCCATTATGATAAGCTTTGCGGTTACGGTTTCCTGCTTTGTTGTAACATTTGTGTGCAGAATGGTCGCCACCGAAGTAATCTTCAACCAGGTAAGGCCCGAACTGTGGCCCTGGGTGCCGGTATTTGCCTTTCTGCCGGTCGCGTTTATAGAATTTGACTCGATGAAAACGTAGGATAGAAAGTTAAGATGCAAAAGGGCAGACTGAAAACGAATGCTCTGCGGAAAACTGTATAAATGTCCGAGCAAAGCCCTGTACCATCTGGTACAGGCCGAAGCGAAGAATCTCAACATTACGTAAGCCGGAGATTCTTCACCCCGATAAATCGGGGTTCAGAATGACAATTTTCATTCGTTTTACAAAAAGCAGAAACCAAAAATTAGAATCAGGGGATCGAATAATGATTATAGTTACAGGCGGAGCGGGCTTTATCGGCTCGGCGATAGTGGCGGGGCTGAACAAACGTGGCATCGATGACATCGTAATAGTGGATATACTGGCAAGTAACGAGAAGTGGAAAAACCTGCGGCGTTTGCGTTTTGCCGATTATGTCGAGGCGGACGATTTTCTCGAAATGCTCGCAGGCGGAAAGATTAGCTGGCCGGTCGAGGTGATATTTCATCTGGGCGCCTGCTCGGATACCACCGAGCGTGATGCCTCCTATATGATTAGAAACAATTACGATTTCTCGAAGATATTGGCTAATCGCGCCGTTCGTGAAGGGATACGTTTTATCTATGCCTCAAGCGCCGCGACATACGGCGACGGGTCGCAGGGCTTTTCCGACAGCGAGGCCGAGATCGACAAACTGAAACCGCTCAATATTTACGCCTACTCCAAGCAGATGTTTGACCTGTGGGCGAGGCGCGCGGGCCTTCTCAAAAAAATAGTGGGCCTTAAATACTTCAACGTCTTCGGCCCCAACGAATATCATAAGGGCGAGATGCGAAGCTTTGTCTTAAAGGCATATGAGCAGATAAATGCCGCCGGCAAAGTCCGCCTGTTTAAGTCTCACCGTCCCGACTACGCCGACGGCGAGCAAAAGAGGGATTTTATCTACATAAAAGACGCCGTGGATATGACGCTGTTTTTCTTGGATAATCCCAAGACCGGCGGCATCTTCAATATCGGCACCGGCGCCGCCCGCTCATGGAACGACCTTGCCGGCGCGACCTTTGCCGCGATGGATAAAAAAGTACGCATCGACTATATACCTATGCCGGAAAAAATCCGCGACAGATACCAGTACTTCACTCAGGCCGACATCACAAAACTAAAAACCGCAGGCTACAAAAAACAAACAACCCCCCTCGAAGATGCAATTAAAGACTACGTCCAAAATTACCTGCAAAAAAATGAATACTTAGGAAAGTAAAAAAGGTATAATTATTAACGTTCACCTTTGCGTATATTTAAGAGTTTGATGAATTATGACTAAAGAACTTCCTACAAACACAATATTGTGCGGGGATTGTCAAAAATTGCTAAGGGATTTCCCGTCTGATTGCATCGATTTGATTGTAACATCACCTCCCTATGTTGAGTGTCGGAAAAACACATATGGAGGGATACACCCTGACAAATATGTGGATTGGTTTTTGCCAAAGTCCGAACAATTCCTCAGGGTGCTGAAACCTGCGGGAACATTTATTCTTAACATAAAGGAGAAGGTTATAAGGGGACAAAGGCATACCTATGTGATAAATCTTATCCTGGAAATGAAAAGACAGGGTTGGTTATGGACTGAGGAATTTATCTGGCACAAGAAAAACTGTTATCCTGGAAAGTGGCCGAATCGTTTTAGGGACGCATGGGAAAGATGCCTTCAGTTCAATAAGAAGAAAAAATTTAAAATGTATCAGGAAGAAGTGATGATTCCTATGGGTGATTGGGCCAAAACACGTTTGAGGAAGCTTAGCGCTACCGACAAACAACGAGATGAGTCTAAAGTTCAAAGCGGCTTTGGAAAGAATATATCAAACTGGATTGGGAGAGACAAGGTATATCCTACAAATGTCCTCCTTTTAGCTACTGAATGTGGAAACAAAAATCATAGTGCGGCGTTCCCAAGGAGCTTACCTGAATGGTTCATTAGACTATTCACAGAGAAACATGATGTCGTTTTAGACCCTTTTGTTGGCTCTGGTACGACTGCCGTAGCCGCGAAGGGACTAGAACGTGCATATATAGGAATTGATAATAATCCTGAGTACTGCGACATGGCAAGAGCTAAACTTAAAGATATAGCCGTCCAAGGGAGTTTCAAATGGAAAGTTTAGACATAGCTGAATTAACCAGGTTCGTTAACAACAATATTTCCTTGTTTCATGAAAGCAAATTAGAACGTCTTCGTTCTCTAAGATTGAAAGATGTTTTGAAGAAGAAGAATCCCTATCTGTTCAAAGCCAAAAATATTACATTAGCGACCGAGTTGGTGACAAGTGTTTTAGATGCATTTCTATCTTCCTCAGAAGAAAAAATTTTTGGAGACTTTCTTGAAGAATTGGCGATCTTCATATCCGAAAGAACCTGCGGTGGTAGAAAATCCACTGCGACAGGTATAGACTTGGAATTTGAAAACGAGGGAAAGCGCTATATTGTTTCTATAAAATCAGGACCAAATTGGGGGAATAACGCTCAGCACCGAAGGCAAGAACAGGACTTCCAGACCGCCGTAAGAGTATTGAGGCAGGCCAGAAGTAATATAAATATCGAGCCTGTTTTAGGAATATGTTATGGTAAGGTAAGAACCCGCCATCTTCGGGGCTACCTTAAGGTCGTTGGTCAGAACTTCTGGTATTTAATTAGTGGGGAGAAAAAGCTCTACACCGATATTATTGAACCGATTGGATATCGGGCTAAGCAACACAACGACGAATTTCTAAAACAGAAAGATAAAGTTGTAAATCTGTTCACGCAACAATTTCTCGATGAGTTTTGCGAAGAGGGGTCCATTAATTGGAAAAAGCTCGTTGAATTTAACAGCGGTAATTTTGACCTGAACAAACGCCATGTCTGATACAACTTGCAACTTTTATTTTATTGGGAACGTAGTGGCGGCACAATCAGGTATAGAGTGGACGGAATCGACGTGGAATCCTGTTACGGGATGTAGCAAGATAAGCGTAGGGTGTGCGAACTGCTATGCCGAGAGAATCGCCAAGCGGCTCCAGGCGATGGGACAGCGAAGATACAGAAACGGCTTTGAGGTAACACTTCACCCCGAAGCACTTAACGAGCCGTATAGGTGGAAGAAGCCGCGTATTATATTTGTTAATTCGATGAGCGATTTGTTTCACGAGGAGATACCTCTTGAGTTCATACAGGCTGTCTTCTCGGTAATGAGTGCCAATAAGCGCCACACTTTCCAGATACTCACCAAGCGGTCCGAGCGTCTGTGTGAGCTTGCCCCGCTGTTAGACTGGCCCCAAAATGTCTGGATGGGTGTTACGATTGAGAACAATGACTACGTTAAGCGGTCTGACGACCTGCGAACGGTCGGAGCGTCAGTGCGTTTTCTCTCATTGGAACCTTTGCTTGGGCCTTTGCCGGACCTGGAGCTTGATGGAATCGGCTGGGTAATTGCAGGAGGCGAGTCCGGCCCGGGTGCACGAATAATGAAAAGCCAATGGGCAGTTGAAATCCGGGATAAATGTATCGCCGAGGGGGTTCCATTTTTCTTTAAGCAGTGGGGCGGTGTAATTAAAAAGAAAGCAGGCAGAATCCTGCAAGGCAGAACGTGGGATGAATACCCGGCGGTATTTCATCAGAGGCTGGAGTTGGTCTGATTCATGCCGTTTACGCCGTATCATTTTGGGCCGAGTGGATTTATTGGGCTGGCGCTTCGAAAAATAATCGATGTGCCGGTGTTCTTATTGGCCAATGTCGTCGTTGACATCGAGGTCTTGTACAGCATCGTTTATGCGCACTCCCGCCGGCCCCACCAACTGTGGCACTTCCACACCCTCTTAGGCGGCGCGATAGCAGGTGCGGTATTCGGCGGCGCCTGTTACTTGATAAAGCCGGTCAGGCGGTTCTTTGGATGGGGGATGCGGCTGATGCGGATTCGCTATAAACCAAAACTATTGAAAATGATTATCTCAGGCGTCCTCGGTGCCTGGCTCCACGTAGCCATCGACGCGATATATCACTATGATGTTCAACTGTTCTGGCCGAGCGAGGCCCGAGCGCTTGCCCGGCCCCTGTGGCGGCTGCTCAGTAAAAAGTCAGCCGAGAATATGCAACAAGTGGAGTTCTGGTGTCTGGTCTGCTTTATAGGCGTAGCGATTCTGTATGTTCTTGCCGTGCTTTCCTTCATGAAGGCAAGGTCCAAGGGGAGGCCGGAGAATAGGTGATAATAATTTCAGTTAAAAAGGGCAGATATGAGGTTTCCTGAAAATGTTGTGAGTTCTCTGGATGCCGGCTCAAGTCCGGCATGACAAGGAAGGTAACCGGCTTGAATTAACTGGATTTGATATGAGTCGGTTAATAGGTGAGTGGGCTGCAAGTTTTCGGGTGCCACTGTCAAGCGATAGCTTGGCAGTGCTGAATTTGCCAACGTTACTGATGTGTTCACACGGCATGGGCTACAAGGAGCGGAATTTTCTCAGTTTATCAATCAGCGTTTGCATATCAGGCGGAAGAGGGGCTTGGAATTCCATCATCTCTCCGGAAACAGGGTGCCGGATTTCGAGCCTGGCAGCGTGCAGTGCCGGACGGTTTATCACAGGCTGGGCCGCTTCGGCGTCTCTGTCCTGCAACTGCCAGTCATACACCACCTTGCCGCCGTACATATCATCGGCGACTATCGGGTGCTGCAGATAGGCCATGTGAATCCTCAACTGGTGGGTTCTTCCGGTCTTGGGCGACAGCTTCACGAGGGAAAATCCGCGAAACTCTTCGAGCACTTCGTAAAAAGTAACCGCCTCCTTGCCGTCCGGCCGAATCGCCCCCTTTTGGCGCGCAATCGGGTGCATACCGACCGGTTTATTTATGCAATCGGCGTTAAGTTCCAACCTGCCGTGTACCACCGCAAGATAGGTCTTATTGGTCTTACGCTGCGCGAATTGCCTGGCGAGCTTCCAGTGAGCGGTGTCCGTCTTGGCAACAACCAGCACGCCGGTGGTATTTTTGTCCAGCCGGTGCACAATACCAGGCCGAAACTCACCGCTTCCGGTTGACAGTTTATCAGCGTAATAAACAAGCCCGTTGACCAGCGTCCCGTGTGTATTACCCCGCGCAGGGTGCACAATCAAATCCGCCTGCTTGTTAACGACTATCATCTGGTCGTCTTCGTAGATGACACTTATGGGTATATCCTCGGCGACAAGTTCACGCAACTCCCTCGGGGGTAAAATTAAATCAATCTCATCACCGGGATTGAGCTTATGGCTGGGCTTGGCCGGTCGGCCGTTGACGTTTACCCCCTGGTCTTTTATAATTTTCTGCAGCCTTGTCCTGCTGAACTGACTGAATCTGCCTCCCAGATACCGGTCAAGACGACGGGACTTTATACTCGAGCCCACCCGAAAACACAGATGCTCACCTACACGCTCATCGCCTTGTGTGCTGAGCAGGTCGGCGTCAGCGTCAAAATCATTCTCGTATGCCGGTTGGTGATTTGAGTTTTCGGGTAATGAGGCAGAAACCGGTGTCATTTTAAGCTAATCCGATTCGGATTCGGCCGCTTGCGCGGCTCGGCTTTTGTCGGAAGTTGCCTCGGCGCTCGGTGCGGTTTCCGGGGCAGACTCGCTGGTGCCGGTATCCTGCGGTGTTGTTTCGGCTTCGTCCGTTTCGCCGCCGGCGCTTTGCGGCGGTAGGGGTCCGATTATCTCACCGGCAGTTTCGTCCCCGGTTTCTATGGGTATTTCTATCTCGACCGCCGGAGTTTCAGGTTCCGGGGCGTCGACAAACACAAATTTTTCCCTGCTGTCGTCCATAGCCTCAAGTCGCAGTTGTGCCTGGGCCGGGAATATCGTACCGTCAAAATCGGCATTCGACACTATTTCGTGATAAATCCGGCCGGCCTCGTCAAGGTTGCCCAGCTCTTCGGCGCAAAGACCCAATCCCATCCTGGCCATGCCTGTCAGCATGTTATTGCCCGCGGCCTTTTCAATAGCCTGCTCGTAAGCCTTTGTCGCCTGGCTTATCTGAGCCTGTACGGTTGAGCGTTCCACACTGCCGGCTTGATAGTGCAAATCGGCACGAAGCGCCTCGCCACGCTTGATAAGTGCAAGGGCCGCCGAATACGGATTCCCGGCCTTGCCCGCCGCCGACTCAAGTGAACTGGCAACAACAAGCAACTGGCTCTGTGCCTCCAGAATACCTGTACTCTGGTTGCGAACCGCCAGGCCCTTTTCCTGCGAAATCTTTTGAATAAGCTGTGTAGTCTCGGCCTGCCGGGTCAGGGCGGCATTATGACGTGCTCTTTTGAATATGGGAACGACAAGTAATCCGATGATAATCAGTGCTGCGCCGATTATCTGAGCCCAGTTCCGGCGCAAAAAATCCGGCACATGAGCAACCCAATCGGCTAATTCGTTCGTTTTCAGTTCGTGACGATGTTCCGAGTCCACCGGGAGCCTTTCTGATTAACCTGTGAATTATAATTGCCAATTAACAAAATCATGTTATTATATCCTGATATTAACCGCTAAATGAAACTTAGTCAAGGAAAAATCCAGGAACAATGTTTGACATCTTAAAGACCGCTACAGGTATGAAACAACATGTATTATTATACATTATGACCCTGTGCATGTTTGTTTTGCCGTCAAAATCCGGCGCCGTTTCGACTGTTAATCCCGCTGTGGATGAAGCTAAGTATATAGCCGTTGAGGAGGTTATCCCCGGCCGGGAGGCCTATTGTCTGACCGTGTTCGAGGGCGGCAATATCGAAAAGTTCAATCTGGAGGTGCTGAGTGTCGTCCCCAACATCAGGCCCGGCAGAGACGCCATCATCGTTGTCGGAACGGACCGGCGATTCAAACATACCGGGCCGATTATGGGCTGCAGCGGCTCACCCGTCTATATCGAGGGCAGACTGGCAGGGGCTTTGTCGGGGGGCTGGACCTTTTCCAAAGACCCCATCTACCAGGTTACACCAATAAAAGATATGCTCCGGGTTGGGCCGGTATCGAACACACATCCGACCGAATCTGCCGCGAATCCTTTATCTGTCGGCCTTGACTTTTCGGCTCCGATTGACCTTGCCGACATTAACAAACGCCTAACCACCGCTTGCACAAACTCAAAACTCAAAACTCAAAACCCTGTCCTGAGCGGAGCCGAAGGATCAAAACTATTGGTTACTTCACTGCCCGCCGAGGTATGCGACCGGATTGCACCGTGGTTCGAACCTGTCGGGCTTGTGCCCGTAGCAGGCGGTTCGGCCGACTCGGAGTATTACACAAAAGACACAGAAACGACACTCGAGCCGGGCGCCTGTCTTACCATACCTCTTCTAAGCGGCGATATTTCAATGGCTGTCGTCGGCACCGTCACCGAAGTGGTGGACAACAAGGTGTACGCATTCGGCCACGGTTTCTTAGGCTACGGCGACATCGATTTGCCCATGGCATCAGGCCGGGTTCATACCGTCGTCTCAAACCAGCTTATCTCATTCAAAATCGCCACTGCCGGACCAATAATCGGCGCCGTCCGCGCCGACGAAGCAGCCGGAATATGCGGACAAATCGGAGCGCAGCCCAAACTTATACCGATGAGAATAAAAATCGAACGCTTCGGCGCCGGCAACGAGAGCTCAAAAACATACGAGTGTAAATCGGCGGTCAATCGCATTTTCACGCCTCTGTCCATACAATCGGCACTTGTCGGTGCAATAGTATCAGAAGGAACCCTTCCGCCCGAACATACCGTCAGGTACAAAGCCGAAATCAGCGTCGAGGGCTTTGACCCTATAGAATTTGAAAACGTTTCTTCGGGCAGAAATATGCTTGAACTTGCAAACGAAGTAGTCGGCACAATAACAATGCTGATGAATAATCCCTACCAGCGTGTAAATATAAACAGCCTCTGTTTCGAGGTCGAGGTGTTGCCTGAAAACGTACTGTCAAATATATGGTCGGTAAACCTTTCTCATTCAAAAGCCCGCCCCGGCCAAACAGTCGAAGCCTCGGTCGTATTGCTGTCATATATGTCCGAAAAGAAAACGTACCGCTTAAAGTTCAAAATTCCCGAAAACACCCCACCCGGCCAATATGACATCCTCGTGGCGGGTCCTTACGAATATGAGAAATTTTTGAGAAATACCTCACCTTATAAATTTACAACTTATGATATGCCCACCCTGGTTGAGGCCTTAAGGGACCTGTTGACTATTCGCAGAGACAGACTCTACCTGACGATGACTTTGCCCCCCAGCGGAATCGTCATCCAGCGGGCCGAACTCGGCGACCTTCCCCGGACCAAAGCCATCCTCTTAGGCGACGCCAAAAGGACAATGACCTCTTTGCCGATGCAGCACTGGCTCCAGCAGGAGGCCTGCACCGGCGACATCGTAACCGACCAGAAGACACTGAAAATTACGGTGGAAAAATAACAAAGGAATATTTGATGAAGATCTCCCATCTTAAAAGAACAATTGAAACAATTATTATAATTGTATTTGTCGCCGCCGGATTATCCGGCGCCGTCACCAGCAGGATTACCCGACACTCCTCCGCAGCCGAGATGCTGAAAGGCGAAACGGAAAATACCGTCATCGACTCCGAAGGTACAATCAAACTTGCAAGGCAAACAACCGAGATAGATTGCGCCGGCCTGTTAAAAGATGTCTGGATTATAAACACTATCGTTACCGACCCGGCGGGCGATATATATCTTGGGACCAGCCCCAACGGTGTCATCATTAAATACACCAACGACAAGGCAACAAGGCTCTACCCGCTCAATTCAAAACAAACACCCGACGATGAGACCGAACCAACCGAACCCAACGTCCCCAAAGCGGACGAGACCTTTGTTAACGAGCACATTTTCGCGATGACACTTGACTCGGCGGGGCGGCTCTTAGCCGCCGTCAGCGGGGACGACTGCCGACTGATGCGACTGGATGCCGGCGGCTTTGAAACAATATATTCACCGCCGGATGCAGCTTATATCCTTGCTGTTACACTCGACCAGAAGGGCAACATCTACCTCGGGACCGGCCCGGAAGGAAAAATCTATCGTCTCGGGCCGGCCGGTCAAAATCCACAGCTTGTCTATGACAGTCGCGACAAAAACATCCTCTCGCTGATAATCGGCAGGGACGATTTTGTTTATGCCGGCTGCGACCGGCGAGGCCTTGTTTACAAAATCAACCCCGCTACAGGTAATGCAACTATCCTCTACGACAGCGCCCAGGAGGAGATTACTTCGCTGCTTTTCGATGACGAGGGGAACCTCTACGCAGCAGCAACCTCCGCGGAAGCCGTAAAAAGCCAACTGAAGTTCGGCAGTATTTCAGCCGCGATTTCCCCGGGCAGACCCGACACCAAACCAAAAGCAAAAAACACAGACGAAGAAACAGGCACCACGACGCTCAATATTGCAAACACCTCCGAAGGCAAAAACAAATCTGCAACAACAGCTATCACCCCAACCAAGCGCGGCACGCCCGCAAAATCGGCAAGCCATATCTACAAAATCGACCCACACGGCTTTGTTACAGACATCTTCGACGACATGGCTGTGTTCTTTGCACTGATGCGCCACAACGGTAACCTTCTGTTAGGCACCGGCAATGAAGCACAACTGTATTGGATTGATCCCCAGACCGAGCAAAAATCGGTCGCTTACGAGGATAAAGAAGCCTCCCAGATAACCGCGTTCGCTGCTGTCGGCGACGACGTGATTTTGGGAACATCCAACCCCGCAAAGCTGATAAGGCTTTTCAAAGCTTTTGCACAAAGCGGAACATTCACTTCGGACCTGGTCGATGCCGACCAGCCTTCGATGTGGGGCAAACTGCAGATTGAAGCCGATATTCCCGCCGCCTGTCGTGTGTTGATGTCGGCCCGAAGCGGAAATGTCGAAGACCCCAACGACCCGACCTTTTCGCCCTGGACCAAACCCGTTGAATTAACACAGGCCACACAGCTTGCCTGTCCTCTGGGCAGATTCTGCCAGTACAGACTCACACTGGAAACCGCAGATATTGGCAGGACACCCGTTATCAGGGAAATTGCCGTGCCACATGTAGTTCCCAATCTTCCGCCGAAGGTATTGTCGGTAACAGCCGCAAGGGGTGATAAAAAGAAACCGGGCGAATTCAACATTGACTACAAGGCCGAAGACGATAATGCAGATACGCTGATTTATAAGATCCAGTTCAGAAAACTCGACCGAGCGAGCTGGATTAAGCTTGAAGATGAATTTGAAAAGCCAAAGTTCGAGTGGGACACTAAGACTGTCGAGGACGGCCGATATGAGGTCCGCGTTACCGCAAGCGACCAAAGAAGCAACACCACCGCAACAAAGCTGGCCGGCTCTCGCATTAGCGACCCGTTCGTGATTGATAACACCGCACCGGTCATCGCAGACTCAAAACTCAAAACTCAAAACCAAGAACTGACTTTGAGTCTTGAAATAACCGATGAGTTTACGGCAATCGGCAAGCTAAGCTATACAGTTGACAGCAACGAAGACTGGGTGGCCGCCTTGCCGGATGATATGGTCTATGACACAACGACCGAATTTTTTACTATCCAGATTGCGGACCTGGAATCCGGCGAACACGTCATCGCGGTAAAAATCGCCGACGACCTCGAAAACACTATGTATAAGACCTTCCTCGTAAACATAAGGTAGTGTGCAACTTCCCGCACCATCTTTTTGACCAGACCTAACAAAAGCCGACCCGCACACCCGTCGAGACGCGGTCTCGCCGCGGCTGAAGCGGTCGAATCCGGTCCGTAAGGTTTGATGTCTCGCACCACGCCTTGTCATCTCTCAAAGTGAGGCCTGCAACGCGGAAAGCCTGCCCTGAGCGAATAAGCCGAGTCGAATGGGCGGCAAGCTTTTACTGACTTCAACACCCCTTTGAAAAATTGCTGTAAGTCCTTGTAAATACTGAAGGCGAATTTGATTTTGGGTGTCCCGATGCTAAAATGGGGCTATGTTCGTACGAAAAAAGAAGAACCGGTCCGGCAGTTGGTTAAGGGACAGCTACCGATCAGCTCGCAACGGGTCATTGAACTGACACAAACGATGTATCAACTACGTTTTCAGTTGCAAAATAATCCTGATGTGCAGCATGTTTTGCTGAAAATGGACACTGAGCAACAAATGCTCTACGACCTGCTATTGACCGGGTGTCCCAATGTTGAAGTCAGGAAAAGATGCATCTAAGCTGCTTACCCGCGCCGTTCAATGGGTAAACAGCCAAAGCAAAAGCTGATTTCATTTCAATAATTTTCATTCATACCTTGCATAAGCTTCGTCTCGATTTGCCCCCACGAAAATTAACCGGCCCCGGCTTTTCGGGAATTTGCGTCTTCGGGCCATAGGGGATTACCCGATACCGGCGTTAGGGGCTGCACCGATAAAAAAAACAGACTCAGCCCCGATTTACAAAAAACAATGTAGTGGTATCATTCATTTGCTATGTAAATGAGAAGACAGAATCCGATAAAAGGAATTTACAAAAGATATAAAATGGTAACCTTAACAATCAATCATCACCTCCTCCTCCGGACCGAGGTCGCCTGCCCGACAAACGGGAAAGGAGCGACCTCGGCTGAAAACAGGCGCAGTATGAGAAGCTGCGATTGAAATAAACAAAAGACGCAGCAGCTATTTGGAAATTTGAAGGGAGCTGAGCGATAGCTGGCACGTGGGCTACTTGCACAAAGGTTTAAGGAAAAGGAAAACACCCGTTCTGGCACGATGAACAAAACGATGCGCTATCGCCGGCCCAGACATGAAATTACAATTGCTCAGTTTCAAGGCGGAAAGGTTCGCCCGGGCGTATCGGCCCTGCGGTGGGTGCCGATGAGAATAAAAAGGGACATTAAGGCTACCGGCAGAAAAGAAATGTTTGCTAAAGAACCGGGCGAACCTTTTTTATGATTTTTTTACATCGCAGGAAAACGCGAATCGGAAAACAGTTGAAACTATGAATGAGAAATTAAAATCTGAAAACAAAAAAAACGAGGTCAGGATACTGATTGTTGACGACCACCCTATCATACGCAGAGGACTGAAGGATTTAATCGATCAGGAACCGGACTTTGTAGTACGCGCTCAGGCCGGAGACGCCCTGGAGGCTTTAGAGGCCGTTGAAGAACAACCCTTTGACCTGGCGGTGGTTGACATTTCTCTTAAGGAAATAAACGGTATTCAACTTACCGAAAAGATACATTCGTTATATCCCAACATGCCCGTGTTGATACTCACAATGCATCACGAAGCGGCCTATTGCGAACGAGCCCTAAGAGCAGGAGCCTCAGGATATGTAATGAAAAACGAGGCGGCCGAAAAAGTTATAACAGCGATAAGAAGCCTGCTGTGTGGAAAAGCGTATATCAGTGAAACATTAATGCGCAATTCGTCTGAACAGACAAGCGCCGAAGGATGGTTTTACTGATACCACAAGAGCCGGCAGATGTGTATCTGTCATTGTTTTAGAAAGAGTGTAAAGGAGCGAATGTTGGAAGCACAGAAATATCCCGCAGAAAAGATTGCATTTATCTCATCGTACAGACCGAGAAAGTGCGGGATTGCGACCTTTACGGCGGACCTGATAGATAACATGAGGCGAATAAGCGGACAAGAATTTAAACCGTTGGTTGTCGCAATGGAATCGCAGGAGCGATTAAATTACAACGGGCTTGTGGGATTTACGGTTCGCAGGGACGTCCTGCCCGATTACCTCCTTGCAGCCGAATACATCAATCTTAATGATATCGAGGCTGTATCCATCCAGCATGAATTCGGACTGTTCGGAGGCAACGGCGGCTCATACCTTAAGCATCTTCTTAACAAGTTAAATAAACCTGTGGTTACCACCCTGCACACTGTGCCGGAGGAAACTTCGACCGATTATTACGATTCTTTGATGGATGTATGCCGAGCATCTCAAAAGGTTGTAGTAATGAACAAACGAGGCATTGAAATCCTCCGGGACACATACGGGCTTTCAAGTAATAAGATAGAACTGATTCCACACGGTATTCCGAATCTGCCCTTCAGCCAAGGCAGTTATTGTAAACGCAGATTAGGTGTCGGGGGGCGCCGAGTAATACTGACCTTCGGGCTGCTTAGTAAGAACAAGGGCATAGAAGTAATGTTAAAAGCTTTGCCGAGGATAGTTAGGTCCTGCCCATCAATTCTTTACATAATTCTGGGGGCTACGCATCCGGAGGTGTTGTGTCATGAGGGTAATCTTTATGAACGGCATCTCCGGAAAATGACCGGGGATTTGAAGCTGGAGAACAACGTTGTATTCTGCAATCGCTTTGTAAAAGATAAGGAGCTTTTTCTTTTTCTCGGCGCCGCCGATGTTTATGTTACTCCTTACCTGCACAAAGAACAACTTACCAGCGGCACCCTGGCTTACGCCATGGGGGCGGGCAAAGCAATTGTATCTACGCCATACCGGGCCGCAGAGGAAATGCTGGCTGACGGCAGGGGAAAATTAGTCGGATTTGGTGATCCCGACGATATGGCCGGTGCAATACTTGAATTTCTCAAGGATGAATCGTCAACTGCAAAAATGAGAACCAGAGCCTACCGGTACAGCAAACAATTTATCTGGACGAAAGTCGCGGAATCTTACAGGGGCTTCTTTAATCCTCTGCGATCCGAAATCCCAAAGCCGGCATCTTTGAGTTTTGGTTCTGTAAACAGCAAGGAGTCTCCTTACAAAACGCAACCGGTACATCTGTCTGCCTAAAACTGTGCGATAATAAAGCATAGAACCGTATGTGGTTTTTATAGAATTAAGTAAAAATTAAAACCATTAACTGAACTTTATAAGGAGATGTATCATGAAAAGAATAAGTGTACCTATTTTAATTGTCTTTGTGCTGTTAACCAGCTCCTATGGTGGAAACTCGAATTCATCGGTTTATGTGATTCACGGGATACCGGGCGGTGATTTGGGTCTTGATGCCGCTCTGCCGGTGGATGTAGCCGTCCAAGGTGGTTGTATCCTTGAGGGCTTTACTTATGGACAGGCCGCCGGACCAATCGAACTGCCTGAGGGTACTTACAACATTAAAATAAGTCTCGCCGATCCCTGCAACCCCTGCAGCAGCACACCGGTAATAGAAGCCGATGTGCCTTTCTCCGCGGGTGAGACCGCCGTTGTGATTGCTCATCTGGCCGAAGACGCAACACCTACCGCCTCAAAGTTTATAGTCAGCACTAACTGTGGATATAGCCGAAAATTTTTCAATCACGGTGACGACGATGACGACGATAATGGTAACAATAACGCGTATGGTGCCTATAAATATTGCAACGGTACGAAGATGGTCCTTCATCACACCGCAGCTGCCGGCGCAGTCGATATCGAACTACAACGGGCCTTAGGTTGGTGGGTAGGAAGCAGAAACATAAACAACATAACCAACGGCGAACAGGCTGAAGTAAAAGTATTTCCCGGAAACTGGGCAATCTCTCTGTTTCCGGCAGGTTCGAACGATGTGGTTTTGGGACCAATTGAACTTAGGACCGAATTCTGCAGCTCTTATTTCGTTTTTGCTGTCGGCTCTGTCGATAGTGGTTCCCTTACCCTGCTCGTTTACAAATTAAATTGCAGGAACGGCTCGGAGCTGGAGATGGTCGGGGCGGTTGTCTACGTCGTTCACGGAATCCCGGGTGAAGACCTCGGCCTGGATCCGGATTTACCCGTAGATATATCCCTCAACGGACAGTGCGCCTTGCCCGGGTTTACTTTCGGCGAGATAACAGATGGATTGCCCCTGATACCGGGCGTTTACAACGTGAAAATTGGTCTGGCAAATCCGGCTAATCCCTGTAGCGAGCCGGCGGTGATTGAAGCCGATGTGGCGTTATTTGCCGGCGAAAATGTTACTATGATTGCGCATTTGACCGCGGAAGGAGACCCTACTGCAAGTGTATTTTCAAATAAAGTGGGCAAAGGCTGCTTCTTGTTCAAATCACCATTGGTCGTTCACCATACCGCAGCGGCACCAACTGTTGACATCGAGGCCAGGCGACACAGAAAAGTCCTGAAGCTCGAAAATGTAAGCAACGGTGACCAGGGCATCTTAAATACCCGCCCCGGACCGTGGAAAGTTTCGATTGCACCTGCGGGTCTCGAAGATCCTGTTTTCGGCCCGCTCAATCTGCGACTCCGGAATCGAAAAGTTTATTTCTTATACGCAGTGGGATCATTGGATAACGAGACGTTTACTGTGCTGCAAAATGTTATACCGTTGAAAAACCTGACTGATTAGAGTTTTGGGAAATTATTATTGTTTAGAATTTATTGAAGGGAAAACAAATGAAAAAGAAAAACATTGCAATTTTGGTTTTGTTGACGTTCCTCATTGTCGGCATTTCTTTTACTTTGACCGGCTGTAGCGAATCGGAACATAAAAAAATGACTTCGTGGGCCAAACATGACATCGTCGATACTGCGGTCTCGGCGGACGATTTCAACACTCTGGTTGCCGCTGTAAAAGCCGCCGGGCTTGTCGAAACTCTTAAAAGCAAAGGGCCTTTTACTGTTTTTGCACCCACCGACGAAGCTTTTGGAAAACTGCCTCATGGCACCCTCGATAGTCTCTTAAAACCAGCGAATAAGGGCAAGCTTGTTTCGATTCTGACATATCATGTCGTTCCGGGCAAAGTAATGGCGGCTGACGTAGTGAATTTGGATCACGCCAAAACCGTAAATGGACAATCGTTGAGCATTAAAACATACGGTGGAACGGTAAAAGTGGATAAAGCCAATGTTATCAAAACCGACATCGAGTGTTCCAATGGCGTGATTCATGTAATCGATGCGGTTGTTCTGCCAAAGTAAAATAAATTGGCTAATAAACTATATTGTTGAGTCTCGGAAAAGCTTTGGTGTTTGAAGTAGTAACTTAGATTTTAATAAAAGCCTAAAATTTGTATTTACAAACTAAACCTGAGAAAGGGATTGGCTCATATAGTTTTCATGGAGGTATAATTATTAAGAAAGGGTAAAAATCATGGAAATTGGACAAAAAATAAAAAATATTGTTGAAACAGCCTCCTCTGTTGGAAATTTTGAAACTTTATGTACAGCAGTGAAAGCAGCAGAATTAATTGAAACCTTACAGGGTGAAGGTCCGTTTACTGTATTCGCACCAATGGATGATGCTTTTGCTAAATTGCCTTCCGGTACGATTGAAGATCTGTTAAAACCTGAGAATAAAGAAAAGCTTGTTTCAATATTAACTTATCATGTAGTGCCGGGTAAACTAATGGCTTCGGAAGTAACTCAAATGTCCGAGGCACAAACCGTGAATGGTCAATCAATTAGCATAAGAATTGAAGGTGACTCTGTAATGGTTGATTCTGCAAAGGTAGTAGAAACAGATATAGAATGCTCCAATGGTGTGATTCATGTCATCGATGCGGTTGTTTTGCCTGAGTGACTACGGTGAAAATTTTGGTTTGGAACAGGAATTTTTAACAAAAAAACAACGGCCTGTCCAAATAAAACCTGCGTGGCAAGACAAAGGAATAGAGCCGCCTGAGCTTGACTCTGATGATGTATCAAAATTTATGCAAGCAGCGGGATAAACCGGACAGAAAAGATCGATGGTCCCAGAGTAAGGAAAAAAAGATAGTGGTTTTTGTATAGGCTACATCAAAAAATAGCTCAATATGACTTTGTAAATTAAAAAAGAAAGGATACTTATGGGCACCAAAGGTATCGAGATCGTTGATATGGATGTTAATGAGCTAATAAAGCTGTTGAACAAAGCCTATTGTGACGAATGGCTGGCTTACTATCAGTATTGGCTCGGAGCCAAGGTCGTCAAAGGCCCTATGAAGGATGCGGTCATTGCTGAGCTGGAACAACATGCGACCGAAGAACTCAACCACGCCCTGTTGCTGACCGGAAGAATCATACAATTAGGAGGAACACCTGTAAACAATCCGAAAGACTGGTATGAGTGGACAAACTGCGGATATGATGCTCCGGACAATCCGTTTGTAAAAGCCATCCTCGAACAAAATATTAAGGGAGAGCAATGTGCAATTTCAACATATAAGAACTTAATGCAGATGACGGCTACGGCCGATCCTGTTACTCACAACATCCTGCTCCAAATACTCGAGCAGGAGGTTGAGCACGAGGAAGACC
>DUZQ01000032.1 GCA_013349435.1 Planctomycetota bacterium | reverse complement strand
TAAAAGGCAAACACGCATTTCCCGGTTAGAACCGGGAGGGAAATATCTTGCAAGAGATATCATTCTTGCCCTGATGTAGCCTAACAGGCGGAAAATGGCAAATAAGAGCATGGAGCATTGTGACCGTGCAATGAGCTATGATATTGACGCTCGAATACGGTTGCCTTTAAGGATGACAAAAGTGCCCGGACACAAACAAAATAGGTTGCAAAATACCGAAAACGTTTGTTGTTCGTCCCCAAGCATTGTACGGCAGCAAGTTAGGGCAAATGCTGGCACATCAGACACTAACTAATGATAGTACCTTAAGAGTCTGATTGATCCTTAGAGTTAAGTAATAATATCAAACCTAATTAGTTAGTTAGGATTAAGTGGGGTTGTAAGAATGAGCCGGAAAAATGGATTCAGGAAAACGGCAGCGAATAGTAAGTCGAAGCCGTTAACTTGGGACGAGGTTAAAGGTAGGCACAGGGAGAAGTACCTTGAAGGATTGGCTTCTGATATTCTTAAGGGCAAAAGGCGGGCATGTTAAGGCACGGTAAATATACACGATGTCGCCCAGAGCCAAAACGGGTAATTTATTTGAGCAGCCCAAACGCGATAGATTTTGGCCGGACGATTTGGAGCTGGAGCCTGGAAGTCCGGAGAAAGCTCATATGCAAATGATCGGAGCGGACTATAATTCACGAGTATCAATAAAAACGGCTTAGAATCGAAACTGGAGCGTTTTTTTTTGCCATAACCTATAAGCAAAAGTAATAAAATGATAAGCAGAGCTAAAAAAGTGTGTTTTTGGGCGAAAAATGCGTAAAGACCGATTTGGAAGTCAAATAATGACTAAAAGAACGGAAAAGCAAAAGTATGCCATGCGGAAACTCACGCTGCGCGCCGTGATAGATAGGTTAAGAAAGGCGCACAAGAAGGAGCTGCGCGAAAAAGATAACTGCGTGAAATGGCTCCGGTGGAAACTATACGGCGGAATAGAGCCGCCGGGCCATAGACCTATTGTGGGCTTTGAAAAATCAGGAAGGCCTATATTCAAAGAGGAAGGGGCGCCGTTTTGGCGTGTAAAATAATAACTGAAAAAGGACAGAACCAATGAAATCAATAATTGCATTAGTAGTGAGCAGCATAATTGTGTCGGCAGCGGCGATGTTATTGGCGCGCAAAGGTGTTGATGAGCGTGTGATATTGGCGATTGTGGTTACCGCTGCCTATGTGCCATTGGTTATTATATTCCGCTACATTCTGCGGGCCATGTCAAGAGTCGAGGCTGATGGTAATAATGACTGAACCGAAGTTAGACAAAGATGCAATGCTCACAACGGAGGCGCGAAGGATAGTGTTTGACTGTCTAATGCAAGGTATTAAGCCAACAGAAGCCGCAAAAAAGGCGCATTTAAGTCCAGGATACGTCCATAAATGGGTAAGTGAATGTAATATTAATGCGTTGGTGCGGCAGGAAAAGGCGAAAAGCGAGGCGAAAACAGCGGAAAAGCTTGAAATCACGCGAGAAACGCAGGTCGCAAAATATCAGGCCAATTATGCCAAGGCGTTGCAGTTGGGCCAGATTTCCGCTGCAAATGGTGCTATTGCCGGTCAAAACGCGCTGTTGGGCCTTGATATCTTGCCTGCGGGCAATCCTGCGGACCGTGAGCCGGCGACGCGAGAGGAGCTGGAAGAGGCCCTTAAAGCATTGGATAAGCTCGAATCTAAGGCAAGGACGATACAATTCGAGGTCAACAAGAGGGTAGGTTAATGGCAACATGCAAGCAATGCGGTAGGGATATTGAACAGGTCGAGGGTAAGGTTGCCAAGCAGTATTGTAGCGCGGCGTGCAAACAGGCATTTCACCGGGCAACCCGTAACAGGCAACCCGTAACATGGCAACCCGTAACAGTCGGCCGGCAAGTGCCTGACGAAGTCGGTCCGCTTGATGTATACTCCGAGCACCGATGGGCATTTCTTCAGAGTCGCGGTCATGTGTGGGAAGGTCATCGCAGTACGCGACCAGGTCCGCACGGCAGCACGATCATAGGCGTAACGGTTCCCGGCGATCCGGCATATGAGGGAGTGGCGGCTTAATGGCTAAATGCAAGCAATGTGGTAGGGAGGTCAGGTATTGCAGTTCGCGGTGCTGTCTCAAGGACTATCAGGCGTTTGCGCAAGAATTTATCGGCCAGATATTGCCGAAAAAGAAATCGGACAAAGGCAAGTGAAGATGAACGAAGCCGACAAACTACGCGAAATAGCCGACAAGCTGTTTATCTGGCGTAAATCTATACCAGAGGACAAGAAAAATCCAGGAAGCTGGATTGCAACCAGATTGAGTAAGGAAGTCAAAGAGGCTGCTCGTGAATCTTTAATGTTGTTGGTTGAACATGATAATATCGACCTGCTATATAGGTGTTCTCGTTCCTACGGCGACAATAACGAGTGTAGAAATGCGCTATACCACATCGACGAAAATGTTCTGGTTGGCATGCGCAACAGGCCGCTTGACAGTTTTGTTGGTGAAGGCTATCTCATAGCGCTCCCCGGATTCATAAGCGAATTGCGTAGATGGGCGGATAATAAAAAACAATGATAATCGAACCCGACTACAACCGACTCGCGTGGATATCCGCTAAGCTGCATATCATCGACAAGCGCGGTCATTTTCGCTTATTGGCGCCGAACAACGGCCAGCTATTGCTCCATGCGGAGATGCAGCAGCAGCGAGCTCGTAATTTGCCGGTTCGGATTGTCCTGCTGAAGCCGAGGCAGGTTGGTTGGTCCACGTGGACGGAGGCCGAGGCGTTCCACGACGTTTACCATCAGCCCAATACTAATGCAATGGCGGTTTCGGTCGATGCCGATTCTACCGACGTCATATTCGGTATGGCCAAGCGCTACCACACGTCTCATCCCGAGCCATTACCGACCGACAATACCAATCGCAAGGCCATCATATTTTCCGACCCGCACAGATCGGCCTTTCACGCCCAGACCGCCGGCAAGGTCGGAGTTGGGCGGTCGTTCCAGGCCCGGTTTTTGCATTGCAGCGAGGTTGCTTTTTGGTCCGATGCGGCCACTCAATTGGCGGGCTTATATCAGATGGTTCCGGAGGATCCCGGTACGTATATCATTTTGGAGTCTACGGCCAATGGTATGGGTGGCGCGTTTTACGATACGTACATGGAGGCTAAGGAGCGGGTTGGCTCAGGCGATTTTCGCGGATTCAGGCCGGTTTTTTTCCCGTGGTACGAATTCAACGAATATTCCGTTGATCCGCCCGACGGCTTCGAAGCCACGCCGGAGGAGAGGCAAGAGGCCCAATTGCACTCGCTTACCGATGCCCAGCTTTATTGGCGTCGGCTCAAAATTCAGGAGTTAAACGGTCGCATCGACGTATTCCGGCAGGAGTATCCGGCGACGGATTTGGAGGCGTTCCAAACGTCAGGAGCGCCGGTATTTGACGCACAGACCATCGAGTTCCAGGCCAAGCACATACGTAGCGATATTCGATATGGTTTATTCGATCCGCACACGGGCACGTTCGAGGAGAATCAGGGCGGTTCACGGTACGGATGGGCCGTTCTGGACGATCCACGCGGTGAGGAGCACGTTATTGGTGCGGACACGCGGGAGCACAGGTTAAGCGATGATAAGGACCTCAAAAGCGAGCGGGATTACGACGGAGTCGTAGTATTGAGCCGCCATCCGTCGTTGAGGAGGATTAAGGCGATATTCCATGGGCGGATGGAACAAAAGGACTTGGGCTTACAGGTACTTGGTGCGGCTAAGCATTATGGGAGTCCGTGGGTAGTCCCGGAGGTCCCGCAGGGCATGATGGTATTACAGGTTTTGCGCGATGCCGGATACTATCGCATTTTCAACCGGCGGGGCAAGGATGAAACCTTCGACCCGGAGGATACCGACAATTTAGGCTTCCGGACAACCACGGCCACAAGGCACATGCTTGTCCACGAGACCATACCCTATTTGCGGACGCAGTCGATATTGATCCAATTTGAGGTGATAGTCAATGAGATGCGGACGTTCATTTATGATAAAATGGGTAAACCTATACACAGGCCGAGCAAGCACGACGATTTGTTATTCGGTCTGTTTTTGGCGATGATAGGTGATATATATTGCCCACGGTCGCCGAGGCCGGTCATTTTGCCGGCGACAACCGGCAATGCGGACGATCCGTCGTATCTTGACAGGTATCGCGATCCCGATATTGAGCTTTCTTATTCCGGGGCCGTAGACCCGTGGGAACCGGGCGATGACGACGATTGGGGGGAGGAGACGACGGTATGAGCGATTACATCATAGCGATTGCGGCATTGGTTGTTGTGTTGTCGTTTTGGTTTGGTTTATTGACCGGATATTTGATGCACCGGGCCGCGCACAGGGACGGCGTAAGGTTGATGGACCGGGTAAAACACGGCGAAATACCGTATGACGTGGAATACGAACAAAATTTAGGGCAAACAACTACGGGCGGCAATTTCGAGCCGTTATTTAATAAGGGGTAATTATCATGATGACTCACACGCAAATCAATGGTTATGTGCCGTTGCGCAGTTCCGATGTTACGGCGGATGACGACGCATTGGTTCCGGAGACGTTGGGGGCGAATATGCTGTCGGATTTCACCAACCGGGATTGTTTAGATCTGGATGAGGCGTGGAACAACGGCGAGATTATATGTTGGGCCGAAGGCGTGGACAACGACACATTCGGCGTTGAGATATGGGGGTTGGCCAAGGGGCCGTATACCCGCAGGATAGGGACTTTAATGGCCGATATTACGGGTACATTGGGTACGGCCATTGCCGACGTTAGCAATCCGGACAATACATCAAGGCTGTTTGCCGACGATATGACCATTAGCGAACAATACCATCTCACTGACATTAGCGCTCACGACAACAACGATAATCGTATTTGCAAGCTCACGGTGGATTTCAACGGCTTGTCGGGTTTGTGTGCGCGATTTTACAACGTGGGCGGGGCCGGTGAGGCCGAACGTATTAACCTTTGGATGAGGCCATTTTAATGAAACGACGCGATTTTCTTAATTAGGGTCTGATGTGTATAAATAAATAAGTCACTTGTTTTGTTTCCTGGGGGGGAAGCAATTGGCTGAAATAGCCGGACAACCAGTTAGTAGTGATTTGGCGGAAATGAGCCTGCTCGACCGTTGCAAGGCCGTTGAGCAGGCGGGCATGGCCGTAACCAATTCGTGGGCCGCGTTGTGGTCCGAGGCGATATCATATTTCCTCAGCCAGCAGCTTAAAGGTTACAAGCGCCACAAGAATTGGGAATGGGTCGTGCTTAATTATTTATGGCCGTCGATTCAAGCCGAACTGGCCAAATTGAGCCGTAGGTTCAAATTCGTCGCATCGCCCATCGAACCCGGCGATACGGATATTGCCGAGGCATTGCAGGGGTTTTTGCAATGGCAATGGGATACGGGGTTAAAGCAGGGGGGCATGAGGAGGGAGAACATCAAATGCCTGTTGTGCGGCAAACTGTACGGCTACTGGATTTCCAAGATTTATTGGGATCGGAAGATAACGTGGAGTTCCGAGCAAAGGCAATGGCTGGGCGACGTCAAGCACAGGCTTTGGCATCCCGCGTTTTTTTGGGCATCGGACAAGGAATACATCAATGAAGGCGATTGCGGCACGGTCAGATATTTGGAGTTAGAGTATGCCCAATCGTTGTGGCCGAAGAAAAAGAAGGTATTGAAAGAGCAATCGGTAGGTTACGCCGATATGATTAGGCACATAAGCCACGGCGATACCATCCACGGCCAGACCTCGCATCAGGGCACTTACCCATCGAAAGGCACGGGCGACGTTGACAGCCATTCCGCCGACAAGCTCAGCAGTACGCTGTTGTCTCTTGTAGTTTCCGAGAGTACGCAGCAGGGCAATAGTACGGACGTCAGGCGTTATTGCCGGATCAGCGAGCAGTATTTGAAGAATTACAAAGAGAGCAACAAGCAAGAGGAGTCGCCGGCCGACCCCGCCGTATTGATGGAATCCGGCCAGCTTATCCAGGACGCCGTAACCGGCGGCTATATGGATCGCAACGGCTTGCCGGTAACAAGCGAAAACTGGCCCGTCAACGTCACGGAATGGCGGGAACCCGATTATCCTAACGGCCAGTATATTATTCGCAACGAGGACGAAATTCTCAACCCCGACCCCGATACGCAAATATACCCGCACAGCCGATGGCCGTTTGTCGTATGCCCTCATTACCTCTTGCCCTTTATGTGGCAGGGCAGCGACGCCATAAGCCTGTACCGGGACACGCAGGACAAAATCAACGTAGCGGTAAGCCATCTCTTTAACAATGCCAAAGAGTTCGGCGATCCGAAAATAGCCGTCGAAGAGAACGCATTGCTCGTAGACCCCAGAAATGCGAAAAAGAAGTACGAGATACTCAAAGGCGCCGGGGCGATCATTAAGCTTGTTCGGGGCGGGCTGAGCCGGTTTAAGGTAATCGAACCGAAGGCTCCCTCCGCCGCGCACATGATGATCTATCAAATGATGGTGCAGGAGTTCAAGAATATTCAGGGTATGCAGGATATTGCCTTAGGCAAGAAGACTACCGGGGATACGACGGCCACCGAGGCCCAGCACCTTGCAATGTCGGCCAATGACAGGATTAAGCTGCAAAACCTTTTCCAGGAGGAATGGGCAAGGGACCTGATACGGTTGGTTGCCGAAATGGATCAGTATTATTACGAAGCGGGCCGTGTAGTGAGGGTTGTCGGCGACGATATGATGATTGGCGCCGTACAAATCACCGACCGTTCCAAAGAAGCGAAGTTTGACGTCAATATTGAGCCGACCGAGGGTATGCCGTGGGACGAGGAAAAGCGCATTCTTCGATACGAGAAGGCTTATACGATACTACAGGACCCGCGACCGAATCCCCTGCTGCCGGAGTACTTGAGGGTTTTGCAGATAACGGCGTGGCAGAAGATACTCGAAAAACACGAAAAATGGCAGGATTGGATAGGCTTCGAGCAGTTAATCGAGGCCGTCGAGGCGGGGCAACTCGCGCCCGAGCAGGCATTACAAATGCTCATAGAGAAGGCCCGGCAAAGAATTATGTCGATGCAGGCCGTTGGAGATGCAAGTAATGGCAACAGCGATAGCAGAAAAGAGTCCGCCTAAAGTAATGGGCGTGGACCAATGGGACGCCGAGAACGCGGCTGACGCGCTTACTCGCAGCTTTGAGATCAAGAAGGACGACAAGCTGTTGAAGGCGGCGCTCAAGGTCATAAGGGACCGCCAGCAGGCGGCGAAAAAAGCCCTCGGATGGGCTGGGGAGCTGACAAACTGAAATAAAACGCCAAAAGAAACGCGGGCATCAGCGGGAGTAGCTACCCGTTAGTGCTGTAACCACGAAACAAAGCTCGTTACAGGGGCTTCAGTGAGAAATCATTGAGGCCCCTTTTTCTTTTGGCATTAAGCGTATAAACCGCCAACGCAGAATAAGGTCCAGGCGACAAACTTCGAGCAAAGCGGATCAATGTAGAGTGTGGAAAGAACCATGCGTTCAAACGCAAGCACCGAAAGGAAATGTGAATAATGGAAACTGATTTGGAAACTAAAACGACAGAAGACGTAGCAGAAGATTTGGAAACCCAGGAAACGGAAGATACATCCAAGACCGATGAAACAAAACCGGACGATTGGGACAAGGAGCGGCAGAAAGAAGATTTCGACCGTGCTAATTCGCGATATCGCCGCGCCGAAGCCGAGCTTGCTACCATGACCGAAGCCAACGAGCGAGCGAATGTAAAACTCGCGGAACTCGAAGAGCAGGTCAAAGCTCTTACCGACAAAAAGACCGACGAGCAACACAGGCTCGACGAGATGGACCCCGAGTTCGTTGACGAGAAGGTGGCTAACAACATCAAGCGCCTCGAACAGCGGATCCGGGACAAGGAAAATCAGTTGGCTGAAATCGGCGACAAGATTTCCCGGTACGAGCAGCAGCAGGCGGAAGCGGAGGCTAAGCGCAAGAGCGAAGAAGCCAGAGAAGAAGTCCTTTCGACCGTTGAATATTCCTTCGAGGAGCACGGTATAAGCGGGGCGGCCAAGTATCGAAGCGAGGCCATTAAGCTTGCCGACGAATTAGTTGACAGCGGCGAGGTTAAGCGGCCCACAAGTCTTACGGCCGCCGTAAAGCTGATGACCAGGTGCTATATCCAAGTCAAAAACAAGAAAGAGAAAAAGACCAAAACAGTTCCCGTTGACACGGGCAAAGGCGGAGCCGTTCAGGCGGGGGCCAAGAAAACAGGTATCAAAAAAGGTTCCCTCGACGATGTGGCTGCGCAGATGCTCGAAGACACGTCATGGCTCGAATGATCATGGCGGGAAGGGAAACTTAAATGCCGAATACGGATTTAGATAAGGCAACGAGAGAGTTGTTCGTGAAAGGCGAACCCCTCGATCAGGCGTATATGCGCACGCCGATCATTGAGGAAATCAAGCGCAGGAACCAAATAAATTATACGGGCGGCAAGTACATCGAACGGCTTATTGACATGGACACCATCGAGGATCAGGTCCAGGTCTACGACACGAACGATGCGCTGACCGATGAGGCACAGGAAACCCTTGAGAAACCGCAGTTCTTGTGGCGAAAAGGCCAACTGCCGCTGCGTTACAACGTGGATGCCGAACTCCAAAACATTCACGGCGACAGCACGGTCCAGTTGGTTAATCTCGCCAAGCACCTGCTCGGTAAGGGCATGAGAGACCTCAAGAAGTGGTGGGAAAAGGCGATGTTCAACGACGGCAGCACTACGGGTGTGGCCGACGGCAACACGAAGAAGTGGCAGAGTCTTGTTTCGGCTCTGGACCACGACGTCACTTACGGAGGTCTTACCCGGTCATGGTCGGGCAATACCAACGACGAATGGCAGGGCGCCGATCCCAGCGGTCTTAATGAGTCTGTCAGCTCAAGCACTCAGGGAACCGCCACTACGTTGAGTAAGGGCCGTTTGCAGAAGTGGATCAACGAGACTTCGGTTGCCGATTGTATGGAATCGCCCGAAGACCTGATGATTGTAATGGGACCTCAGCTCTGGGACAAGCTCGCCACGGAAATGGAGGCGCACTCCATGTACAAAGAGGGCAAGAAGCAGAGCCAGGGTATTACCAGTATGTACTTCAACAATCACGAAGTCGTAAGCGTTCCGTATCTGCACCGCAGCTCCACTACCCGTACTTGGGTGTTCATTCTCAATCTGAAGTACTGGGAGTTCCGCATTCACGAACAGCGCAAGGAAAAGCTTACGCCGTGGGTGTGGCAGGGCGACCGTTCGGGCGGCCATGATTACTGGCTTGCTCGAATAATGTGGGCGGGGAATTTTCTCTGCTGGAAACCGAAATCGTCTCTGTGGCTGTCGAACGTCTCTTAAAGAACTCAGAAAGGAGTTTATAACTTATGGCTAATATGGCACTTACAAAACTCACCTTATACGACCGTTGGCCCGGCGATCCGGAACCCGGTTTGATGTATCCGACCCGGACCAATGCGTGCGGCAGTAACGGCAAGGGGTGGGACAACACTAATGACAATTTTTGCAGCGGCGACGACACGCAGCGCGCGTTGAATGCGGCCCCGGCGACGGGTTCTCGCATTCCTCTCGGCCAGAAACGGCGAATCTACTATGACAGCACGGAGAATCCGGGATCGTACACGATGATGTACCTCGCTTTCCATTGTCACAGCGCCGCCTCTACGTATTGCGACATATCGAAAGATTTCTCGGACGGCAACTTCTGGTGTGCTCCGGCAGGCGTGGGGTGTATTTCCGCCTCCGAGTACGCAGATACGTCCAAGGGGCCGTACTACGTCGTGGGGCCGTGTTATACCGGTACGGATGTAACCAAAGGTTCTCCGATGTGCATTCCGTGTTCGACGAATATTCGTAGCGACGGCACAACCGCAGCCACAAACGGTTACGGCGATGGTTGTGGATGGTTCCTTGTCGGCGGCGTTATGCCGATAAACGACATAACCATTCTGGATAACGGCGCAGACGGAGCGGGCAAGGGTGCGGAAATCACCTGTGCCTGTGAACGTGGCTCGTGGATGGCCGAAGTTACCGGCGGCACGGCGCTGATAATGGCAACGGATATGTCCGACCTCGCCGACGCAACCGACGTGGCGGGAACCGGCAAGGACATGGCAGGTATGATCCAGGGTTGGTGCTGCGGTAGCTCGGTCTAAGCCCAGAAAGGAGGTCTACTATGTTATGGATTGACGGTACTCTCGGCAGAGTAGCTATTACGCACGGCCAGGGAACGACCCGTGAAGACGGGTATATAGATTTCTCTAACGATGTGTCAACGGGCAACACTTTCCCGACGACGCTAAGCCGGCTGGTCACTTTCGGCGGGCACGTTTCAGTTTGTGCCGACGCGGCTTGTGTGTCATCGGGTTTCGGTAAACCGATTACCAATATGTCCGTTTGTAACGGATATTTGGAGATCAGTGTGTCTGATATTACCGAGGGCACGCTTACCGCTGAGGCCAAGATGACGTACCACGCGGTTGGATGGTAAAGGTTAGCTTCTCGACACTTCCGGCCCGCCCGTTGTCTTTTTTCGGCGCGGGCGGGCGGAGGTTTATTATCGGGGATATATATGTCTAACAAAATCAGAACTGGATTCGCCGCTGGATACAACCTGTACGCTACTATCAGGCAGCCGACTACGGGTTATATCTGGAATACGAGCTCGCAGGCTTTCGAGGCTTGCGCGGCGGCCAGTATTACCGATTACGATATAGCCCTTACCGATTCCGGAATGGGTTATTATCTCGGCGATTTTCCATCGGCCATAGCCAATGATACGTATGACATTCAGGTATATGAGCGCGTAGGCGCTGCGCCATCGACCGACGATGTTCCTTTCGGCGGGCCGACTTCATATACGTGGAACGGCTCATCTCTAACGGCGGCTCCGTCTCCGGGTTCACCGGGCACGGCGCTTACGTGCAAGGATATGATAGACGAGATACAGCTTCGCATAGGCCGTCCCGACGCCGACACTCACGGCAATGAGATAGTCGATATGACGTGGTGTACGAGGGTTCTGAACGAAGCGCAGAGGGTTATCGTCCAGACGGTTCCGGGTCTGTCATGCCTTCACTTTTCCAACAGGTCTACTTTCGATACCACGGGAACGTACCAATATACGATCACTGACTTGACTTACGGCGATAGCACAACCGACCGTGGCGTTTGCAGAGTCACTGATGTTTGGTATCTCGACGGCAATCAGTCGCGGCAGCTTACTTTCAAACCGCGAGACGAATTCGACAGCGAACATCCGGATCCTACCCATTCGAGCGAAAGCTTCGGCAGGCCAAGCCAGTGGACTATGCGCAACAACACTACAATTGATACGTGGCCTTATTGTTCGAGCGGGTATTGGGACAAAGACATGAGGTTCGACGGCGATTTTTACCCGAAAGAATTCACGACCGACGTTACCGGGGCCAGCGATATCAGCATGTCTGACGAGGGCTTGATTTTGTATGGGGTATGGAAAGCGTGGCAAGTCATTGCCAGTGGCAATCCCGCTTTGGCCGGAGAGGTGAGATCGGCAAAGCGGGCGTGGTCCAATCCCGACCCAAGGGCGGGTGAAGACGTTGGCTGGCTTGAGAAGTTTGGGCGGCGTCACGAAATAATGATTGGATGGGATTCCAACTTGTATGGTTAAGCTGATTGCCGAAACCGGGGCAAGTCACAGGCAGTCTTACGCAAGGTCTATGGCCTTAATACACGCATCCTACAAGGCCGGGGCCGATGCCGTGAAATTCAGCGCGTTCCGGCCCTACGAGATGACCCTTGATAAAGACGAATCCCCGTTCGTCATAGAGTCCGGGCCGTGGGAAGGCTTGACGTTGTATAGCCTTTATCAGCAGAGCGCTTTGTGCTACGACTGGATACCCGATTTAAAAAGGGCAACGGAATCTTGCGGTATGGAGTTTATTCTTTCGGTCTACCATCCCGATACCGCCGCGCTTTTGAACGATTGGGGGATACGAACCGTTAAAATAGCATCGTTTGAAAGCGCTTATACCGAACTCCTTGAAGCCGTGGCCGATTCGCGCGCTACTGAGGTCATATTGAGCACCGGCGGCGCCTGTGAGGAAGACGTAGAACGCGCCGTGAAAATATTCTCACGCAAGAAGTTGACCTTGCTTCACTGCGTAAGTGCGTATCCATCCGATGACGCCGATATGAATTTATGTATGATTGCCGCAATGAGAGAAAGGTTCGGCCTGCCGGTAGGTCTCTCCGATCACAGTACCGGATTGACCGCGCCGGTGTCGGCAGTAGCTATGGCGGCTACAGTCATTGAAAAGCATATCAAGCTCGACGACGAAGGTCTGGACGCGGCGTTTGCAGTATTTCCCGATATTTTTGCAGCGATGGTCGCTGCTTGCAGGCAGGCCGTGGCAATGATAGGAACACCATGTTATACGTCAAAAAAAAGCTATCACAGGGATATGATTGAAGGCCAAATGCTGAGGAAAGTATGGTAGAAGATTGCACATGTGATATGAATTGCCCGGAAGTGCCGGGCGTCGGCAAGTTCACGGGTATATGTTGTGCAAACTGCCGGACTGCTCGCAGGGGATACCTGAATAAGGAGAACCAACACCTGTGGACGGACGAAAAGGGTTTTCTCGGCGATAATGGGTGCAGGTTACCCAGGGGCCAAATGCCGCCCGAATGCAAGGCATACGATTGCAAGCACCGGAAATTTTACGTTTCTACGATACAGTACGCCGACTTGACGTTCGATGGCGAGAAATGGGTGCAGTCCCCGATATTCCAAAAGATGATGGTTGGGTGGGTCGGCGAGGACAATATAGAAAAGCTCGTTGCGGAAATCCGCCGACGGCTAATGGAGAAAGCCGATGAAACTCATGAGAAACAAAACGTTTAGCGCCATATTGAAAGATACCGCAAACAGGCAACATCTCATAGACTGCCAGCAGGCAGAGGCGGCGCAAGCCGAATTTAACCGACGGCGCGAATTAGACGCCGCCGAGATAAAAAAACTCTTAGCCGACAACCATTCATTAAGAACACAGATTGGGAGCAAAAGATAATGAACAGCACGCTCGATAAAGCTACGGTGTTGATAACGGGGGGGACCGGAACGCTCGGCAGGGAGTTGGTAAAGCACATAAGTTATTCCTTCTCGCCCAAAAAAGTCATTGTCTATTCGAGGTGCGAGTACAAGCAGTCTCAAATGGCGGCCGGGCACAAAGACCTTCCGTGGCTGAGATTTCACATAGGCGATATTCGCGATTACGACAGACTGAAATGGTCGTTGCGGGGCGTCGATTATGTAGTTCACGCCGCCGCCATGAAAAGGATAGAGACCTGCGAGTACTCGCCGATGGAGGCTGTCAAGACCAACGTAAACGGCAGTGCGAACGTCGTTCGGGCGTGCCTTGATAACGATGTTAAAAGGGCCGTTCTTGTAAGCACCGACAAGGCGTGGAATCCCAAAAACTGCTACGGAGCGACCAAGCTCACCGCAGAGAAGATGTTTCTCGCGGCCAATTCGTACAATCGCACGGAATTCAGAATGATACGATATGGCAACGTGTTGAATTCCAGAGGATCGGTGGCGGAATTATTTCTCAAATTAAAATCCGAGGGTGTGAAGGAGTTCCCGATAACGCATCCGGAGATGAGCCGGTTCTGGATAACGATACAACAGGCGGCCCAGTCCGTCCTTACGATTCTGACCGCAGAAGCCGGCACGCCGCCGATTTACATACCGAAGCTGCCGTCAATGAAGATTACCGATCTTGCCAAGGCGATAGAGTCGGATTGCACCTTCAAAATAATCGGCGTGACGGAGGGCGAGAAGATTGCCGAAGGTCTGTGCGACGGCTACACATCAGATAAGAATGACTGGTGGATGACCGCAAAAGAAGTAAAAAAAATACTCAAAATTTCCGAAATTCCTATTGACATACATCAATAATGTTGTAATATTGCACAGTAGCATGAGCGCGTTAACCGATAGCATGAATCAATCCACAAGAGGCCGGCGGTCCATAGCTCCGCTATCGAGGTATGCGCTCAGGCCGTCGGCCTTTTATTTGCGAGAAAGGAGTTAACGCAAAATGGCTCGCAAATGCACACTCAGACATACCAATGGTTTATCATGGCGATTTGAAGATGGCAAGCCGGTAAGTACGTTGGCCGACGAGGTGGTAAGGGAAGTTTTCCTTGCGGAAAAACAAAAAGATCGGGGCAAAAGGGGGGGGCCACCAGCAATAGACCTGTCATTTCTCAAAAAACGCACTTCCATAACATACAAGAGCGAAAAGTATTTTGTGCCCTTTTTTGCCGTGTATGCGTTTAGAAGCGCTCATCATCTTAACCCATGCACAGTCAAGATGAAGATGTCTCGATTAGCTTGCCCATGTTATATTGTAAATAGAAAATATTGCGTACCGGCCGATGAGTGTGGAAATAAAATGTTACTTATCACGCTACCACATGAAGATGCGTATTACTCAACAAACAGTTCGGGCAAAGAAATGTTAGCTGTTCTGAATTATAAAAGTTCACATGTATTCGATCTGGCAAAACAAAACAATGCGGCCTTTGTGCCCGCCAACGGGCAAGTAAAAACAACTAATGTGGGAGTGCATCCATTGATTGATGCTCACTTGTTAAATGCTATGAATTATGGCAATCAATATAAATTGCTATTAGAGTTTGGTTTTCCCGGACATTATAGCACCGCCAACGTAGTAATTAAATCTGTGTACAATGGAATCTTGCCTGTCGAGGTTCAGCAGTTAGTTCACAAGGCCAAGCGCGAATACACGGATGTTGTTTTGGTTAGTGAGGCTGCATGGGAAAAACCTGAAGTATCCGACATCAGTCCGGTAGACCCGTTGATTATTGGGTTAACTGACGATCGCGCTGATCTTTTGTGCAAATTTGAAGAGACGATAGAAGAACATTATATGAGCAGCGAATTTACGAAGGGATGATGGAACATGAAATCAACCGAAAATCACCAAGTATCCGACAGGTATACACACCAAGATGCAGATGGGCTGTTATGGCGGCTTGAAGAGGGCCGGACGATAAGCCAGTTAGCCGATGAGGCTTGCGATGAAGTGTTTTCGCAACAACGGAAAGGAAAAAATGGGCCTCCTAAAATAGACTTGTCCTTTCTAAAAACACACACAACCACGAGTCGTAAGGGAGAGCAATACATTGTGCCGGAGTTTGGCGTATATTCATTTAAGGGCGCACATGCTTTGGAGCCGTTTATCATTAGGATGGCCACTAAAAAGGCTCAGAGGCCCCTGTATATTATACAGCGGAAATATCGTATTGATGCGGATATGTGCAACAAGAAAATATTACTTGTTGAGGTGTCCGGGGATAATAACTATTATCCAAAAGACGGCCTTTTTTGCGTTCCCGATTATCAGCAAGCAACAGAGATTGATCTTGATGGGATGGATGTTTCTTTGATAGAGGAACAGGCGGTGTATAGAGAGGTGTGTGTGGATACGCACCCGCTTATCGAGAAGCATTTACTGCGGGCTATGGATAGGGATAATCAATATATAAGCTTAAAGGGCTTTTTCCGTGCAGCGGGTTGCCATGTAAACACAATACAGATTAGGTCAATGTATACGGGCATTTTACCGGTTGAGGTTCAGCAGTTGGTGCATAGGGCTAAACGCAAATACCGTGATGTTGTGTTGATTGCCGAGGCCGTCTGGTCTGAGGCCGAGGTAGAAATTTTGCCGGTAGATCCCTTAATTGTCGGGTTAACTGACGATCGCGCTGATCTTTTGTGCAAATTTGAAGAGACGATAGAAGAAAATTATATGAGCAGTGAATTTGCGAAGGGATGATGGAACATGAAAATGCGACGAAGAGCTTGTTCTAATCGCAGGAAGCGGCGCAAGCCAGCAGTGGGAAGACATGGAAGCCTTTCTGTGTTGTATGAATGGGGAGTCGCCACGCGCACGCTACCTCGGATAGCGTGGAGTGCGTGGCGGTTAATTCGTTGGTTGTTTCCGACCGAATGGGATATTAGAGTCCGTGACACGATTGAATGGGCATCTCTGTATCCGTCCTATCGCATGTTTATTGTTCGTCGAGCCAAAGGAATTAACTCCTGTGCTGATTGCATTTTTCGCCATTGGTTGCCATGTGGCGAGTGTGAAAATTGCGATGGAACTCCACGGACTTGGTGGGCAGGTCCAGACTATATAGTTGCTAAGTACGTCGCTATGGCGCGGAGATTGCGATTAGGGCAATGAAAGGAACGATGAAATGAACCTATTTTCCCGTATAGCAATAGGAACGGCGAATTGGGGCCGGGAATACAACGGCGTCAAAGTCTCCGAAAAGGAAATCGGCAAGATACTTGGGTATGCGCAGTGCAACGGCATCGACACCTTAGATTGCGCGACGGCTTACGGATGGGATTGGACGCGGGCCAATTCGTTTTTCAATGTTGTAGTGAAGATTCGGTGGCACGATGATAGGGAAAAGGTAGAGGCGACGCATCCATATTGTATCATGAGGCATCATGTCGAAGACGGCGAGTTTTTTGGTCCAACATACGAGGGGCGTTGGGGAATATCATGTTATCAGCCACGCGACTTGAACGTGAACGCCGACCCCGACGTAATACAAGTACCTTATTCGTTGTATGATAGAAGGTTTGACGAAGTGATAGAGCGGTTTAAGGGCGAAATCCATGTTCGTTCCATCTTCCTTCGCGGCAAAATCATCGCCGACGGCATACCGCCGGAAGAATGTGTAAAATTTTGCCTCGCAAATCCGCACATCGACAAGATTATCATCGGCGTCGATAGCGTCGATCAGCTCCAAAGAAGCCTCAATTTCATTCATCTATGGAACCCACTTGAAAAACATGACGAACAATTATTGGATCCGAGAAAATGGTAAAAGTGATTTATGCTTTCTGGGCAGTTAATGCGATCTTGCTTGTGGTTTGGTATCTCAGGGCTAAGGGCCACATGAAGAGAGACGGTTATGTCTCGTCGGGTACGTTCGACGCATTTTGGTCCTGTTTGTTGCTGGCGGCAATATTCTTGCCGCCCATAGGAACGTGTTTTTTGATTTTCTGTATTATTACGAAAGAGTACGAATAGATGGGCTTGTTAAAACGTTATAGAACATGGAAAAGGCGTAACAGGTTTTTGCGTAAACCTACTTCGGCGCGAGAGAATATTGAAGCCGACATACGCGATGTTCTTATTCGGGTATGTCCTGCATTTATATATTCCAATACCGGAGGGGGCGCAATCTGGCATAAATGTCTTTGCGGGGATAAGCCATTTCAGGCAGAGCATCTGCATCCATGTAACGATGAGGGCAGATATGATGAGTGTACCTGTGTTTGGCACATGACGGATACATGCCATAGGGGCACATGGGCGGAGCTTAATTTCGTGAAATCCCAGGCAAGTAAAAAGGAGAACTAAAATGGACGCATACCCAAAAATTCAAACGGTATACAAGCGAGATATGGCCAACAATGGCAAAATCATCGACGGGGACTTTTCTTGTCCCGAATTTAACTATCTCAAGGACAATGATTGGCTGTTCACAGAGAAGGTTGACGGTATGAATATCCGTGTTAATTGGGTTCGAGGCAAACAACGGTCGTTTGCCGGCAGGACTGATAACGCACAGATACCGGCCTTCCTGTTCGCTAAACTTGAGGAGCTTTTTCCACTTGAGAAAATGGATAAGGGAATCACCAAGGCTGATTCTTTGTGTCTTTACGGGGAAGGGTACGGGGCGAAAATTCAAAAGGGCGGGGGGAATTACAACCCCGATGGTGTTAATTTTGTTCTGTTTGACGTCCTTGTCGATGGTTGGTGGCTGCGACGTGACGATGTTGAGGCAATTGCGATGGCATTGGGCATAGGCGCGGTTCCCATTTGTGGCCACGGGACATTGCTTGAGGGCATATCAATAGTTAGGGATGTAGGTGTTGTCTCTCGGTGGTCAAGACACACAAGCTTTCTTGCCGAGGGATTGGTCATACGTCCTTCCGTTGAGTTAAAAGGGCGCAATGGCAACCGTATTATCACCAAAATCAAGCATAAGGATTTTGGCACGAAGAAACATTAAACAATTAAGGAGAACCAAAATGGAAAGAACAAAGGAGAACCAATGATTATTACAGAATCCGAAATGTATTGGCTTACAAGGCTGGACGCCCTTAATAACATCTTTGGGGCAGTTGCCATAATTGGCGTTATCGTGGGACTCATGACATTATACCTTGTAATGTTCCTTGGTGGCGACCAGGAGTGGTACGAACGCAATACAAAACGGGCACTTGAGTTACTGTGTTTGGGGTTGTTGCTTATCTTGATAGGGTGTACCGGGCAGTGTTTCGTCCCAACTGCAAAGGAAATGGCGGCTATTAAGCTAATTCCTGCTGTGTCTAAAAACGAGAATGTTCAAGAGTTGCCTAATAAAGTGGTAGATTTAGCGAATGAATGGTTAGACGAATTAAGACCTAAATCCGACAAGGAGAACCAATGTCAATGAATAGATTACCGGAACAAGTTAATACCCTGTCAAAGCGGGCGTGCGTTCATACGATAAGCCATCCCCGCCTTTTCGTCAAAGGCAAGGGCTGTAAGGCGTGGGACGCCGACGGAAAGGAATACATAGACTGGCCGTGTTCTCTCGGCGCGAACCTTCTCGGCCATGCCTACCCGTCTGTCGTGGAGGCTATTAAGAGCCAGGCAGAAGAAGGTACGTTGTTTTCCCTCGAACATCCTAAAGTCGGCGAGTTGGCCGAATTGATTCACGATACCATACCCTCGATGGAAGCCATGAGATTTCTCAAGACCGGCAGCGAGGCTTGTAGCGCGGCGGTGCGCATAGCCCGCGACTACACCGGACGCTGGCCCGTGATAGTGTGCGGCTATCACGGCTGGCACGAATGGTACAACTGCACAACTCCCAAGAACGCGGGGTCCGTTACCCAAGACGTTACTTCTGTTAAGTGGGGTGATTTCGCCGGTCTCAAGCGGTTGGTTGACGAGAAAAAACCGGCGGCGTACATGCTCGAACCCTACATCTATCGGGACGAAGATACCTGCAAGAAGTATCTCCAACAAGTGAGAAAGCTGTGTTCGGCCAACGATGTTGTTTTGATTTTCGACGAGAACGTCACGGGATTCAGGAGTAGGAAGATTACCGCACAGGAGACCGTTAAGGTCCGGCCCGATCTTACATGTCTCGGCAAAGCGATGGCCAACGGAGTTCCAATGGCCTGCGTCGGCGGCAAAAAAGAGATCATGGACGTGTTGAAGGCGGACTGTTTCGTGTCATCGACTTACGGCGGCGAGTTGCTCGGCATTTCCGCCGCCCTTGCCACTCTCAAGGTGTTGAAGGAAGAGCCGGTGTATCATCATCTTGAAATGATGGGCCAGAAGCTCAGGGTGGCGTTCAATAACTCGGCGACGTCATTCAGCCGGCACGATACTACCGAGTGCATCGGCCAGCCACAGAGGACGTTCTTCAAGTTCCCGACCGCCGAACACAAAGGCGCGTTCTGGCAATATTGTGTAGAGCGCGGGATATTCTTCGGCTTCGCACAATTCGTAACGTTCTCCCACGACCAGACGTCGGTTGAGAGGACGACGGCGACGGTGCGGGAAGCCATGTACGCACTGAACAAGTATTGGGACAGGCCGCAGGAAATGCTCAAAGGCCCGGCGCCGCAGGAAACACTGAGAACAATCGTTCTTCCGGAAAAGAAACCAAAAGCAGCCAAAGAGCCGGAACAACCGCGCGGTGCCGAGCAGAAGGCCGCGTTCGATAACGCGCAGGAGATTCGCCCCGACTCACCCAAACGCAAAAGAGGTAGACCAAAAGGAAGTAAGAATAAGAAATGAAGCTTGAAGTCCTGACAAAAGACGATTGCGAGCAGGCTCGTATCTGGCGCAATGAGTGCCTTGTGAGTCTCCGGACGCCGTATCCACTGACGAAAGAGCAGCAGGAGCAATTCTATCACGATGTGATATGTAACCGCAATAGTCCTCACAGGTATTGGGGGATACACGAGGACGGTGTGTTTATCGGCATGGGCGGCCTTACGAACATCGCGTGGGAAAGCCGCCAGGCGGAAATATCCTTAATACTCGATCCGGCAAAAAGAGGCGAATGTCGCGGCAAGCAAGCCGTCTACCTTCTTCTGGATCGTGCGTTCAATTACCTGAACTTGGATCTGGTATATGGAGAGTGTTATTACGCAAACACAACTGGCCAGCACTTTTGGAAGACGATTGTTGGTGACTATCACGGCAAGTCATCGGATTTGCGCAAAGGCAAATATTGGAATGGCAAGACTTCCATGACTATGTATTTTGATATCGAAAAAGAAGAATTCCAGGCGTATGAAGTGCGGAGCGCATAAAGGTAGGGTTATGTTAACAAAACGCCAAGCACGGCCTGATGGACAAATAGAACTTGGAAGCTATAAAGGCAAGCTGATTTTGCGCGTAGTGAATGGCGGCATTGAGGTATATGAGCGCAAGCAAGTCATCACACACAAGGAAGCCTTGAAGATACTAAGGAAATGTCTATGAAAGTCTTAGAACCATTAAAATGTTTATGTTGTTCGACCGTAATACCTGCGGGTAAGTCTGTGACTGTGTACGCAAATGCGGGAGACAAAGTCGGCAAAGAGGTGTTGTCAAAAAATAGGATGTATATACAATATGGACGTGGTATTCATAAAGTTAAGCGGTCGGCGTTTCGGCGATGTACGTTGTCAAGTTTTTAGAAATGACTTCCTTTCCTTTAGCGAAAGAATAAGGGGCGGAATATGAATACGATACACACATGCACGAATTGCGGTTATTGGCCCCCAAACGCATGGGGTTTGGATGTAACCGAAGGCTATGAATCTGCCGATACGCCCCGGCGGCTTACGGTTCCAGTTTGTATGTCGTATTCACATAATGGGAAGCCAACTTGTACGGATTTAGACGGTAACTGCACAAGCGGGTGGATACCATTCCAGAAGGGCGGAAGGCGAAGTGTATAGCTGCAATGAAGCCTTTGGTTTTTGGAAAAAGATAGCAAACGTATCGGAGAACGAGCGTGGGTGCTGGGTGATTCTTCCAAACAGAAAATTATGGGGAGGCATATATCATAACAGTGCATATTTCTCATTCGACAGAGACGATTTTAGGCCCCTTCTGCAAGCAGGTCGTGCTGTGCGGGAGAATTCCCCGCTTAAATCCGAAACGGCGGCTCATGTTGCTTGTCTATTGCACATTAAACCAGGTGAAACCATATAAGCCGTAGTAATTTTTACGAATATGCGATATTCCAATGAATATTACGAGGAATTAAATGAGATACTCGACCGTTTTGGTGTGCCGTCCAATGATTACGAAACAAGAGAAAAGGCCGAATGGGAGGGATTGCGCGCCCTACAAGGGGAATGGAGAGATGTAGTTGTCAAGTTTTTAGAGTGGGCGGGGTACAAGCCAGGAGAAGAAAATGGCGAATAAATTAACACTGAGGCTGAATCAACTGACACCACTATACAACGACTTGGATATAGCCTATTCACAAGCCATGAGCGGCCCTTATGAAGACGTGTCTTATCGCGGCGACGATTGCGAAGTTGTTGCCGGACTTAAAGACGGCCGGATAACAGGCTTCTGGCGGCCTATGGTGGCTGTCGGCGACGACAAAAGCCTCAAGCTGCACATCGAACGCCTATACGATATTTCCCGCGACATTTATTATATGGACTTTCTCGCCAACGGCAAGGTATCCGTGGTAAGCGAGTTTCTTCTTCGTCGCGGCTATAGGGCAAGGCCGGTCTATTTCCAAGTGATAGATTTAGAGAGGTCTATGGGGGAACTCCACGCGGGCATTCGCAAGAGTTACAAGTCATTGGTCACTAAGACTGGAAACATCGACTACGGGCAGATAGAAGACTATGTCCTGCCGCATTCAATGCACGGCGGGCGTGAACGACCCGACCCAACATGGAAGATTCAACAGGGCATGATAGACCGGAGTGAAGCTTTTTGTCTGACGGACGGTCCCGATGCGGCGGTGTTAATATACTGCAAGGATGCCGCGTATTATGCCGGTGGAAGGTCGGGAAAGCAAAATACCCACGCCCTTCTCTGGCAGGGAATTGTAAGATCACAAATACGCGGGGCAAAGACGTTCGAGGTCGGCGAGATAGCTTTTCATTCCGGGCACACAATGTCCGACGGGGCCAGAGCGGATAGCAAGTACGTCAATATCAGCGCCTTCAAAAGGGGTTTCGGCGGCAAGACGGTAACGCGATTAATATTGGAGATGCAAACATGAGAATAGTCTACATGACAATAGGTTGTATCGGCAGCGGCAAGTCAACATGGGCGCGTAACTTCGTTAAAGATAAGCCCAAGACAAAGATAGTATCGCCTGATGCGTTTCGCAAGATGCTTAACGGCGAATATGAATACCACGTCGAGCAGGACGATATTATCACCGAAAGCTGTTTCGATACCGCACGGCACTTGCTTGACGCCGGATACGACGTGATTATTGATTGCGGCAATCTCACGCGGGCGTCGGACCGCAGAAGCAAATGGAAAAAACTGCCGGCCAATAAATTTATTGCCGTAATCATGCCGCAAAAAGACGTAGAGTGGCACGTCAACAACAGACTGAAGAAGCCGCATTGGGACAATGTTGACTGGCATGGCATAGCCAAGGCGGAAAAGGCAGCGTATGAAGCGCCCGCCGACGGCGAATTTGACACAATTATTCATGTAAAGGAGTTTTGAAATGAAAAAAGGAATTTTAATTGGAATATGTTTGGCGCTCTGCCTTGGAGCGGTTCCGCAGCGTTACTGGCAGGACGTAGTGCCTAAATGCAGTCAGCAATGGCTAAATGCCTACGGCTACAACCCCGACGCCGTGCTGGCCTACAGCGCGTGGAAGCACGAACAGGAAATTAAGGTGCTCAATAACAGGCTGGTAGCCCTGGAAGCAAGGGTCAAGAATCTGGAACCCACGGACCCGAACGATCAATAGCAAAGGAGTGCAGATGTCAAAGATACTTATTCTCACAGCGTCCCCGATTCGCGACGCTATCGTGGACGAATTGTTGTCCGAAGAGTTGGCAAAACGTGGCCACGAAGTCTCTATCCGTCCCTGCCTGAGGGAAGGCCGCGCGGCGGTTATCGAAGTCATGCCGGACGTTGTAGTTGTTCCGCCCATAAGAAATCCGTATTCACGGGATTTTACAGATACCCTGAAACATTGGGGGCTGGGGGTAGTGAGCCGCCACACCGAACCTTCATGCGATAAGGCCGATTTCGAGAAGATGGAGCCTTGGCAGAGGATGGATATATTCGGGAAATACCCGTATAATATCGACGCCGAGTTGGTATGGTCCGAGCAGGAAGCGGAGATTCTCGGCAGGAGAAAAGTATCTTTCGATGTAACGGCGGTTGGGGCATTTACTGTCGATGCCCACTTGAGGGCCGACGTTATAGACAGGTACCGAAACAAAGACGAATTCTGTAAAAAATACGGACTTGATCCGGAGAAAAAGACGCTGTTAATATGCTCGCCTTGGGGCTTTGCCGACGCCGCGCCGGATCTTCACGTAGACGATCTTGATTTCGCAAACAAGGATATGGCCGGCAGGGACCGGCATTTCCACATGATTAAGACCGTTTCGGCCAAATTCAAGGATCAGTGGAATATTATTGTGTCTACGCATCCGGGCGTGGTTCAGCAGCCCTACAAGGACCTGTGCAAGCAATTAGGATTGCCGTTGGATACCGAATCGACAAGTTTTTATCTCAAAGTCAACGTCGATGCGATTGTCCACGCGGGTTCGACAATGGCCATAGGGGCGCATTTTCTCGGTATTCCCGCCTATCAATTCGGGGATATTTACTGCAAGGATGCGAACAATTGGTGGATGGACCCCGAATCGCCGATTTCCAAGATATCGCCGTTTTTTGCAAAAGCCGAAGACCTGTGCCGGGAGATCGAACAATATCAGCCGGGAACCAATGCGAATGCAGAGTCGCTGAAAAACCTTGAGCAGGGCCGGTTCGGGATAATGGACGGCCACGCAACCGAGAGGGCGGCGGAGATCATAGATAAGGTGCAGGGCAAATTCAAGTTCAAATGGCCCAAGGGCAGTATCTACGATTACTCCCAACTGACTATCCTGCGTAACATCAAGATAGCGCACACGTCGGTTGTGTGCAATATCTGCGGTGAAAGTTTTGCAATTATCAACGAAAGCTACCTGGAACGTCTGGCCCAGCACGTTTTGCAGACAATCAGTTCGCATGTTAAGGGTACTATCCCCGACGAAGTCATGCAGAAGATGTGGACCGTAACACGCCAGCCTAATTGCCCGTGGTGCGGAGCAAGGTGGGTTCAGAAAGATGAATGAATATGTTAGTCGAAGTACTTACACAGCTTACGTGCAAGTTGAGGTGCAAGTTGACACTCAACTTGCATATGGCCGACTAAGGATAGATAATGCAAGATAAAGGGGTAATCTACAAATAGAAGTGTTGCTTAGGTTGCAAGTTGAGATGCAAGTTGGAGATGGCCAAATTCCCTTCAATTGTGCTAAGCAAAACATTGCCCCCTAAAGGCGTTCACGTGAACGGTCACGTGAACGCAATCCCTGAAGTGTTACTTGGGGTGTTACTTGAGGTGTTACTTGATGAGGCCCAAAAATAATGTCCAAATGAAAGTCTTAGCGATAATACAGGCAAGGTTGGGCAGTAAAAGGTTTCCCAACAAGGTTTTGGCCCAGATACCCCCCGAATCCGGCGTAAGTATGCTGGAAATGGTCGTAAGGAAGGCATGTTTGGCTACTACGGTTGACGACGTCGTGGTAGTCACGCCCGACAAGCAGATAGCCACTATGTGCGGACGGTGGAATATCAGGGCTTACATGCCTTCATGGAACGAAAGAGACGTTGTGCGGGAATTCTACGAAGCGGCGAGAGCGGAAAAGGCAGATGCCATTGTTCGTTTGACGGCCGACTGCCCGTTGTTGCAACCGCAGGAAATAGACAGGGTTGTGCGGGAATACAAGGCGGGCAATTACGATATTGTTTGCAACACCGACGAAAGCACGGGCCAGTTGAATGGCGAGGGTTCCGACGTCGAATGTTTTTCATCCTTTGCTCTGCATCTGGCAAATGTGTTCGCCATAAGAGACATGAGAGAGCACGTAACTACGTGGATGAGAAAGTACCTGATTACATACAAAATGACGCCAAGCCCGGTATTAGGCATTAAAAGCATTAATACCCTTGAGGACTACAAGTGGGTGTGTTCGTATTTTAATACAACCAGCGAAGGATAATAATCCGTAATTTTTCCATTTTTCTATTGACAACCTATTTGGGTTGTGTATAATCCGACCGTCGAGAAGCGAGACAATTAACCTGTCGAGAAGGGGAAGGCAGATGCTAAATGGGCGTCCATCTCGATGGCAACGGTTCAACGTGGACAGGTATCGAAAGTTTAGATGTTGACGAGCCGATTGGCCTGTCATATAGACAGTTAAACCACCTCTCCATAGCCGTTCGCAAGCGCATAGGCTTCGAACACGTTACTTTTGCCGACAGCACGGTGGGCGGCAAGCACCTGCCCGGCGGGGCCAGAATCCTCGGCATCGTCGAAAACACCACCGATCTGTCGAAGGGCTATGGGGATGCCTCTTACGACATTACCACCGGCAAGTTCATGGGGCGGGGCCTCGTTTACGATCAAACGAACAACGCGCTCTGGTGCGCCACCGGGGATGGAACGGTGTCTGACGACCCTTATCTGATAACCTTGCACCCCGACAGGATATGGAACGGCGGAGACGTAACGTGGGCCGGGGCGCACGAGTTTGACGGGACCGTTGATTTTACAAGTCATGTAAACATAGACGGAACATTACAGACTGACAGCCTTGTAGTGGACGGGACGGAAGTGGATCTCGGCGGCACTGCCGGAATCAGCCTGTTTTTCGATCCGACAGTGTATGCCGGTGGAGAGAGCAGTACTCGCCCGGATGGCATGATTATCAAGCATGGGACGTTGACGGTGGCCTCTAATCCCGACGATGTTTCTTTTGCGGTTGCTTTCCCGAATTCATTGGAAGGATTGGCGGTTGCTCCCGAACACAGTACGAATCCGCAATATTATTTAACGGCATCGGGGAAAACCGGCTTCACCGGCATAGGGGCGGCGGCCCAACCGACAAAGGTTCATTGGGTAGCGATTGGGCGGTAAACAAGATGGAAGCGAGGCTTGTGTTATAGATACGTTAATCAGATTACCGAATCTTGGCTTGAATTCGCAGGTTCCCGCGACAGCGCTGGACTTGCGTAATGCCGCGCGAGGCTCGGAGAATGTGTTCTACGAATACGGTCTGATAAGGTCGCCTTTTGGCATAGCCTCACTCGACACCTCTTCTGGATTGAACAGTGGGGACGCCGTTCTCGCGCTGTTCCCGTGGAAAGAGGTCGATGGTTACAGTCATGTAGCGGCGGTGACAACCCAGAAAATTTACGACCACGATAGAATAAACGATGAATGGGACGATAAGACTCAATCCGGCGTCACAATGTCGTCTAACGCGGCCAATCCCATAAGTTATGCAGAGGTGGGGCATGACGACACGGATATTTACCTAAACGACGACGCAGGCCAAAGTAATGCTTATTATCATCTGGTGGTATGCGATGGCGGGCTGAGTAATATTCAAAGATGGGCCGGAAGGTTCGAGAGCGATTTTGCCAACGTAACCGGTGGGGGGGATTACCATTCGGGAACCACCCACCGGGCGTTGCAGGTCGCTATTACCGGCCGGAACCGCATGATACAACTGAGTCCGAGGGAGTACAACGGCACTTCATGGGTGGAGAACAACCAAAGGGTTCGCTTCCCGACCATAGGTAAATTGCAGACGTGGACCGGTACGGGTTCGGGCTTCGTGGACTTGATGGACACGGGCGGGACTAACGTATGGAGCGCTAAGCTGGGGATGGATCATATTATTTATCAGACGCGGGGGATATGGTCGATTAACTACGTCGGAGGCACGACGGTATTCTATCCCCTGCCTATGATTCCCGATCTCGGATTGCTGAGCTATCATCTTCTGGCATCTGTTCGCAACACGCACTATTTTGTAGGCACTGACTACAACGTTTACGCTTACAACGGCGGCCAGGCAATAAAACCGATAGGCGACAGCATTCACAAATTTCTCCAAGACGACTTGGAGGCCGCGTATGACTATAAATGCTGGATGATAATGGGTCCGGAAGCGAAGTTTCTGTGGCTGTTTATCGTACCGTCCGGCGGCGAGTACATTACCAAGGCGTATGTAAGAAATCAACTGACGGGGGCGTGGCAGGTCAGAGACTTTTCCAGTAAGTACACTTCCGGAGGCATAACGGCGGTTGCCCTTGCGGTCGCCGAGACCTACAGCATCGGAGAGACCTATCAGGAGGCGCTGGACACCCTTTCGGCCAACGACATATCCGACGCCGGAGATGCAACGGAGCGGTACGGCGATTTACTGATGGACACCAGCAGGACCATATCGGCGGATTACACCGAAGGAACGTGGTCGGCGGGCGGATTCGATTATTCCAATAACGGCGATAATTTTCATGCCGATTTTACCGACAACGACCTGGTGGTCGTTTTTGACGGCTCGGGCGCTACGAACGTCCGGTGGGGAACGCATTATTATACGGCCTACGACGTATCAACAAACGGGTTTTCCATTTACGGCACGCAGGACACTTCCGACGACGGGGAACATGGCATTGCGGACAATTCCACTAACGTGCCCGCCGACCTGTCGGTTTCGGGGGCCGATACGATAGGGTTCTATTCCGTATGTTCCGAAGACAGCCCCGGCGAGACATACCGCGATACGGTTCGGGAAATAAACAAAAAAGACCGGCTTGTCATGGGTGACAGTGACGGCTATGTGTACGAAATGGACGAGACCTATACGAAAGACGACGGTAGCAACCTGTCCTGCCGCCATTTAACGCCCGTCATTGACGCCGGGATACCTCATAATTTCAAACGATGGGGCGGGATATTCCTCTCCGCCGACGGCAGCGAAAACGGCGCCATGCAGCTCGGTTATCGCACGGATTACTTCGAGACGTCGGACACGGGATGGACGGATTTTACGATTGATTTGTCTACAGAGAACAGACTGTTCGAGTTCTGGCCAAATGTGAGTTCCAAGAAGATTCAATACCGTATGCAGGATTTTTCCAGCAAAAGCTTTAGGGTTTCGGATTTTGTCATAGGCCAGCCGAATGTGTTGGGGACGAAATAAATGATATTAACACCTCCGATAACACCGGCGCCGGACGCCGAAACGTATCTTAACGTGATACGGCAGGACTTGTTGCGCATGGATACCGGCATAGGAGAGCCGTTTGACGTGCTTTCGGCAAAGATGGTCAAATATAACATACAAACGCTGGACGACGACGCAACTCCGAGCGTAAAGGGCTACACGGTTTGGTTAACCGGCGGAACAACAACCATAACCGACTTTGACGACGGCGTCGAGGGCCAGATCATAATTGTTATCGCTGAGCATTCACTTACTATCACCGACGGTACGAACATCTTTTTGAGCGGGTCGGCAAATTGGGATATGACCGCCACCGATACGTTGACGTTGATTTGCAAGGCGGACGGCAAGTGGTACGAAATTGGCAGGAGCGATAGCGGGGCATGATGTTTTTGAACGTAACAAATCCTAACGATGTGGCAAAATTATACCCGTGGCTGATTCCCACCGAAACGGAAAGCAGGATGGACATAGCGTGCCAACTAAGATACCGGATGGAGAAAAAACCGGACGACACCTTTGTTTTGGTAGCTGTGGACAAAGGGGTGACGCGGGCTGTTTTGATAGCACACGTAAGCGATAAGAACAGGAAGAGGGTGTGGGTGTGGCAAATCAAAGCCGAAGAGCGATTCCCGTACCGTCATAGAATGTTTGATGCGTTGAAGCAATGGGTGGAAGGTAAGGGTTGCAAGCAGGTGCGAACGAGTATTACCAGTAACAAAAGATGGCAGCGCGTACTCGAACGCAGATATGGGTTTAAGCGTCGCGGAACGGAGATGTATTGCAATGTGGCATGATGAATTTGAACCGATAGACTTAAAAGGTTTTGTGATTCGATACGCGCCAGGTATGTGTAAGCGGTGGGACCAAACAGAAAAAGGCAAGCAGCAGACCACTACAAGTTACACTCCGTTTCAGGCCCCGATACTGAAAGACCTGAAAGACACATATTCACCTTACATAGGGGAAGGGGTTTTGGGCGGTCTTTCCGATCTGGAGGAAAAATCCCTTGGTATGCTCCAGTCGGCCAATGTGTGGGACCCATTAGTCAGTACGGGCAAGGGCCTTCTGACCGGCACTATGGGGGCCGAGAAAACCACACCGGAAACGGCGGGCCGCGCTTTCGACAAGACAGTAGCCGAACCGGCGCTGAATCTATGGAAACGGACCTTACAGCCGGACATCAAGGAATCGTATGCGGGGCCGGGTTATTGGGGCAGCGCAAGGGCCGGGGCGGAAAAGGACGCGGCGACAGAACTTGGCAAGGGATTGAGCGCGGGACGCGAAAAGTGGATGTGGGACGTCGAGCAGTCCAATAAGGCCATTGACGAGGCAAGGGCAGGCAGGGCGTTGTCTGCGCTGGGGGCCGCGCCGTCGAGTCTTTTGGGATGGACTACGGGCCTTGCTCGATTTGGCAATGAAACGCAGAGGCTTTTGAATACCATTACCGATCCGCAGGTGTTGAATGTTCTGACTACGATATTGGGGACAAGCCCGGCGGGTGGTTCGACGACGAGAAGCACATCGTCGCCGTCGCAATTCCAACAGATACTCAATTGGCGAGACGCTTTCGGGCAACCCGCCATGAAAACCGCGACAGGCGGCGTTGGTGAAGGGATTGGAGCTTTTCTCGGAGGTTAAAAAAATGGCTGATATATTTGGTTCAATACTTAAAGGCAAACATGACACCTTTGGCGATGCGATGAAAGCCGGATGGGCGGGCAGTAAGCGTGGCCGCGAAGAAGAACAGGACAGGTCCAACCGTGCGTTGATTGACGCCCGTTTAGCCTCAGAAGAGGCCCGGAAGGCGTATTGGGAACAACAGGGCGGGCAATCGGAATCGTCAGGAACTCCTCAGTATATGATTGACTCAGTACAGAAATTTCGCGACCAGTTGGCTGCGCAGAGAGAGTTAATGGCCGAGCAATCCCAAGACACTGCTGGCGTTGATGAGGCTATAGGAAGGATAGACAAATGGCTCAATACGAATCTCGGCCTTACGCCGCAACCGAGTTCGTCGCGCACATTACCTGGATTCATGGGCGTGCCGACGCCGGCCAGCCCAAAACCGGACGACTTTAATACGCAGGCGGTAAAGAGCTGGACCAAATGGATGCCTCCGGCGGCGAATAAGGGCGTTGGCTCAAAGAATGCAGCGATGGGCGCACTGGGCGGCTTGTCGTCCGCACAGCCGGCCAAGCCGACAGTGGATACTGGCATTGCGAAAGATGCTGCAAAAAAACTGAGGGATGGGTGGCAGGCGGTTTGGGAAGAGATGAATGCAGCGGAAAGACAAACGGCGCGCGAAGCCCTGAAATTAGGGAAGACCGAAAAGGAAATAATAGCTTATTTTAACGAGCACAAAAAATGAACCGATTGGCCGGTCTAATAGATAAAGAGCCGGAGATTACCAACCGTCTTGAAGGTTTGCTTGCTCCGGCTAAAGAGGCAAAGCCGACTAACCGCCTCGAAGGCTTGCTTGCCCCGGCCCCCAAACCACTCCAACTCGCAGGCGGGGTAAACGTCCTGTCGCCCGGCGTGATAGAGTCCCCGGATACGGACGCGCCGATAGTGGCTTCACCTACGGTAGATCCTCAAATGCTGTCGAGAGTAAGCTCGGCGCTTGCGGAGCCGCAGGCGCCCGAACCCGGGCGCGATGTTCGGATGGGAGCGACTAAGGCAGGTCAGTACACGCCGGGCGGATTGGCGATAGTGCCGCCGAAGCCCAAAACGGTATCGGAAAAGGCGGCTGATACGGACATTCTCGATGTTATCTCTCACATGCCCGGTGCTTCTTTGGTGGGATTGAATAATATCAGGAAAAAGATGTATGAAATCGCCAAGGAGAGGCTTGAGAAGGGCGATTACGGCCCTACGAGACGATACGGCATGACACCGATGGGCGGCTACATGACCGTAAGTGCCCCGGCGACGAAAAAGGAACTCGAAACAACCGTACAGGATTACGAGAAAAGCGTCGAAAGGGGCGAGACTATTCCAGCGGCCATTGTCGGTGGCATTGCGGACCTCCCCGGCTATATGGCCGAGATGAGTTTTGGTGGAATTGATAAAGTCAAGTCGGTTCCCGCCGCACTGACGTTTGCCGGCAAGATACTTCCCATCCAGTGGGGTAGGGTACAGGATGCAATTACCGAGCAGGTTGATAGCGGCGAAAAGGGCTATATGGCCATCGCTAAAGGCATAGGCGATACATACATCGAGAACCTTTCAGAAACCAGTGGCGGGGCCATAAAGGCAGTGGCGGCGAGGATGCCTTTTGCGGGAAAACTCACAGGCGCTCTGCGTAAATTTGCAAAGGGAAAATACGGATGGTCGGATGATAGATTCTGGAAGGAAGTAAGTAATCGTGTGGGTTATCACGGGCTGCTTGAGGAATGGGGAGAAGAAAGGGTCGGCACGTTCCTTCGGGGATTAGTCAATGTTAATGACTACGGCGCGGGCAAGGATTCAACGCCACAGGAAAGAATACTCGCCGGAATGGCGAACGACCTACAAGTACAGAACCAACTTATAGAGATTGGCGTTCTAACAGCGTTCCCGGTTGCCAAGCATGTAATGAGGGACAAAGAAGGAATAAAGGCCCACCAACAGGCCGTCAGAATGTTCCGCCGGGAATTGGGCGCAATCACAACATCCCCGTCAGCCCCCACGGAAGTCACCAGAGAGTCTCTGACAAAGGGGCTGTCGAAGGCGTTTGGAATAGAGACGGACCAGATAGCGCCGGGCGTCATGGAAAAGCTGCAAACGCCGAAGGCCGAGGTTACGCCGGAGAAACGCGCCGAGGCCATAAATCGAGTCAAAGACATACTTTCTAAGGATCAGTTCAAGGAACTCGACGACGACGCAAAATACGATTCGGCCCGAAAGATGCTCGGCAAATACGGCATCGAAGCCACAAAAGAGGAGATTATCGGCTCTGAGGCCCAAACGACGGAAGAGGCGGCCACAGGCCGGGTAGTAGAAGATAAAACGACTGGCGCGGTATCTGAGCCGTCTGAGACGGGGGTTGCTGAGGCCGTAGGGGAGAAGGAATTAGAGCGAACAAAAGAAACACCAGACGAACGGAAGTATTTCACTGAATTACTCCTAAGTGAACGCCAGCGATTAGAAAAGGAAATGCGCGACGAGGGCATTGAATTTTACCCCGAAGGCGAATTACAAAGATACAAGCGCAGGCTGGCAGACATAGATAAAGATTTACGGCGACGTGGATATACAGGGCCGAGAATAACATTAGAAAAAGAGGCCAATGAATGGGTCTTAGCTAAGCCCGCAGAGACAAATCCCGCCGCCCCTGTAGGGGAGAAGGGGGAGGCCGCAACAAAGCCTGCTGCCGAGAAGAAACCGGCAAAAGCGAGCGAGAAGGGCAAGGCTCTCGCCGAGAAGCAGCCGTGGGAGATGATGAGGGAGGACTTTATTGGGGAAGGGTACTACTACCGTCTTAGTACCACAGACATTGCTCTCAAGCGGCAGGTAAACGAATGGCAAAGAAAAGTAGATGCACTGCCTGATAGCGAGGGTGCCGCAAAAGGGCTTGCTCGCGCCCTCCGCAAACAGAAACTTGCTAATGACCACCGCGCCGCCGTTAAAACTGCCACCGAAGAAAATCTCCCCGTCCCCCGCCCCGTTCTCGAAGAATACAAAGGCGAGAAGTGGGCCGACGATGCTTTAGCGAAACTCGCCGAGGCAAAGCCGGGGGAGAAGAAGGGGGAAAAACCATACAAGATAGGCAAGAAAATTACAGTTAAGAAAAGATATTTTGGCGATCCACTGGTTCGTGAATGGTCCGGCAATGAAGTTTCGCTTAGGGACTATCCTGATATTACGGTATATCAAACGAAATCCGGTTGGATTGTTGGCTATGATAAAGGCGGAGCGTTCGGCAAAGAACATTCGGGGGGAGGGTGGATAGGATTTGACACCAAGCAAAAAGCTATAAAAGCATGGATCGCGAAAGCGCAGGCCGAAGAAGCCGAAACCACTGAGGCTCCCACCGAGGCAAAGCCGGGGGAGAAGAAGGGGGAGGCCAAAGAGCCGACGGTAGCCGCGACCAAGGCGGAGAAGGGAAAGGAGACCCCAAGTGAAGCCAAAGAACAAGCCCGTACTGAGTCTGAGCCAGGTGCAGAGGTACACGAGCGGGAAGCAGTTGACCTTACACCCACAGGAAAACTCGACCCGACAAAAGAAGAAGACGCCCT
>DUZQ01000031.1 GCA_013349435.1 Planctomycetota bacterium | reverse complement strand
CGCCAGTCGCTTCGCTCCGCTCCGGCTTCGCCTCCGCTACGCAAAGCGACTGAGTTAAACAAAACGCTACAACTTGCACCTTAAACAAAGGAAACATTGGTCTTGACAACGGGTAGGGCCTTATTAAACACACGCTCCGCTTCATTTCCTTCATATATGATGGTTGTTGTAGCATCTACTTTGCCCTGCCATGTCTTGATTTTATCGTAATTACTCTGTGTTTCAGTAGATATCATCTTTAAGATACCAGACATTTGGTCAGGAGGGATCCGCAGAAATTTGTTTTCGGAATTATTACCTAAACATTCAACAACAGCAAAGTATATTAAGACAAACAGGACAACTGTATAAAGTTTTGTTTTGTTCAATATCCTTTTTTTCATCGTTATTACTCCATATCAACAACTTTTTGTAATTCGTTTCAAGTCACTCAAATGCCTTTAATATTAATATAAAGAGTACTCCTTCAAAAGTATTATTAACTGTTATGGCCAGGCCTCGGTGGGACAAACGCCTTTGGGCTCATATGTTGGGTCTCCAGACTCATATGTGTTAACACAATCCCAGCAACCGGGACCGGGAATATCGGTGTTGAGCTTACAACTCTTCGGCCAAGGTGCGGGTGGTGGTGGCCCAGTATCGTCGGCAACACACCACAATAAAGGCTTAACGGCTGAAGAGGTTTTACACGTTTGATATGTCGTGTAACACAGAACATCATCGGAGCTACAATCGGGCCCTGTACAGGACGTAAGAGATGAGCCACTATATACCACTGACTCTTCCACCCCACCACATGGATTGAGGATGTTTTGCGAACAGTCGCATTCAGTAGTACTATTCTCACTACTGCATGTAGTAGTGTCAACCGGCCCAGGATAGCACTCTACACAAGTACATGCATAAGCACAATAATTTGGATAATAGCACTCATCGCAGGGATGTACACATTCGTGATTCTCACACTCTTCACATAATTCACAATCCAAAATATCTATACACTCCACACAATCGCCGAAGTAACAGTGCAGTCCAAGGGGGGGACACCGGTCCTCACACACACCGTCATCACACTCCTGACAAAGCAAGCTGTCACACTTATTGTCATCATCCACACATGAACCGTTATTACAGCTTTCACAGCCGTTACAACAGTCATCAGGATCACAGCATGTACCATCACAGCATATCTGGCCTGCCTCGCAACATACATCATTGCAACAGGTGTTGCTGCATGTCGATTGACACGAACCACCAGAGCATTCTTTGCAGTTACCACAATCGGTACCATCTGCATCATCCACACAAAGCCCGCCACTACAGTGCTCACAGGTACCACACGGTGGGTCGCAGCAGGCTGCCGCCGGCTTCGCCAATATGTATAATAACGAAAAACAAACCAAAACAACAGTTGTAAATCTTTTTACATTTTCCTTCATAACAATTCTCTCCTTTTCACAAGCCTTCACCTGCTGTTTGGGCACTCTACATGCCCGGACAACCCCTTTTTGTAAGCTCAGCACGTACCTGTTCGGCCATTTCCACATCACCCATCTCGGTGTATCCTGCGATTAAATCATTGCCCACCAGACACACCTTTTCGGCAGACCTGTCCAAAAGCATCTCATAATACATTATTGCATCGACTATTTCGCCTTCGGCAAAGCACATCCTGCCCAATTCAAGCAATGCAGTTTCGACCCATCGGCAATCCGGCCAGCTCTCCACGACCGCCTGATATGCCTCTTTTATCCTTGCGTCCGCCTCGGCTTCAGCAATAGCACCGGAATCTTTCAGTTTCTTTGTATATCTTGCAATAAGCGAATAGGCCACCCCTCCGAATTCGTAATCAGGCCGGCTGTCAACGGCTGCCTGAAAATAATCGATGCCCTTTTCGTATTCGCCAAATTCCTGGGCATAACAAACTCCCGAGATAAAGCAGGCACAGGAGAATGACCAGATTGAAAACATTAAACAAAAATGTGTGAAACTTTCTTGGCGCTACTTAACAGAAGGGGGAAAAGAATTATCGTTGTAAGAGAATTTTTAATTGGCGTCAGACATCTGCGGCAGTAAAAATTCACCATTCTGCTGCTTGCTGCAAATTAATGCTAAGCTTTTTAGCCTTTTCGATGTCCTTAGGTAATCGTTCTTTCAACGCCGTTATTTTTGCAGGATCATCAGATTCGAGGGTTGAAAGGACACGTTTCAATACCATCTCTTCAAACTCAACGGACATTGCGGTGCATTTAAAAATTTTGGCTCTCGCATAACTCGTATAATACCCATAGCCCATAATTAGGACAACATTAAGCACTAATGACACAACCAAGATTATCTTAGCCCATTTTGCCATAATAAATACCCTTAAATTATTTCAAAAAATTTTATAACCTATGTCGATATGGCTAACCATATGTATCATTCTATTCTTTCTTTAAATTTAGGTAAAGATAAACCTATAGTACCACCTTGACTATTTTGCTCTTCATCTTTTTATCGAAATCAAAATCGGGCGATAGCAGAGATTGATTGTTTTTGTAGAAAGCATAGGCTTCATTGCTCAACCCGACAATGTCCAGCAAAAACAATTCGTGATTGCCTGCGGGACTGTTTACTTTCACTATCTGCGCCATTGTTTGCACCGCTCTCACCGCTTACAGAAAATCCCCCATTTGCTTCTTTGTCTTTTCCTTTTTTCGGTTCCATAACTGTCTGCCTCCTTATGCGTTAAGGGCAAAATAAATGAAAAACTTCAGATCCATTGACAACCTTCCTTTGTTTGTGTTACTTTCTATGAACCGTAGGCCAAATTTGCATGTGCTCCTGCACCGCACGTATAATTAACTCGTTATCGGGATTGTTTTCGCCAGCCAAAAGATGTCGCATCTTTCTCCACCTATGATAAATTTTGCCAATTTTGCGATAGACTTCCTTCACCTGTTTTTCAGCCTCCCGTACATCCTGGGGAGTAAGCAAAAGTATTCCGGTCTCGTACATATTGATCATGCCATCGGCAAATGCCATATTACCGGCATAATCAGGCAGCCATTCCGGAACACCCTTTTCCTTTATATAATACTCTCGCTTTTGCTGCAGGTATTCCTCCGGCGCTTGCTTGAAATATATTCGCCTGATGTTTTGCCACAATCTTTCGTCATTGGGGTCAGCGGGGTCAAATCCTGTAACTGGGTCTTTAGGCAGCACCCTCCGATATATATGGATTATCGGTTTTTTTAGAAGTTTTTCCTGATTAGGGTCGCTTAACAGTTCGAAAGACTTGTTTTGGCTGAAAACAACTTTACAGTGCTCATATAGCCGATAAGCTGCCTTGCGGTCTTTACTGTTATTAAGGTATTGTTGAAATCGTTGGGGATTCCCTGCTTCTTGAAGAAAAGCTTTCATTTTCTTTAGAGCCTCAACGGTGGGTCGTAGCAGTGGTTCCTCACGTTCCGCTTCCTCTGTTAGCCGTTGCAATTCCACTTCGGCCTGTTGTACTTCCTTATATACTTCGCGCAGTTGCTGCATTTTCTCTTGAGCCAATAGAATCTCCTCTTCGTTCGGCTCGTTTGCCGCGTTCGCGTTTAAGTTCGAGCCAAAATAAACAAGCAAGGGCAAACATACTGTCATCAATACGTTAATTTTATATTTCATTTAACCACACTCCCTTCTTTGTATCGTAACTTTTTCAAATCATAACTTTGCTCAACACCCGCTTTACTTTTGCTGCGAAAGAAGCCAGGCGTATATAAGATTCCAGTGTTCCAGGGTCTTGCGCATCTCATCAACATATCTGGAGGCCGGATAATCCTCAAGAAGCTTCTTGCAGGCCTGACGAATTTCTATGGAAGCATCCATCGTTGAAATCTGTCCGGACCCTTCCAGTTTTGCATAAAGTTTGGTGATGCGGTATAGCAAACGCGGTGAACGTATATCATCGGGCCAATCATCAACAACCTTTTGATAATATTGTATCGCAATCTCATATCCGCCAATTAACTCGTAACAAAGAGCTGAGAAGTAGTAAGCACTTGCAGCATCCTCAGAATCGCCGAACTCGGCTGTCAGCCGTTCATATACGCTTATCGCATCCCGGTAATATGCATTCCTTCCGTCGATATCGCCGGCCTTTTCCCGATAACGACCCTGCCTGTAGTACGCACCACCTATTCCCAAAATTACGTCGGGCAAACCCTCATCACCTCCAAAGTCCGCAATTAGCTCGTCAATCTCTACCGTAATATTAGGCTCGTTACCAAGAGCTATATCGGCTCTTATCAAAAATTCCCTGGCCCAGAGTTCGTCTTTATTAATTTTGCAAAAAGGCGTGTAAATATAGCAGTTTTAAAAGTGTAAAGACTGTATCCGGCCTTTATCTCAACCCATTTAATAAAAATATATCTTGACTGATTAAAATTATTCTCTTTTGTGGATTGCCCCTCGCAGGCCCTCCATTTTCAAAAAACCCAACCTCCAAACCAACATGCCTGAAAAAACAAAAACAGCAATGCACACTAATAACGCCTGGAGCAATGTCAACCTGCTTATAAGCAATCCAATCAGCACACATACACCCGACAGAACACAGCAGATAGCAACGGTTCTGTTCAGCGACATCCCGCGGTCCATCATCTGGTCGTAGATGTGACCCCTGTCGGGAACGAACAGGGGCCGTTTGTTAAGCCACCTTCTCGCAAAAGCAACCGCCGTATCGAGAATCGGCAGACCGAATATCATTATCGAGCATAAACACCACTTAGGACCCGCTGCTGCAAAGAGCATCATCAAACAGGCCATCATAAAGCCGAGGAACAAACTGCCCGCATCGCCCATGAATATCTTGGCCGGATGCTTGTTAAAGGGCAAAAACCCGCAAACGCCGCCAAATACCGACAGCGCAATTATGATTCTAACGGGGTCGGCGAAGTCTGAAACGCTCTGCGATTCAGCTAACATACCCAGACCTAACATACCCAAGACTGTAACCGCAGTAACGCTTGCGCACAGGCCGTCAATGCCGTCAAGCAGATTCAGCGAATTGGTTGCCCCGAGAACAAACACCATCGCTGCGATGAAACTAATAATGGTCTCAACGGCCTGTGATGTCTGATAGTCCGGCACCGAGGTCATACCGTTTAATGCGGGCCTTATACCAACCGCAACCAAGACTACCGCCCCGACACTCTGGCCCAAAACCTTATGCCACGGCTTTATCTCGACTATATCATCCAAAACCCCAACAAAACACATTATTGCACCAGCAGAAAGTACGCCGAGCAGCCATTTTGCGCAGGTGTCGAAATCAAAAAGCCCCTGCAGATATAAAATTCCTGCAATAATGCCAATCGAGCAGCCGGCGAATATTCCTACACCACCAAGATACGCAACCGGCTCTAAATGAGTCTTCACCTCCTTGTCGGGCTTATCAACTATGCCGAAACGCAGGGCGATTTTTCCGCAAAGGCACGTTGCACCCAGTGCAGATATGAAAGATATCACAAGCACCGGCCACAGTTCAAATGCAAGGCTCAAAGAATTTTCAGGATATATGATACCACCGGCAACCACTTGTAATTCCTGAAAGGACACTGACTTTGTATTTGTCAGGCAATTTAACGCAAAAAGCCCGGCCTGTCCAGCGGAATCCGACACGGTTGCATTTGTTGACATTTCACAGCGGTATGAATAAACTGCGTTTCAGGCACGAGCCGATGCAAAAAATTGTAAATACGCTGATAAACCTAAAGCTTATGAGAAGGTCCTTTAAGCAAAGCCTGGGTATCTGTCGGTCCGGTCTGATGATTTTATTATCCGGCTCCCTGATTATATGCTCGACACAGAAGGCACAAGCTCTCGAACCGAACGAGATTCTCGTTATTGCAAACGGTAATAATCCCGCTTCGGTACGAATCGCCGGCCATTACTGCACAAAAAGGGGGGTTCCCGAACAAAACAACCTGAAGCTCGACTTAATGCCGCAATTGACTGACGATATAACAAGAAGCGATTATGAAAAGTTAATCGCCCAACCCATACGTAATAAGCTTTCGAGGCCCGAATTTCACGGCCGGATAAAATGCCTGCTGACCGTCTATGGCGTACCTTTCAGGGTAGGTCCGAGGAACATGCTCGAAGGCAAGCAGGCGAGTCTCGCCGAATTAAGCGAAATGGCTGGTAAAAAAACAGATAGATTGAAGGAAATTCTAAAACAGTTTGAAGATTTAACCGGCTCAGAATGTACGCTCCCCGACGCTAATGACACGCAGTCCCGGGTCAGAAAGCTCCTTAGAGAATTTGATGTATATATCGAGCAAATCCGGGAAAAGATTGACGTTATTACCGACGAATTCCGAAAGCAGCAGCTATTGAGCCGGTGGTTTAGTTTGTATTCGAGTCTTTACGGTAAAACAAGGGCACAGCAAACCGCAAAAGATACAAATGCAGCGTCAATCCGATTAACACTGGCAGACAAGAACGAAATAAAACGTTGCCGGGAGCTTTTTAAAAAGGCCGCCGACGAAAATTGGAAATACCAAAAACGCCTCAAAGCCGGTTTCTACGACGCCATCGAGAAGGTGGCGGGAATTGAAGGTGTGCTTTTGCGGTTGGATGCGGACATCGGCAACATCAGGGGCACAGAGACTGGTGCTTCCGTTGACAGCGAGCTGTCGATGGTGATGTTTGATGATTATGAATTATACCGCCAACAGCCCAACGAGCTTAAAGACCGTATTTTCTGGAGCGGTACAAAAACACTGATGGTCGCACGGCTTGACGGACCCGGCGAAGATATCGCCAAGGCTCTCGTTGATAAAGCTCTTTCGGCCGAGCAAAACGGACTTAACGGAGTTGCCTATATAGATTCCGGGTATTCGCAGAAAAAAAACAAGCCCCTGTATCTCGAATATGACCAGTCGCTGCTCAGGGCGGCCTCGGTGATAGGCGAGCGGACGCGGTTCAAGGTGGTCTCCGAGCAGACCCCGAACCTTTTCGCCCAGGGCGAGTGTCCCGATACTGCCCTTTACTGCGGCTGGTACAGCCTGAAGATGTACGTTGACGCCTTTGATTTTGCCTCGGGCGCGGTGGGTTATCACATCGCAAGCTGGGAAGCAATAGACCTGCGCGACCCTGAAAGCACTCAGTGGTGCCCGGCAATGCTTAAGGACGGCATAACCGCAACGATGGGCGCAGTAGCTGAGCCTTATTTGGCGGCCTTCCCAAAACCTGACCGGTTCTTTGGTCAGCTTATTAACGGCAAGTGTCTCGCAGAGGCATACTACAGGACAAAACCGTATAATTCCTGGCAGATGCTCCTGATTGGCGACCCTTTGTACACTCCATTCAGGTAGGGTACGATAAATCGCACCATTTTAATAATTGCCCAAGACAGGCCGAGATACCAGATAAGATATGACAACAGCCGATGTAATTGCGGCTAATGCGGTCGCCGAATCTGCCAGCCATATCTGTTTGCCGATGAGCAGCGAAAATATTTTAACAACTCCCAAAAGTAACGCAGGCACACCAAACGCCGCTAACAGCCGTTTGAAATACCCCCACCGGATATATCGATGCATAAATTGAATCCAGATAAGTGTAAAACCAGCATATCCGAAGAAATGGAAGCCGATATTCAGCCAGGGCATTTCTGTAAGCATATCAATTTTTGACAGGTTTGTTACTGCGAATATAAACAGGGCCGACACAATAACCGAGCAGGGCCAGAAGCTCAGCACGCTCAGAATACAAAGACCAAACAGCACTCCTGCCAGGTTGGCAAAAAAATCGTGGACATCTGCCGACCGCCCCATAAGACCCTGGAGCCACTCATCAAACGCACTGTACCATACCATCACCGCCAGCGCCAGCCAGACCCTGGCCTTTCCCCAGTCAACCTTTTTATACGGGCTGATGGAAAACCACCACAAAAAAACAAGAGCAAGATATGCCAAGCCGTGCATCACTTTATCGGACATGCCTGACTTCCGGGCCAATTGCGGTATCGGGATGTGCGTCAGCACAAAAAGCCCCAGCCAGTAAACAAGCAGTATTAACAAGATGTATTTGTGTCTTCTTAATAAAGGCATATTTCGGTCTCCGAAGGCAACTGTTATATCGGCCAGAAGCTGATATAGCAAGAGCGAGACTGGTCTTTGGGCTTTAATTTTCCTCTGGTTTGCATTATGATGCACAAATAAAACCGTCTTTGAAAGTGTAATATACGCTCTGTAAAAAACGTATAATCGTCATTCTGAGCAAAGACCTGTATCTTAAGATACAGGACGAACCGAGGAATCTAAATCCTGCAGGTATGTCATTCCGGGCTTGACCCGGAATCCAGGATTTCAATGTCTGGATTCCAAATCGAGTTTGGAATGACAGAAATTGAACGTTTGAGATTCTTCACCCCGATATATCGGGATTCAGAATGACAACTTGAGCACGTTTAGCACTGGGCAAGTAATTGATGGAGACCTGATATGTTCGAAGTACAGGCAAGCGTCATGACGTTTTCATCAACACTTATTCCACGGTTTCCGGCGGCTCTGCGGTCGGTTCTTCACCCCCCGGCTCGGAAGGGGCCTGCTCTAACATTGGCGCAACGGGAATAAAGACATCATACTCGCCGCCGTACTGGGCCAGGTAATATAAGGAATACGACCTGCCGAAGACAAATATCGGCAGAAGTGCCACCGTGCCGATGTATGGAATTGCAAATATACACGCCGCACAGCAACACGTCGCGCATGCCAACGCCACAATTATTGCACCTATAGCCATTGATATGATCATATAAAACAGTATGTAAAGAGTGAACCTGCCCTTGTTACCTCCCAAAAGGTGTCGAAACTCACCCCACCCATCCAGACACCGACATCGGCGAAGATACATAATCGGAACAACAAAATCCTTTGTGAACTTTCCTATAAGTGCAAATACAATCCCGATGACAATCGCTATAAGCACCAACATCGTTATCCCCACGAATAATGCCGGTGTTGCATAAACGGAACTTCTGGCGACCATTATTACAAGCAGCACAAGTGCTCCACATGGAACAGCAAAACATATAAAACCGCCTATACCCAATACAAAGCGGAAAATGAACAGGCTGTTTCCCTGGTCACGGAATTTGTGCCAGGGCACCTTTACCTCGGCCTTGTTCTGGGCTACGCAGTGAAGAAACATAAATCTGCCCCGGCTGCTGAGCCACAGAAAAATTATCCCGAATACTATTGCTAAAAGAAAAACCCCCAGGCCTATGCTTAGTATCAGAGGAAAATGCTCGATAAACCATGCCTTAACCTGGGCCGGAGAAGGACCTTCACCCGCACCAGCAGGATTGAAACCACCACCGCTTCCGCCTCCCTGTCCAAAACGGGCTAACCATGCGCAGAACCCGATGATAAACCACTTGCCGATATCAAACGGATTAAACAGCACCTCCTTAACCCTGTCGATAGCCCTGCCGATAGGGTCGATAACGCTGACTTTCGCTATGTTCTGCTCATTCATATTAACCTGCCTCCAAGATATAGAATCCAGTTCACAAATATCGCAATAATGATAAGAACAATCAACCCGCTGTGTAACTTCCTTATTATCCAGCCGACCCGCTTCGGGCTGACCGCAATCGCCCACATTCTATAGATTATTTCAAAGATAATAAAGCCGAAAAGCGCAGGCCCCAAAAGATGATACTTAAGCGCTTGTGAGATGTCGCCGCGGGCCGTCGCACATAATGAGTGAGTCATTCCACAAAGCGCACATCTGGTTCCGAACGCATGCCTCAGCAAGCAATGCATCGGCCACTTAAACCCGAAAAGCTGAAAACCCAGTTTATCCGGGTCGATGAGGCGCAAACCGACAACCAATAACACACATACTATTAATATGACCGTGTGAAAGCTGCGTTTATTCAATTTATTTCCCTATGTGAAACATAACGGAACCGTCATTCTGAACGAAGCGAAGCGGAGTGAAGAATCTCAATCCTTCGACTATCTCATTCCGGATTTGATCCGGAATCCAAAACCTTAAAGGCTGAATTCCTGCTCCCCGCCTCCGCGGGGACAAGCTTCGCTGGAATGACAATATGTGCACCTGAGATTCTTCGGCTGAGCCTCAGAATGACAATTCCAGTCAAATGTAGGATACGATACAATGCACCACTTTACTACAATCTGACAGGGATATTTCTTTCGGCCAGGTACTCTTTAACCTCTCTTATCGAATACTGCTCGTAATGAAATATAGACGCTGCCAATACCGCATCGGCCTTACCATACTCAAGCACATCGGCAAGACTCTCGAGCGTACCTGCTCCCCCTGAAGCTATAACCGGTATATCAACCGCATCGGCAACCGCCGCCGTCAGCTCGATGTCGTAGCCCGCCTTTGTCCCGTCTGCGTCCATACTCGTAAGCAGTATCTCACCGGCGCCCAGGGTTTGTGCTTTTACCGCCCATTCGATTGCGTCAATATCCGTAGGCTCGGAACCGGCCTTGATGGTAACATGCCAATTCTTTTTATCCGGCTCCGTACGCTTCGCATCAATGGCCAGAACCACACACTGATTTCCGAAACGCTCGGCGGATTCTGCAAGCAACTGTGGATTCTGAACCGCCGCCGTATTAATGGAACATTTATCTGCACCGCTTCTAAGTAACAAACCAATCTCGTCGGCCCTTGTGATGCCGCCCCCTACGGTAAACGGTATAAAGACATTCTCTGCCACCTTTTCCACCAATTCCACAATCGTCTTATTCGACCGGATAGTTGCCGTGATGTCGAGGAAAACAAGTTCATCTGCTCCCTCATCACTGTATCGCGCACCCAATTCAACAGGGTCACCGGCATCGCGGAGATTAAGAAAGTTAATCCCCTTGACAACACGGTTGTCTTTCACATCAAGACAAGGTATAACTCTTTTGGCAAGCATCTTAATTCACCGTTTTCTTACATATCCGTTCAAAATTTCGCAGGATGCTCAACCCATCCGCCGCACCTTTTTCAGGGTGAAACTGACAGCCGAAGATATTTCCCTTCTGAACGGAAGCCGCCATATCAATACCGTACCGGGTATATGCCACAATCGCCTCGTCGTCCGTTACCTCGGCATAATAGGAATTGGCAAACGGAAAATACTTCTCCCTGCCCAGACCCGAAAACAGCAACATCTGCTCCGACAGTTTTACAAGATTCCAGCCCATGTGCGGTATCGTTAGTTTCCCGCCGGCTTCGGTTGTCCCCACAGGAATTCGTACCACCCTGCCTCTTATTAAACCGAGTCCTTTGTGTTCGCCGTGCTCGAAGCTCTCATCGAAAAGCAACTGAAAACCCAGACAGATTCCTAAAAGAGGCTTGCCACCTGCCGCCACATCACGTATCACTTCCGCCAGAGGTCCTAAGACCTTCATCGCATATCCGCACGCCCCAACGCCCGGCAGGATAATACCGTCGGCCTTTTCAATGTCGCCCCGCTCACAGCTCACCTTTACATCACAGCCGATATGCCGCAGGGCGTTTGTAACGCTTCGAACATTGCCCACACCGTAATCAATTACTACTACCATAACACAATCCCGATTATTGCTCCTTTTATTGTTCTGTCGATGAAAAGGCCTGAGAATTGTCATTCTGAACGGAGCCCTGTACCAGACGCGGTAAAGGGCGGAGTGAAGAATCTCAATCCTTCGACTATGTCATTCCGGACTTGATCCGGAATCCAGGAACCTTAAAAACTGGATTCCAGCTCTCGCTGGAAGGACAATATGTGCGCCTGAGATTCTTAGCCTTCGGCTCAGAATGACATCTATAAGGTCTTCAACAGAGCATCCTTTTATCTGAGGTACTCCTTATATCTTATAAGCCTTCGCCCTACATGCAAGGGCTTTTATGCACACTGGGCCTGGAGCGTGCCAACCGGCGGATTTTTCCTGCTTTGAGGCGGATTTCCCCCCCCCGGGACCTTGCCGGAGAACGAAAATTTTTGCAACACGCTCTTAACTTCTTGTTTAAGCTATACTTACAGTTTCTTGCCAGTCCCGGCACCGGTTTTGCTTGCAATTTTGACTTGACTATAAAGAAAGCGGAAAACGTCTGTCCATTACCGCCGGTACCCATGTAGCGCCTGTCATTCCCGCGAAGCTTGTCCCCGCGGAGGCGGGGAGCGGGAATCCAGAAATAAAACAGTTTGAGGCGAAGCCTCAAACAAAAATTCAGTCCGACATAGGATAGGCAAATTCTTTGCCAATGCAGACTTTGTTTTGAACATTAGAGTTTTAGTAATTCGATATTGTTTCGGATTTCAAATCTCGAACTTAGGATTTTGATTTTGTAGATGCCCGAAAGAGTCAATTGTAATATCCTGCAACCTTCCACACTTGCCAGGCGAAGCTCTGTCATCAACGCCAGGGGCGGTTCCCCTCGCGATAGCCAAAAGGCTGATGACACTCGTTCAGGCCGGCAAAGGACCGGTAAGTGTAAAGATGCCTCTTTTGCCGTAAATGTAAAAAGAAAATGGCACTCGGCCAAAAACACTGTCCAAGGCATATTCAGCGCCTATAAATGGCTCGAAACCGCACCTCTGGGCCTGTTCATCGATGTCTGGGCTTAACTGAAAATGTAGGGTGGCCCTCGGCCCACCGATTCTCTAATCAACCGATAGATCTTTCTTTTATCAATAACTACTACCTTTCATCAACTCTAATCTCTATAGTCTTAAAAATATCTTTTGCTGTCGTAACACCTTCACTGACAGGCTGAATCTTCACTCCGCCATCTGAACCCAAGACGCTCTCGCCGTAAAGCTCAGGTCTTACCTTTTCGCCGGGTAGTGCGGTAACACGGCCGCGGTAAACAAGCGCCGGCTGACCCGAAAAATACACATCTACTTTTCTTCTCTCGATGTCATGCGCGCGATACGCCTCGTTGAAATCGCCGGAAAGATTCATCTCAATCCAGCATATCCATTTGCCTCCAAACGGAAATTCAACAGTCGTCTTGAACTCTTCAACTACCGGCGTTGCCCCCGTAACCGCATCCGACGCAGGTGAGTCAAAGTCGGGAAGCTCCTTGCTGCCGGTTTCAGACTTGAACACCTCAAACCACCTTGGTAGCGCCGCAGGACATTTTACCTTACCCACCCACTCACCATAACCAGACCGGTACGTAACAAATACCGTTTGCAAACGATGACTCGCTGCATCCTCAAGCCATATTGCAAACTGTGGCGGCTCACCAAAAAGCGACTGCCGTATCAAGCCCATATCCTGGTGAATCTCAAACTCAATCAAAACGGGCCCTGTTCCTTGCCCTTCTTTTTTGACTTGCCTATCATCCACACAATTTGAAGAGGCAGCCAAAAGTAGTGCGATGGTCACACTTGCGGTTATCATCTTGCATGATTTCATAAGTTTCCCGGCTCAGACCTGCTGGGGTATCCGGTAGTGCTTTCGATACGCCGGCTTGAGCAGCTTGTCGGCGTCCTTGTTATTAAAAAATGTTTCTGTCTTTGAGTCAAATATCAATTGTTTGTTCCCCGTACGCAGAGACACATTCGCCAGATGGGCAAGCGTTGCACTTCGATGTCCCTCTTCGATATCGCAGTTCGGTTTCTTACGCGAACGAACGCAATCGATAAAATTCAGATAGTGCGGCTCCTGGCGCCAGCAGCCGTATTCCTGTGCTACAACTCTGCCGTTCTTCTCGAAAACCTGCCACCCGCCCCCGTGCGGCCCGATATACATCATCTGCTCTTTACCGTAAACCTCTATACGCGTCGAGCACTGAGCCCAGTTCGGAAACTTGTCGCCATAGCAGACATCCTCAACATATATCGTCCGCATCATATAAGGCATAAACTCCGCATGGTCAAGCGTCATCGTAAAGTCCCCGTAGTCATAAACCACAGCCGCCATATCAGGCGTCTCCTTTGTATCCTTAAATGCAACGCGTCCACCCGCCGAACTGGCGCTCTTTGGATGGGGCGGGTCGCCGATTACCATACGTGCCAAATCGAGCGTATGGCACCCCGTCCTCGCCAGAACACCGCCGCTGTAATCCCAGTAGCTCGGATACTCCTTGTGCCGGTTTTCGTTATACGGCACCTCCGGCGCAGGCCCGAGCCAAAGATCCCAGTTAAGACCTTCAGGCGGCTCGCTGTCGGGCTTGGGCCGCCATGGCTCACCTTCATGCAGATTATTGACCTTGACGTGCACAATCTTGCCCATCTTGCCGCTCTTGATGTAATCACGGGCCGATATTGACTCCGGCATACTCCGGTTCTGCATCCCGCACTGAACCACTCGATTATACTTCTCGGCTGCTTCAAGCATCTTGCGACCCTCCCAGATACTCATCGAGATGCACTTTTCCACATAAACATCCTTACCCGCCTGACACGCCCAAACCGTCGCAAGCGCATGCCACTGCCCCGGCGTCGCCACAATCACCGCATCAACATCCTTATCACCGAAAACCCTGCGCATATCAACCACCCGATTAGGAGCGAAACCCTGAATCTTTTCAATGGTACGGATAACACCGTGACCGCGCGTATCGTCCACCTCACAGACATACTTGATCTCAACATTTTTGGCATCCTTCATTATCCCTTCGGTCAGCAAACTACCACGTGGCCCGGCTCCTATCAAACCAAGCACAACCTTGTTATTCGCGCCAAAAGCCCGCCTTGAAGACAAACCAGATATCCCCGCTCCTAAAGTCAAGCCTGCGGCACTCTTAACCGAACTATTTAAAAACTGCCTCCTGTTCATTTGTTTCATACTTAAATCCTTTCCTGATAATTCAAATTTATGGTTCTACCTCATGATATTGGTAAAGCTTTATTACGTTTATAAACATCAACGGCTGATTCCCGCACGCTGTTATGCTGCTCGGCCCTTATTGATTGTTCTGTGTGCATTTGCGAACTTCATCGAAAAACGGTGTCTTTCTCTTTTCGACACACGCTGCAGCGTACACATACATAGCTGCCGACCAGCTTTGCCAGTCCTGGCCTTGAGGTGTCCCATCCTGTGCTCTTATCCATTCGTTAAAACCAAAATTAACCTCGGCCTGGCGAGCCGGTTTAAGAAGCTCTGTAAGTACAACAAGTTTCCCCTCGGCAAGACGGTATCTTCTCGCTGCTACCAATGCAGCAATGTAAAAGCCACAAATAAAAGGCCAAATCCCGCCGTTGTGGTACTCCCCCGGCTGGTTATACTTCTTGTATCTGGGCATCCAATCCGGATCACCCGGTCGGATATAGGGGAAAAAATTAGGCGGCATATCAACCGCAAGGTCCTCATTTTTCCTCATTGATTCGCACTCGGTTTCAATCCACGTTATAAGTTCCCGGGACCTTGAAGCAGAGGCAATCCCCGACAGAATCGCAAGACTGTTGCCCAATAAATCAAAACGTTCGCTCCTGTGTACTTTGTATGACCATAAGGCGTAGTAAGGCTTATATCTCAATACCAGACCTTCGTGGACATGCCGATTTTGCCTGTCGCCTTTTATTGTAAATCGACCCATCATTTCTTTCAACCTCACTGCGCGCTCATTTTGGCCGAAAAGACGAAGATAAATATAAACTAACGTGTTAACAAAAAGGCCGTACCCTAACACCCATTGCTCGTCCCGCCAGTCACTTGTGGGTAACTGGTCAACAATGACACGGTCGGAGGGACTTTGATATTCCATCCACAACATCGATTTTTTCACCGCCTCTTCGAGAAAACCATTCTCACCTGTTACCTTTCGATAAAGTGCCACCGTCATAAGAAACAGCGGCGTACAATCACTTGAGCCGCGGTCGGTTGAGTCGTGGACCAATGAAGGAATATGACCCAGTCGGCTCTGGTTCCCGGCCAGGGTCTCAAGCACTCGACGAAGTGAGTGCACCAGTTTCTTATTACCCGACACAAGAATACCAAGCGAAGAAATCATAAGGTCGCGTGTGTATGGCTCCGGATAGCCCCAGCCCGCTGTCCTGGGAAGACCCCGGTACGGACCATGCATATTGTGAAGAAGAACTTCAATTGCAGCTTTCTTGCCCCGTTCAATAAGTTTTTTGTCGGGTTTGTTCATCTTATGATATTCCCAGCTTCTCAGAAACCAATTGGACGAATCTTTTGGCTATAACACGATAATCGAAGTTTTCCACAGCCCGTTTTCTACCGGCCTGGCCCAGCTTTTTTCTCAGCTCGGCATCGGTCATCAAGTCCATTAAATAATTCGCAATGTCGTGGACACTGGCGCGAAAGTCAACCGTCCTCGGTCTCTTAAAGACTACCCTGTGTTTCGGCTCATAACCCGATTCATCTCCTAATATCGTCTCTCTCAACCTGACTTCCTGAGCAACCGATGCTAAAAAAGCGGTCTGGCCGTGAACCATCGTATCAAGCATTCCCATTGCTTTTATACCGATAACCGGCTTGCCGCAAGCATTAGCTTCAACCTGAATCATTCCGAAACCTTCGAGACGGGATGGTGCCGCATATATGTCGCACGCCGCTAAAAGATAAGGCATAAAATTCCGGCTTATCACATTGGTCGTATAAACCACATTCTTTTCAATACCCAACTGGGTAGCCAATTGCAAATCTATTAAATTTTGCTGCTCTGTGCGGGGCTGGGGCCAGACCTTGCATATATACTTCCAATCCGGTGCCTTAACATCATTAATGGCTAAAGCCTGCATTACCTCCTGAGCTCCTTTGGATGTTGCGTCTCCACCTATAGTCAGTATCATTATCTGGTCGGGCGCAACTCCCAATGCCTCTCTCACCGCTGCAATCTTCGGGTCATTTCTGTCGCGGGGGATAAAAGAATCGGTATCACAGCCCACAGGAAGCACTTCAATGTTTTTGCCGCTCAGACCGTCACGCTTGTAAACACCTTTAACCCACTTTGAAGTTACCAGTATAAGGGGCAGGGAATCAAGTATTTCATGATAATTGGCCATATAACCATCGGCAACCAGCCACGGTACGGCTTGAACACCGTACCTCTGGGGATGAAGAACAAGAAAAGGTGTATGGCCCCAATAGCCGACGCCCAAAACTATATCCGGCTCGAACCATCTGTAGTACCATTCCTTTTCCTGTGCAGACTCAAAATGCACCGAATGAACATCGATGCCCATTTCCTCTAATCCTTTATGCATCAAATTCCCCTGCGTCGCAAGTCCCGCAGGAGAAGGGGGATAATCATATAAAACTAACACCTTCATTCTGCCGTCTCCTTCTTCAAATTATTATTGTTTTACAGGCCCATCAAAACACCAAAACGCCTCTTGTTTTGGTGTCGTCTTTGCTTCGAAACTGTCCTTACCGAAGCCGTAGATTTCGGTAATGATTTTTTTCTTCTTTCGCCATATCTCTTCGGACAGCTCCACGTGTAAATGCGCATCGGGAATGGGTTGAGGTAAACATCTGCCTCCCTTGTCTTCATAAGCGAAACACCACACCTGATTCGTTCGTATTTTGCCCGTCTTCCATAAGTCTAAAACCGCTCTCGCTGTTTCTTCATGCCTCAGATGCCGGGTGTACTCACCCTTCACACTATGTGTAACTATCAAATCGAAAAAATCCGAAGGCAGCAAAGACACTATTTTGCTCTGAACCATATTGCCGTCCAATGGTTCTTGTTCCGGACCGTCGTCAATATCGCCCATTGTGCCGGTGGCACCGAGTTCGGCAAGAGCCTGATAAAATCTTGGCGCCCGGTCCTCATCGTTTTTCCTGCAAAGCGTTACAACCGTCCACCCGGCTTCCGGATGCATCAGAATCGTCCCGCCCGCCCACAGCGTCTCATCATCGGGGTGAGCCACAATAACTGCACAACTATTATAGTTGGACGTTCTCTCTTTCGAACCATTCACACGCATGATTAAAGTCCGACAAGCAAAAGGATTACATCCAGGACAAATAAAAGGACGATTGTTGCTTCGAGTAACACCATCCAAAAGTTTACCCAGTCCTGCTGGAGTAGCTGGTAAAGATCCCCAAGGGTCTTGAGCTTCTCACGTATGACACGATACCAGTCTGCAAGGTGAAAACGGTTGGAAAGATTTGTGTATATCCTTGCTAAGTGCCAGTCGCCAAAGAACTTTGTGATATTAGACAATTCATCACTGAACCGGGCAAGGTCAACACGAATCTCGCGAAGATTTCTATGAATATCCCGGCTGACTCTTACCCTTCGTTTGGCTAAATCCCGGTAAGCTTTCTCTAACGAGCCATCCAAAAGACGGTCATACGCCGAAAGTTCGACCAACTGGACATTGGCTACTTCCATTATATGCAAAATGTCATCCAGACTTTCTTTTTCGCCGATAACTAAAGCTGCATCCCAATCTATCACAACCAAATCATTCGAATAATATGTCAAATATCGCCCAGTTGATTCTTCCGCCTCCTGTTTTGACAAATACCGTGCATTGGATTCCTCGGCTAAAAGTCCCGCAACATGATTTCTGTTAATATTCAGCCACTCTTCAGCCTGAAAAGCTGAAGAATCGTCTTTATCAGGCAAATCCCGCAAATAGAAAACAGTATAGTTTTCTATCTGGTTGAGTTGTGAGACCGGCTTGACACAATAAGGCTCTAATTTCATTGTAGCCTCCCGGGCCAGCTGCTTAGCTTCATCCTCTATACTGTTTTCAGCAAACTTCAGCTCATGATAACAAACCAGCTCTTCAATTTTCAAAGCCTCAAAAGGTACACGAATTTGAATACTGATTGCGCCTACGTTGAAAACCTTGATGCTTCGTTGAATTTCAACAACACCGCCGTTAATAAGTCGTTCTTTGCAAGGCAACTTAACCATCTGGGGGCTGTAGAAAAATAGTTGTTTTGGACTGCGCTTGCTTGGTCCGATGTGGTAATTCTGTACCGGTTGACCCAGAAGTTCCGAAATTGGTTGACGCTTCATATCGTATGCTATGTCAAAAGCGTAGATATATACAACCTCTCCGCTATACCGAAAATTTTGCTGTTTTTCAGAAATGCAATTATTGTTCGCAAGATTTGCCATAACAGCATTTGTCCGGTAGCTTGTGAGTTTTATATTCTTAAACTTAATCTTGTTCAGCTCTTCCACCAATCCGAAGAACTGTGATTGGGACAGGTAAGGATAAAACTTACTATTTTATCCAGCCTTGCTGTTGCAAGAGCAATACAAGAATCCGCTGCCCCATAGTACATATTAATAGTATCACACCGCATAACCCAGCCACAAGGAAAAACTACATCATCTACGTCCCCTTCACGTTCATAGGTTGCCTTCGGCCCGAAAATCCACTCGTCGGTGCGTCGAATGACACGAGTCGGGTCGTCAATATCAAGTAACACCACCCCTAAGCGGTAAATGGAGCCCGATGGGGTGGTACGAACTCCATGATAAAGAATCAACCAGCCCTCCGAGGTCTCCAAAGGGGGAGCAGAAAGACCGATTTTATTGGCGTCCCACCAGCTCCCTTCTCGAGCGCATACTATCTCCTGGTGGTTGCCCCAATGTATCAGGTCATGCGAAAAGGAAAGCCAGATATTAGCCGGCAGACTTGGCGACCTTGCCACAGGCCTGTGGAGCATGGCCCATCTGTCGCCAAAAAGTTTTGGAAATATCGCTGCGTCTTTATCTTCCGGAGGCATTACTGGCCCCAGCCGTTCGAAAGTGCTGAAATCCTTGGTGGTTGCCAACGATACCAAAGGGCCGGCCTTGGAATAAGCGGTATAGGCTATTACCCACTTTTGTAATTCTTCGAGCCGGGTAACTCTCGGATCTTCTATCCCCCAAAGCTCCTCAGGGTGATTTGCCGGGTCGGGCCGTAATGTAGGTTCCGGGTCGATATCCCACTTGGTAACTCCGTCCCTGCTCCGGGCAGCGGTAAAGTGTGAAATACCCCGGAAATCCTCAACACGAACCAGCAGAAGTATATTTCCCTCAACCTCCACTGCGGCCGAATTAAAAACCGAGTTGGCATTATAGGGCCAGTCCTTTACCGAAAGTATCGGATTGTCAGGATGACGATGGAATAGTTCCCGTTCCGTCTGTTTTCCCATTTTGACTCGCTTTCGGATTAGTATTCATAATCTGCAGGTTCTTGCAGGGATTTTCATTTTTTCTTCTCAGGGATTCTCACCTTTTACAAGCTGCAATGTTGCTGACCTGATTGCTATCGGTCAACTCAACAAAACTTTTTTACACGACTCGGCGAAATGCAACTTATTCTCTTCAGCCACTGCCCATTGCAGCCGTCTCTGCTGCAGCTATACCACACGAATGTTACCCCGTCTTCTTTGTGACAGTCCACTATCTCCATAATGAAACCGCATTCAGGGCAACACTGACGGATTGTGTTGCGACCAATCCTGCTTAAAGCCTTTCCCTCTTGTACTATCATCTCTATCCTTTCTGCAAACTCAGCCAACTACCTCATTCGCAAAGGGAGCTCGCCACCTGGCAAACGCTCTTACCAAAAAGCGAACTCCCCACACCTGCGTCTGTTTCACTTAACTCACTTTGCACTTTTAAATTGACCCTCGGCCTTAGCGCCGTCTGTATATACTTTTGCAATGAGTCTCAAGTTTTTCAGACCAAAACATAACTTAAGGACAGACCCCTTTTCGGCAAAAATTAATACTCGTTTGACTCTGCACCATAACCTTCATCAGGATACTCTTGTTCGTAATCTTCATTGTCTTCTGCATAATCTTGTTCATAATCTTCATTGTCTTCTGCATAATCTTGTTCGTATTGCTCCGCCTGGCCCTCGTATTCCTCGGCGTCCTCTTCATACTCATCATAAGCTGTTCCCTGTTCGACATCTTCCGGCTGTACAAGCAGTTCACCGTCATCTGATTCCTGAGGCAACTGTTGCATATCATCTTCATCCGCAAAGTACGCAGGTGCCTCTTCGGCGGAATACTCGGCTTCTTCAGGATTGTAACCGCCGCAAGGATCGTATGGTTCTTCCCGGTGGCGAAAATCGGGGATTTGCCTGCTTGCATCTCTGGTTTTATTCGCTTCGGCCTTTTTTTGCCTGCACCCGGGAACTGCGCTCAACAGAGCAATACTCAGCACAAGCACCAAAAACAAAACAAATCTTGTCTTCTTCATAACTAAACTCCCAAAACAGAATTCTTATTTCAAACACAACAGCTTTTACAACCGTTCATTTCCTGTACTTTTTGTTGGGGCCACCGATTCCAACAACCCCTTATCGGAACAGTGGCCCCCGAACAAATTGTTAATATTGCGCGGCCAATCCCAATGATTTACCGCGAAAACTGTTCAAATTTGGTCTGTTTAAGCCTCTTTGAATTTTATCTTCACAGCCTTTGCTTTTGAATGCCTCCTTAAACAAAAAATCAAATCAACTAATGGTTTCTAACCAATTATCTCTTAGGCCGTTCGGCAATATAAGCGTCCATTTTGCCCTTTTGACAAGCTTTATTTGCTCTTGTCGCTTTTATATTTTTCTTTGCTCTTTTCTTTGTTTTCATCTGTTCCCTTTTACTCTTCATTATTCCGCCAACTTCAACCTTGAAACTGGTTAGCTCCTTTTTCAACCTATCGTTTCAATTTTTTATTAACTCAAAAGTCGTGCCAGAACGCGAAAAATTTCTTGTGGCCATCCTAATCGTCTTCTAAATAAAGAGTTAGGGAAAATCATTTTTTTCGGCCATCATGGCAGCACGGCCTGATAGCTTAAAATCGGGGCTTGACTCCCGAAAAAAACAGCAGTAAAATCCCGATTAAAAGTCCTGTTTCCCAGTTTTGGAGCTGTCATGCTCTCACGCATTACCATAGCTGTAACCGAAGACCGGTTACGAGAGAAATTAAGCAAGCTGCTCAAAAGCCCGGACACTGTCGTTGAGTCCCTGGCGGACCACAGGCGGTTTTGGAAAAAAATCTCTCGCATAATCTGTGATATTCTCATTATGAGTAGCGACCTTATTCGGGACAAAACCCTTGACGAAATACAAACCCTGCAAAAACTCCCGGACGCACCTTTGATAGTTGTACTATCCGAAGAAACGGATGACCGGCAGAACGCTCAGCTCATCTCGGCAGGCTGCGATACCATACTCAATCCGACACTGTCAAACAGGAAACTTGGCGGTGCCTTCAATGCCATCTTAAACAGACAACGCAAAGCCTCACGTCCCAAACTGGCTGTTCGGCCAAAATTAGCCGAGGCCGATATCGGTGATTTTGTTGCCGAAAGTACCACAATGAAAAAATTCGTAAAGATTCTACCTCGAATAGCAAAAAGTGGTTCCTCGGTGCTTATTCTTGGTGAAACCGGTGTCGGCAAGGAAAGACTGGCACACGCACTTCATGCTGAAAGTCCACGTGCTCCGGGACCCTTCATTGCCGTACACTGTGGGGCATTACCGGAGTCTTTGCTGGAAAGTGAGCTTTTTGGTCACGAACAAGGAGCTTTCACTGGTGCTACAAAGGCTCGAAGGGGTTGTTTCGAACTTGCCCACCAGGGAACCATCTTTCTTGATGAAATCGGTGAAATGCCGATACATCTGCAAAGCAAACTCTTGCGCGTCCTCGAAAGCCGGGAAATACACCGCATCGGAAGTGAAAAAGCTATAACAGTTGATGTCCGTATTATGGCGGCTACAAACCGCGATCTCGAGGCGGAGGTCCGGGCAAAACTATTCCGAAGGGACCTGTACTACAGGCTGAATGTTGTTTCATTGATGGTTCCACCACTTCGCGAACGCCTAAAGGATATACCTCAACTGGTCTATAGCTATATTGATTATCTGGGCCCAAGGATAGGGTGCGACGTCTCAGACATAACCGATGAGGCCCTAAAATCTCTTTGTAGTTATTCCTGGCCGGGAAACGTGCGTGAGTTGATAAACGTCATAGAAAGAGCGATGCTTCTTTGTGAGGGAGACTTTATCACTATTAATGACCTGCCTGACAGCATAACCGGACCCAAAGAAGTATCGCTGGGAGAGCTTACACATAACCCGGCGGCCTTGCCGGAAGAATGGCTCCGCAAACCATTAAAGGATGCGCGAAAGGACATTCTTGTTCGGTTCGAAAGAAGCTATTTAACAACCCTCTTAACATCAACCAAAGGCCGGGTAGGCGAAGCGGCAAAAAAAGCCGGTATCGACTCTAAAAGCCTGTATGACAAGATGAAAAAATATGGCCTGAACAAAAAAGATTTCCGGCCCTGAAGAATCAAGGCCTGACTTATTACCGAACTCCTTCACTGTTATGCTCGTAAAGGGACTTTGCTATGGAACTTAAAAGAGACCTGGGATTAGTACACGTATTCTGCATTGCCAGTGGCGCAATGATAAGCTCCGGCCTTTTTATTTTGCCCGGGCTTGCATACTCGAAAGCCGGTCCTGTCATAATCCTCTGCTACTTTTTGGCTGCTCTTTTGTCAATTCCCGGAATGTTAAGCTTGGCCGAAATGACCACTGCTATGCCAAAAGCCGGTGGTGATTGTTTTACCATTGTCCGGAGTATGGGCCCGAGTGTAGGAACCGTTGCTGGGATTTTGAGCTGGTTTTCACTGTCTATGAAAAGTGCTTTTGCACTTGTAGGAATGTCCGTTTTCACAGTTCTCATTGTTGATATTGACATCCATATAATTGCAGTGTTTTTTTGTCTTGTTTTTCTTTTTGTAAATCTGGTTGGTATTAAGGAAGCTGGCAGAACACAGGTTATCCTCGTTGCTGGCTTGTTGCTGCTTATGGTTTTGTACATTGTTTTGGGTCTGCCCCGGGTAAGAATAGAACGTTTTTCACCCTTTATGCCCAAAGGCATAACATCTGTTTTCTTTACTACGGGCTTTGTATTTGTTTCATACGCGGGACTGTTAATAATCGCCAGTGTCGCCGAGGAAATCAAAAATCCCGCAAAAAATATACCCCTGGGGATGATTCTTTCCCTGTTGGTGGTAAGTGTCTTTTATTCTCTGATGGTTTTCGTAACGGTGGGTGTACTTGAACCTGACTCTTTGGGACGCTCTCTCAGGCCGATTTCTGATGGTGCCCGGGTCTTTATGGGGCCCGCAGGAAAAATAGCTTTAAGCATTGCCGCAATCCTGGCTTTTTTATCCACCGCAAACGCCGGGATTATGACCGCTGCAAGGTCTCTTATACCACTCAGCCAGGACGGACTTTTGCCGGCATTCTTCGGAAGGGTAAACGTAAAGTTCCGAACACCACATAATGCCCTTATAATAACGGGTGTATTTATTATCCTGTCTCTGTTTTTAAGACTCGAAATATTAGTCGAGGCCGCCTCTGTGGTTCTGATACTCACAAATCTGCTTTCCTGTGCCTCCGTAATCATTTTAAGGGAAAGCAGAATCCATAACTATCAGCCGCGGTTCCGGGCACCTTTATACCCATGGATGCAGATATTCGGGATTGTAGGTTTCGGCTTTTTGATATTTGAGATGGGTACCGAGGCGCTTCTTATAAGCTGTTTACTCATAATATTTGCTCTCTTCGTGTATTGGTTCTATGGACGTATCAGAACGAACAGGGAATATGCCCTGCTCCACCTTATCGAGAGAGTTACTGCCAAAGAATTAACCACATATTCGCTGGAATCCGAACTCCGGGAAATCATCAGAGAAAGAGATGATATTATAAAAGACAGGTTTGACAATATAATTGAACAGTGCGTAATCCTCGATATAGAGGAATCCATCGCCCTGGAAGAATTCTTTAGACTTGCCTCAGATACTATGTCGGCGCGACTTAAAACAGAGCCTGCCGTCCTGTTCAATCTTCTCGCTGAAAGAGAAAAGGAAACAAGCACGGTTCTGAATCCCGGTATGGCAATACCGCACATTATTGTCGATGGCGACAAGACTTTTGACATCCTTCTTGTTCGGGCCCGCAGGGGTATCCGGTTTTCGGCGCAGTACCAGGACGTACACACGGTTTTCGTTCTTGCTGGGACCAGGGATGAACGCAACTTTCACCTGCGCGCTCTTTCGGCAATTGCACAGATAGTACAGCAGACCGGCTTTGAGAAAAAGTGGCTCACCGCAAAAAACAAACAATCCCTTCGCGATATTATTCTCTTGGGGACTCGAAAACGCGAACAGAGTCCCGGTTTTCTAGTGCCCGACTAAGCGGTGAGATGCTTCGCTGCGATCAGAATGACATTTGTAAACGTTTCTGCAGAGCAATGTAAAAAAAAATGGGCGGATTAAGCCAAACCAATAAAAAGTTGAAAAAGCTCGAAAGCCTTTGGGCAGGACAGGAGACACTTTTGATTGTGATGCAGGACAACCCCGACCCCGATGCCATCGCCGCGGCGTGCGCCCTGAAAGAGCTGGCCAACAAGAAGGCTGGAATAACGTGTCGGCTTTCTTACGGTGGCACGATCGGACGGGCCCAGAACCGCGAGCTTGTCGATTATCTGGGGGTGAATTTACATCCTTTTAACGAAATTGGGAATAAATACTTCGACCTTATCGCCATGGTTGACACCCAGCCGGCCACAGGAAATAATCCCTTGCCGCCAAAAATCCTGCCGGACATCGTTATCGACCATCACCCCCTCAGAAAACCAACCCGCAGCGTTGCTTTTACAGATATTCGAAAAAACTACGGCGCAACTTCCACAATTATGTGGGAATACCTTTCGGCTGCGAAGATTACCCCCCAGATACCACTTGCGACGGCATTGCTTTATGGAATTAGATCGGACACCCAGGACCTCGGCAGAGAATCCATTCAGGCTGATATCGATGCGATGGAGGATTTGTATCCTCTGGCAAATAAACGAATGCTCAGCCAGATTCAGCAAGGCAGGGTTCCTACAGGATATTATCAAATGCTCTCAACTGCATTGGCTAATACGAGAATTTACGAGAATTGTCTGATTTGCAACATCGGAGAAATTGACAATCCCGATATGATTGGTGAACTGGCCGACCTCCTCTTAAGACACGAGCAGGTTAACTGGGTAATGTGCTACGCCTGTTTCGACAATCGCCTGCTCATTTCCCTTCGCACTCAGGATAAAGACCTAAAAGCCGGTGATGTCATACATAATGTAGTCTGTAGGATTGGCACGGGAGGCGGGCACGCGGGTATGGCGGGTGGACAAATACAGTTACAACCGGCAAAAGATTTAATACGGCAATGTACGCGAGCAGAGAAGCTGATACGTAACCGGTTCCTTAAATCCCTGAATATCAGAAATAAAAAAGGTTTACCTCTCGTTCAAATTCCCCTGCAAACCAAGCCGGAGTAACCACGCGTACAATGCCGATTCCTAATCCTACAGTGCAACTTAGCTCCGTAAGACCTTATTTCCTGTTAAAATCCGAAGCTTCGATATTAGGATTTAGTATTTAGCATAATCGTCATAAGAATTTATATAACAAGAGCTTATGGGACCTGATGAGTAATAAATCGTCGTTGTAGGACTAAGTGGAGTGGTTTAAATATCCATAAGCTGCTGAAGGCCTTTTCGTATCAACATCACTGCTATCGCAGCCAAAAGCAAACTGGTAATCTTTGATAATGCCTTGGAACCGGCTTCACCAAGGAATCGCATTAATCCTGAGGAACAGGAGAATATCAGGCCACCGAGCAGGATATTGGCGATTACAGAGACCATCGTAGCCCCAAGTCCGTATTGCGAAATAATTACAAGGGAGGTTGTCAAGACGGCTGGCCCGACTATCAGCGGTGTTCAAAGCGGAACTGCTCCAAGCTCTTTGCCCGGAATACGCCTTTTTTTTACCGGATTTATTATATCCGTAATCGCAAGACAAAAAAGTATAGAACCACCGGCAATCATAAAGTCACCTATAGTGACACCGAGCAGCCTGAAAACAAGCTTTCCGACAAGGATAAAACCAACTGCCAGGGCTGAGGCGGTGAGCATGGACTGGATAATAACTTTTGCTCTTTCATTTTTCTCCAGGCCTTCCGTCAGGGAAATAAATATCGGCAATACTCCCACCGCATCGACCGCTACAAAAAGCGGGATAAACGGCAAAAAGATGTTTTTCAGCATAATCGGCCCTTCGCAATCAAAACAAACAAATCAACTTTTAATTACGAAGAAAATGTATCCGGCGTATAAAACGAGAAATAAAGCCGCTTCCCATCTGTCAAGTTTGCGTTTTTTCCCGGTGAACATAAATATAAATAACAGAATACTCGCGAGCACCATAACGCTTATATCAAAGTTGTTTCGTGGTTGAAAAGTCAAAGGTCTGATTACCGAGCTTACACCAAGAATAAAGAATACGTTGAAGATGTTGGAACCTATCACATTCCCGACGGCTATTTCGGAGTTTTTCTTATACGCGGCCACGACGGACGTTGCCAGCTCAGGCAGCGATGTCCCGACCGCCACGACGGTCAAACCGATTGTCGATTGGCTCATCCCTAACAAGTCCGCCAGCCTGACTGCGCCGCCAACAACCAGGTTCCCACCCAAAATCAGGCCGGCTAATCCGAGAACAACCAAAGCAATAATTTTTCCGATTGTAAGCTCTTTCGCGGGTAATAAATCCTCTGAGCCTTTAATTCGCCCGGCAACAGTGAAGGAATAGCAAAGGAAGATTATAAAAAAGCTGAGTAAGACCAGTCCGTCTATCCGGCTCAGAACCGAGCTTTCGGCATTATCAATCAATTTATCATTTGCCAGTACTCCCAAAACAACAGCAGCCAAAAGGCTTAACGGTATTTCCTTCCAGACTGTGCCTTTGGTGACTATGAGCGGATAAATGAGCCCTGAAATGCCGAGGATTAGAAAGATGTTTGCAATGTTACTGCCGAGTATATTGCCGATTGCTATTCCGGTATTACCCTTTATACTGGCAAATACATTAACGGAAAGCTCCGGCAGAGAGGTCCCGAACGCGACAACAGTAGGCCCGATGACAAGGTCGGATACAGACAGCTTTTTGGCAAGGAAAGAGGCACCATCCACAAGAAGGGAGGCGCCTTTTATCACTATTACAAACCCGCCGAGCATCAAAACTGCCTGCCACATAAGCACTCGTCAAAAAACCAAATTCAGGAGCTTATTTGCCCTTCCGAAACGGCCAGAGGAAATCCAGCAACCGCCGTTGCCGAAATCTTCTTTTCGGGGGGAAGACCCCGCTTTCAACAAAACCCACCTCCTCTATCGTATAAAAGGCCTTCGGATTGAACTTCTTGACCATATCCACAACAGTGTCTGCTTCACGGCGGGGAACAATGGTAAAAACAACCTGAACCTTGCCGGCCGAGCCTTGTCCCTCAATAGTTGTTACACCGTAATCGGCTAAATTCAGGCGATATATCAGCCCGGAAGCATCCTGCTTTGTGATAACCCTTATAACCACTATGCCGAGGGACAGTTTCTCGGCGATATATATACCAACAAAGTTCCCCGCTGCAAATCCGCCCGCGTAGGCAATGTAGCATATCGGACTCGAAAGGTTTTGCATAATCTGGCCTATCGCTAAAAGCCAGACGAGTATCTCGAAAAAACCCACCACGGGCGCAAGATATTTCATGCCCCTGGAAATGAATATCACCCTTATTGTGCCCATGCTGACATCGACAACACGTGCAGCAAAAATCAAAAAAGGCAGAACAACCCAGCTATAAAATGCCGGGTTTAACGCCAGCATATTCTCCATACATTTATCCCTTCAATGAAAAAGAACCTTACAATGTCAACCCCGCTTTAGGGCCGACTTTTAGGGTATCACGCAGACTTTGTCTCTTATGTTCTCCAGTTTCCCGAAGCAGATAAGTTCATCACCCAACAGCATCCTTGTGTCCGCCGAAGGATTGGGAATGGTTCTTTCGCCTCTTGTTACCGCCAGAACTGTAATATCGTTTTTCCTTAAGTCGGACTCGGAAAGTGTCTTGTTAAGGGTGGGGCTGTTTTCGCAGACCTCTATCCTGCTGACTCCGTAACCACCTGTAACAAGCAGCAACTCTTCGAAAGAGACCGGCTTGAAAAATTCTTTTTTGACAATCCTTTTTCTAAGCGATTCAGTAAGCCTTCTTACAATCCCCCGGTTCGTAAAGACTCTGTATATTACATAGACCGCGACAACAATCACAGCGAGATTGACCCACGGAACAAGAATAGAAGGAACAGCTACGGGCAAAAAAGATTCTGAAAGCCTCGCCCAGACGGCCTGTTGCGCACTAAGCGCGCTGGCCACCGTGGCTACCATGGTAACAAGGCCGGCGTTGCCCAGGACAATCAGCACCGTTGCAATCCGCCGTCTTTGAGGATGTCCCGTTACAAGCTCGGCCTCTTTGGTTGTAAAGCCGGTCCCGCTGAAACAGGAAAGTGACTGAAATTTGGCTAACGACCACTCCAGACCCGTCAGTTGAAAAGCAATTGCCCCTATCCTTACTATTATAAAAGATGCAACCAGAACGATAATGAAAAGCATCACGCTCATCTTATACTCCTTAAAAGCGTTAAGCGGATAATATACGCTTTAGAACCGTGTCTCCTACAGCCATTTCTTCTTTCTGAAATATACCAGCATAATACACGTGACTATCACCATGATTATCAACACAAGCCCGTAGCCGAAACGCCACTCAAGCTCCGGCATATACTTGAAATTCATCCCGTAGATGCCCGCGATAAAGGTCAGCGGAATAAATATCGTTGCGATAATCGTAAGAACCTTCATTACCGCGTTCATCCTGTTGCTTATACTCGAAAGGTAAATATCCAGCATCCCTGAAACCATATCACGATAGCTTTCAACCGTGTCAATCACCTGTATCGTATGGTCGTAAACATCGCGAAGATACATCTCCGTTGACTCCTTGATTAGAACCGACTCGCTTCGTTCGATGCCCCCAACAAGCTCACGCAGCGGCCAGACCGACCGGCGAAGACCTATCAGCTCTCTCTTCAGAATGTGTATCTGATGAAGTGTCTCATCACTTGGATTATGGATGAGCCTTTCCTCCAACTGCTCGATATTCTCGCCAATCTTTTCAAGTATTACAAAGTAGCTGTCAACAATCGCATCTATAAGGGAATATACAAGATAATCGGGCCCCATTTTTCGTATTCTGCCTTTGGCGTTTCTTAACCTGTCTCTGATTTGCTCAAACACATCTCCGATATTCTCCTGGAAGGAAATCACAAAATTTCGCCCTAATACCATACTCACCTGCTCGGACTGTACCGCCTGGGTCCGGTCGTTATAACTTAACATATTCAGAACGATGAAGATATTCTCTTCCAGGTCCTCAGCCTTCGGTCTTTGAGTCGTGTTTAAAATGTCTTCGAGGATGAGCGGGTGCAGCTCGAAATGTTTACCCACTTGCTCTATTATGTCCGTCTGGTGCAAGCCGTCAATATTTATCCATGTAACGGTAGGCGTAACCTTAAACCCGAAGCACTCTTCGATATTGTCAAGCTGTTTTTCCTGAAAGCTCTGCTCGTCATAGTCAATAAAAGTAATTCTTACTGACTCCAACTTCCTTTCGCCGATATGAACCAAAGTCCCCGGCGGAAGACCTGCCTTTTTCAGCCGTTTTTTCAATAACTTAGCCATTACATAGTACCCCTTCTTGACGGTATCCTGAAATCTATTCTTCTTTTTGGCCGGGTATCATGTTTTCAATGTCCACGCCAGAATCGAAAGCATAAACAACGGCCCGCTTATCGCCAGTACCGACTTGTTAATGAAGCGGTCCGTATAACCGCCCCATATCTTCAGAAAAAGAAAATTCATTATCAGCCTCCTGTTTCTTATCTTCTCAACAAGGAATATCGAGGGCAACTGAAGCAATTGAGACAATGGGCCGATTGCGGCCAACAAACCAATAACAAAATTCGATGCACCGAGCTTAACCGCAAAAGCTGTAAGAAACGCACCTCCCGTCAATATCCCCATTGCTTGAGACGCCACTCCATCTCTGATGATATTCTTAAGCGCTGATTGAACCTTTTGCTCTGTAAGGTTTTCTTCGCTTTCAGAACTCATTACACGTGCCCTCTGTTTGTTTCTTTATTCATCTGATGACGAATCATTTCCGCTCCACGTATCGCCGGCTTGCTCGGATGAACCTTTATTCGACTTTCCGTCTCCTTTTTCATAAACACGACGGACAAACAGGAAAACAAACACGAAGACCACTACTACAAAGACTATCCACCCCATAACCGTACCCCGGCAAAAAAACAATCATTTCCAAAACTCATAATAACACTATTAACGCCGCAGGTCACTCGAAAAATCCCGAATAGTCCGCTAAGTGTTTCCGGCATACCTTTTCATCTAATTCAATCCCGAATCCCGCCTTATCAGAAACCTCAAGATACCCGTCTTTATAAAAAGGCCCCTCACGCTTGATGATATCCGACCAGTATTCAAGCTCCACACTGTCAGACTCGAGTGTTATAAAAGACCGAATCGCAGCACAAGCATGCCCCGAGGCAACCGTCCCTACCGGCGAGCACAGATTATGGCACGCCATAGGCATATAATAAAGGTCCGCCCAGTCTGCAATCCGCTTGGTCTCCAGCAATCCCCCGCACTTTTGCACGTCCGGCTGGATAATATCGCACGCCTGTTGTTCGATAAAAGGCCGCCATGTATGACGCGTATAAAGGTTTTCACCCGTGCATATCGGCACCTTTGTCGCCCGCGTAATCCGCGCCAGTGCATCTGCATTTTCCGGCGGAATCGGGTCCTCCATAAACCAAAGGTTCAAATGCTCGGTCATCTGGATAAATTTCAGCGCGTCACGCGTGTTATATTTCCAGTGCAAATCCACCGCCAATGGAAAATCAGGCCCTAACTCTTTACGTATCGCCTCCAAAATCTTCAACCATATCTTCATATCCACCGTTGACAGCGTTCGATTCCACCGCTCACCACGAAAAGGATTCAAATCGAACTTCATTGACTTAAATCCGTACTTGTCACGCGACCGAACTGCTTCCTCGACCCACGGCCCAACCTCTACCGTATCCGGTGAGCCTGTATCGTGATAGATTAAAAGCTTGTCACGAAACTTACCCCCTAAAAGAACATACACAGGCACACTTAAAATCTTGCCAACAAGATCCAATATCGCCGATTCTATACCCGCGATCGCACCCGTAAGCGTACCACTCCTCGCATCAGCCCCCGACCCGGCCTCCATCATCTTATGAAACAGCATATCAACCTGCAATGGATCCTCGCCAATCACCTCCTCCTTGATTGTTTTTATCCAATCCAGTGTACCAGACCCCCGATACGCCTCACCCAGACCGTAAAGCCCGCTGTCGGTAAAAACCTTAACTAAATGAGCATCATAGTAAGTCAGCCTTACAGACGCCGTCTTCACATCCCGAATCTTCACCCTCCCTAATTCACTCTCAGCCTTCGGAACTGCAGCTGCCACTTTTGGCATTTCGCCCAAAATACCCACAGCCGAGGCCGCCCCCGCCACCGACAAAAATTTCCTTCGATTCAACATAACTTGACCCCCTTATGTGTAATACCAGTTCTATCAACCGCCACACTGCTCCGTCCTCAGTCGTCTGTTTTCTACCGCATCTTCCGAAGAAGCTCTTTTCTGTTCTTTACTCGCATCTTGGCGTTCGAATACCGCCTCTTCTGGTCCTCGGTTTCAGCTATAATAGCCGGGACCGGCGTCGGCTTTTTATTCTCATCAAGAGCCACAAAAGTAAGATGAGCGGTCGTCGCCACCGTTGACCGGCCCGTATATGGATCCTCCCGGCTTACCTGAACCCCAACCTCCATAGACGTTCGGCCCGCGTAATTTACACTTGCCTTTAAAACTACGTGTTCGCCGATGTGAATCGGCTCCCTGAAGTTTAATGAATCGATGCTTGCAGTTACAACCTCTTTGCCGCAGTGCCTTTGGGCCGCCATCGCTGCAACCATATCTATCCACGCCACTATCGCACCGCCGAAAGCAGTACCGCAAGGGTTTGCCTGGTCTGGCATTAGTACATATCGTGCCTCGACCGAACTTTGGCTCGGAGTTTTTGCTTTTTGATTATCCATCGTTTTACCAATCTAAGCTACTCTTATAAAGTTTTTAGACATTAGACCTAATTTGTCACCTATAAAGACCAAGAAGTCATCCCGCCCAAGCCTGCCCTGAGCGAAGCCGAACGGGAGCTGGTATCCAGACGCACCACCCTTTGTCATACCGGCCCCCGAGCCGGTATCCAGACGCACCACCCTTTGTCATACCGGCCCCCGAGCCGGTATCCAGACGCACCACCCTTTGTCATACCGGCCCCGAGCCGGTATCCAGACGCACCACCCTTTGTCATACCGGCCCCCGAGCCGGTATCCAGAATAAAACAGCATGGCGAAGCCATTCCACAGTTTTTCGCTCTCCACTTTACATTTTACGCTTTTGTCACACCGGCCTTGCCTGTCCTCCGTAGCCTCGCGCGAAGGAGGGAGCCGGGATCCAGAAATAAAGCAAAATAAGGCGAAACCTCAAAAAAATCATTGTCTAAAAAATAATTCAAGGTAGCTTAGATAATAAAAAAAGGGCGGCTAAATTGCCACCCTTTTTTGAAGTCCTGCTTTCCGTCGTCAGGCAACTATATGCACTTTTTTGCCCTGAAACTGCACTTTTCCGTCTCTAAGAGCAAAAAGCGTAAAATCTCTTCCCATACCCACGTTAAATCCGGGCTTGAATTTAGTTCCGCACTGGCGAACCAGAATCGCACCCGCCCTGGCCCCCTGGCCCCCGAACAGCTTCACACCGCGGTATTTAGGATTACTGTCTCTGCCGTTCCTCGACGAGCCTTGTCCCTTTTTATGTGCCATAATTACTACCTCTATGTACAAAAAATCAAAATACTATCTTACCGGTCAATAATATACCACCTCATCCCAGGCTTGTCCAGAAAAAAATTTAACAATTCAAACCAACCGCTCTGTATCCGGTATTGGCTTTAAGTGCTTTATTGATAAGCTCATAAGCAATCTTGTCATTCTGAGGCGTCCACATGTCATTCTGAGCGCTATTGTCATGCCGGACTTGCCTGTCCTCCGTAGCCTCGTGCGAAGGCCGAATCCGGCATCCAGTTCATTTAGCCCCGCGTTTGACGCGGGGTCATTCTGAGGCGTCCACATGTCATTCTGAGCGCTATTGTCATGCCGGACTTGCCTGTCCTCCGTAGCCTCGTGCGAAGGCCGAATCCGGCATCCAGTTCAT